>CAXMUJ010000086.1:0-4032 GCA_964196455.1 uncultured Myxococcota bacterium | reverse complement strand
GGGCGACCCGACAGATAGTTTTTTAGCAACCGCTGCCATTTGCCCACCACCGCCATTGGCGCATTGGCATAGCCATAGCCCGGCACATCGACCAGATAATGCGCATCACCCAGCGTGAAAAAGTTAATCTCTTGGGTCCGGCCCGGTGTGTTGGACGTGCGTGCCAGCGCCTTGCGACCGGTCAGTGCATTGATCAGGCTGGATTTACCGACGTTAGAGCGTCCGGCAAAACAGACCTCCATCCGGTCGGACGGCGGCATGCCGTCCATGGCCACCACGCCCTTGAGAAAATCGCAGGGACCGGCAAACATCAGACGACCCTTTTCGCTGTCGGCGTGATCGGGGGCTTGGGCCATTGTGAATGTTATGCCGGTCATAAAATATCTACCTTGTCGCCTGTGCGGATTTTTCCGCCGGTGATAACCTCGGCAAAAACGCCGAAATCCTGATGGCCGTAGCCCGTGTTCAACAATGCCAGAGTATCAAACTCGAATATGCCGGTTTCGGGATTGGCCGTTGTCGCTTTGCACCGGGTAATCCGTTCGCGCACCGCCAGTTGTACGTCGCCAATCCGCAGCTGGCGCCCGATCCAGTCGAACTCTGCCCAAGGCTCGATGCCGTCCAGCCAGATATTGCCGCGCCAACGGTGCTGTGACAGGTCCATGCCGGCACGATCAGACAGGTCACGCAAAAAGGCGTGCGAATTGATCGAGATCGAGGCAAAGGCCGAGTCCGTCATGCCGCGATCCGTGGCTTTGGTGATAAACACCGATTGCGCACGATCCGCTGGCATCAGCGGTTTGGCCCATGCGATCAGACGCGCCGCGTCTTCGGTCTTGTCGGGATTGCCCGACACGTCGCCCAGATCGGGATGGGTCAAGCGCACAGTCCCGGCATCGGTGTCCAATTCCGCTGTGATCGCCATCAGTCCCAGCGCCTTGGCCGCGCGGGAAAAGTTGACACATCGCGCCCAGTCGGTGTTGGACCGGTCAACCTTGGATGCGTCATGCACCACGGCCCAGACCCGATCCCACGGAAAAGTCTTTCCAACTGTCAGCGTGGCAGAACTCAGCGCTTCACGGCCATGTGCTTTGATCGGATGGCGGTAAAGCTCTGTTATCTGTGCCATTAATTGTCCGCTTTGTTCCGACCCATCAGCTTGCCGAACATATTGCCCAGAATGTCAGGCTTGACGCCCTGGCTGCGCATGATGGTGTATTGCTGAATGAATGTGATCGTGTTGTTGGCAACCCAGTAGACTACCAGACCCGATGCGAACCGGCCCAGCATGAACATGAACACCCACGGCATCCATGCAAAAATCTGGGCTTGGGTCTTGTCAGTGGGGGCCGGGTTCAGCTTTTGTTGCAGCCACATGGTGATGCCCATCAGGATCGGGAAGACGCCGATAGACAAGATCGCAAGGAAAGACTCTGGCGACGGCGGGTTAAACGGCAGCAGACCAAACAGGTTCAACAGCGATGTCGGGTCCGGCGCCGACAAATCCTGTATCCAGCCAAAGAACGGCGCGTGACGCAACTCGATGGTGACAAAGATAACCTTGTACAGCGAAAAGAAGATCGGAATTTGCAGCAGGATAGGCAAACAACCGGCAGCCGGGTTCACTTTCTTCTCTTTGTAGAGCTTCATGATCTCTTGCTGTTGTTTCTGACGGTCTTCGCCGGCGTTTTCCTTGATCTTTTCCATTTCAGGCTGCAGCTCTTTCATCCGCGCCATCGAGACAAAGGATTTATAGGCCAGCGGGAACAGCAACGCCTTGATCAACAGGGTCAGGCCGATAATGGCGACACCCATATTGCCAATAACACCGTTCATAAAGTGCAGGACCTGGAAAATCGGTTTGGTCAGGAAAAAGAACCAGCCCCAGTCGATGGAGTCGATGAATTTATCGACACCCTGTTCATCTTGATAGTCGCGGATCGCATCCCACTCTTTTGCACCGGCAAACAGGCTGGTTTTTGTATCGTGGGTTGTTCCGGCGGCAATTTCGACCACTGGCAAGCGCATATCGGTCTGATAGGTATCCGATGCGGCGGTGTATTTCGAAACAGAGTTAAACGCCTGACCAGAGGCGGGGATCAGTGTTGTCATCCAGTATTTGTCGGTAAATCCAATCCAACCGTCCGTGACGACGTCAATGGCGTCCACGGCGGCATGCTCTGCAGGATCAACGGTTTGGTCTGGCATATCATTGTAGTCGATTTCCTGAATTTCGCCGTCCGATGACCGCACGATGCCCTCGTGCAGAATGTAGAAACCGATGGTTTCCGGCTCGCCGTGGCGGGCGATGATGCCGTAAGGGGCCAGACGCAAATTGCCACCGGACTTGTTCTCGACCGACTGGGTGATCGAAAACATGTAATTCTCGTCCACCGCGATGGTCCGGCGGAATGTGACGCCCATGGCATTGTCCCAACGCAGGACAACAGGCGACTTTTCTGTCAGCTCGGAGCCACTCTCAACGGTCCAGGGTGTGTTTGCACCGGGAACATCCTCAAACGACAGATCACCGGTCGGGGCCCAGCCATAAAGCGCGTAATACGCGGCAGGACCGGAGGCAGGCGACAGCAAAGTCTCTTTCTCGGACGGGTCGTTCAGCTTTACATTGTAATCCAGAAGTTTCAGATCATCGATCCGGCCACCCACCAGTGACAACGATCCGCTTAGCCGTGGCGTGTTGATTGCAACCCGTGTGGTCTTGGCCAGCGCGTCTTTGCGGCTGTCAACCGGTGCGCCGGCCAGGGACGGCGTTGGTGCAACACTGCCATCTGTGGGCACGTTCGGGGTCGATGCGACACCGGAGGTCGTTGGTGCATCGGTTCCTGCCGCAACCGGCGCCTCGGGTGTGACCTCGGGTGTTTCCGGCGGGAACAGATAAAACCAGATGAGGATCACGAGGAAACTGAGCGCCGAAGCAAGGATCAGATTGCGGTTGTTATCGTCCATAGATGGGTCCTGACGGCGGTAATTTTTGAGTCTGGTTGGTTCAATACAAAGACAGTGGAAAGGTCAAGGTTTTTAAGCCTTTTCGGGCGGCTTTGGCGCAGATTTCCCCAAGTCGGGAACGGGGGGGGCACTGCTGTTGTTGATGCCTGCCGGATTGGGGCGGATTAAACCCGCAAAATCAAACAACGACTGGTCCATCATATGACTGGGCCGCACGTTCATCAGGCTGCGAAACATGACCTGTCTGCGGCCGGGGCTGTTTTTCTCCCACCCGTCCAGAATGGCCTTGACCTGTTGACGTTGCAGACCGTCTTGCGAGCCGCACAGGTCGCACGGAATGATCGGATAATTCAGGTCACGGGCAAATTTTTCACAATCCGCCTCGGCGACAAAGGCCAACGGGCGGTAGACAAACAGATCGCCCTGCTCGTTCACCAGCTTGGGCGGCATGGTGGCCAGACGCCCGCCGTGAAACAGGTTCATCATAAAGGTTTCCAGAATATCGTCGCGGTGATGGCCCAGAACCACCGCCGAACAGCCCTCTTCACGGGCGACCCGATACAGGTTGCCACGGCGCAGGCGCGAACACATGGCACAATAGGTCCGGTTCGCCGGCACTTTGGATTTCACGATGGAATAGGTGTCCTGATATTCGATCCGGTGTGGCACTCCCATTTTTTTCAGGAACTCCGGCAGAACCGTGGCGGGAAAGTTCGGCTGTCCCTGATCCAGATTGCAGGCCAGAATATCCACCGGCAACAGACCGCGCCATTGCAACTCGGCCAGAACCGCCAACAAGGTATAGCTGTCTTTGCCGCCCGACAAACAGACCAGCCAACGGGCACCGCGCTCGATCATGCCGTATTCCTCGATCGCCTCGCGGGTTTGGCGCACGATACGTTTGCGCAGCTTTTTAAACTCCGTGGTCGAGGGCGCGCCGTTGAACAGCGGATGGATGTCTGTGTTTTCGTCTAGCATCCGCGGGTCATACGCCCATGAGCGGGAATTCTCAAGGGCAGGGTTGGGTTGAAGTGGGCTGGCGGCTATTGCCAATCTCTGCCTTCG
>CAXMUJ010000085.1:0-2374 GCA_964196455.1 uncultured Myxococcota bacterium | reverse complement strand
CGCAATCCGGATGCCTGGGACAAAGGCGACGGTCAGGGACCGGTAACCGAAGCTGATTTGGCGATCGACCGGATGCTGCATGCCGAGTTGCTGGGCGCTGATCCCGACGCCGGATGGCTGTCCGAGGAAACCGAGGATGACACCAAACGCCTGACCAAATCGCGGGTGTACATTGTTGATCCAATTGACGGCACGAAATCATTTATCAACGGCCATGAAAATTTTTCACATTCCTTGGCGATCGCACAGAACGGCCAAATCATCGCCGGTGTGGTGCACTTGCCGGTGAAAGGTCTGACCTATCATGCGGCGCTGGGACAGGGTGCCTATTTGAACAGCGAACCGATCAGTGCGACAGCGATCACACAGGTAGAGGGCGCGCGGGTTTTGGCCTCGGGGTCGCAGTTTAAGCCAGAGCTGTGGTCAGGCACGCCACCACCGGTAGAGCGGCATTTCCGCGCGTCGCTGGCGTACCGGATGTGTTTGGTGGCACAGGGTCGGTTTGACGGTATGGTGACGCTTAGGGATACCTGGGAGTGGGATGTAGCTGCGGGAGTTTTGATTTGTCAGGAAGCAGGCGCTGTCACCGGTACCCGGTCAGGTCAGCAGGCTGTCTTTAATCAGCCAACACCCAAGATGCCGGGAATGTTGGCAGCAGGGGCGGCCCTGCATGAAAGATTTATGGAATATCTCTGACCATTGCGGTATCAAGACTTCGATCCATACAGGTCACTACAACAAGGAAATTACTATGGTACAAAGATTACATCTGGTGTTCGGCGGAGAGTTGAAAGACCCGTCAAGCAATGCGTTTCGCAATGTCGACGACATCGATATTGTGGGAATTTTTCCCAGCTATGCGGCGGCATTCGACGCGTGGAAAAGCAAATCCCAACAAACAGTAGACAATGCCCACGCCAGATATTTCATTGCGCATCTGCACCGGCTACGGGACGAAGAAGTTCCCCATAGTGCAACCGAAGAACTGGGCTAGGGTCCAAGGGTCGTGGCAAATTCCAGTTGGTTTTCCAAAAATCTGGCAAAAGCCGGATCTCTGGGCTGGGTCTCCAGAGCGCTGGGTCGGGCAAAGCCCGAGATAGCAACCGTCGAAACCAAATCCCAGCTGCCGCCCCGGGTTTCGGCATCTCATGGCGAACTCTTGTGGTTTCATGCCGACGGTCCAGACGAACTGGCGGATCTGCAAGACCTGATTGCTCGTTTGGGTGAGCAAAAAATGCCGCCGATGATACTTTTGACCTCGCGGGTTCTGGCCTCGGGCCTATCTGCCAGTCGTGATTACCCTGATCTGGTTTCGCTGTCTCAATGCCCGACCGAAGAGATGTCCGAGATCACCCGGTTTCTTGATCAATGGCAGCCACGCCTATGCCTGTGGCTGGGGGGGTCCTACGCCCCGAACCTGATTTCGGCAACCGTCGCGCGGGGTATTCCGATGATCAACGCCAATACCGTTCTGACAACAAAGGAACGGTTTCGAAACCGGGGCGCACTGCGCTCTTTGCGGGTGACGGTGGACAAGTTTGATCGTGTTTTCGCGCGCGATGCTGCCTCGCGAGCGAAACTTATTGCTCTGGGGCTGTCAGAAGAGAAGCTGCCGGTCGGCGGGCCGTTGGTCACCGGGCACAAATCTCCGGCTTTCAATGAACAATTGCATGCTAAAATGGGCAAAGCCATCGGCAGCAGGCCGGTTTGGTTGGCGTGTCGTATTCTTGCATCCGAATTGGACGCTGTGCTGGAAGCACAACGCGATGCTGCCCGTTTGACGCATAGGTTGCTGTTAGTTTTGCAACCTGCGAGCCCTGCCGATACCGCGCGCTTTGCAACCGCTCTTAAGGCCGCAGACATTGGTTTTGTGCGCAGGTCACTTGGTGAAGAGCCGCGCTACGCGACCTCGGTAATTCTGGACGACACACTTGATGAGTTGGGCCTGTGGCTTCGAATTGCTCCGCAGACATTTTTAGGTCAATCGCTGACCCATGGCGGGGGGACTGATCCTTTGGATGCCGCCGCCCTTGGCTCGGCCATTATCCACGGCCCCTTTGTCGCCCAGTTCGAGGACAGCTATACGCAACTCGCGGATGTCGGGGCAACTGTCTGTGTCAAAACAGCAAAGTCACTGACGGAAGCCGTGTGCGAGATATCTTTTCCCGACGTTGCGGCCCAAATGGCGCATGCTGCCTGGCAGGTCGAAAGCCGGGGCGCGGATGTTGTAGAGTCTATTGAAATGGAAATTTTTGCCTTGATTAACCGCGATACGGTGGCCGCATGAGACCGCCACAGTTCTGGGGTAACCCAAGACATGCGCCCGGGGCGTTGGCCGGTCTTTTGCGGCCTTTGTCGCGGATATGGCGCTGGC
>CAXMUJ010000084.1:0-3089 GCA_964196455.1 uncultured Myxococcota bacterium | reverse complement strand
CGCAGCGACATCACGTCGACCGGGCCGGTTTCCAGGGTCAGCGTGATCTTGGTGGCATCGCCGAAATGGGCGTTGCCGGGGTTGAGCCTCATCAGCGACTTGGCGATGACCGACTTGCCCGACCCGGACTCGCCCACCAGCCCCATCACTTCGCCCGCCGCCAGGTCGAACGAGACATCGTCGACGGCGGTGATCCGGCCTTCGTCGGTATCGAACTCCAACGTCAGGTTTTCAACTTTCAGCAGGGTCATTTCTTGTTACTCGAATAGGGGTCGGCGGCATCGCGCAGGCCGTCTCCGACGAACACAAAGGCCAACACAAGTACGATAAAGAAGATCACTGGAATGAAGTACCACTGATAATTCAACAGAACATCGGCACTGGTCACGTTTTGCAACATCACCCCCAGCGAGTTTACCGGGTCTTTCAACCCCAGTCCGATAAAGCTAAGTGCGGTTTCCGACAGCACCATATAGGGAAAAGAAATCACCAGATCGACGATGATATAGCTGGTAAAGCTGGGCAGGAGATGCTTGCGGATGACGTGCCCGGGCGACGCGCCACAAAGCTGCGCGGCCAAGACGTATTCCTGATTGCGTTCGGTCAACAGATGGGTGCGTACCCGTCGTGCCAAGGTTGGCCAGCCGATGAACCCGAGGATGATAGAGATGAAGAAAAACCTCTCTTCCGCGCTCCATGTGTCGGGGATGAACGCGGCCAGCGCCATGAACAGCGGGATGGCCGGAATGGTGCGGACGGCATCCGTCACCATCTGAATGAACGAGTCTATCCAGCCTCCGTAAAATCCCGATATCCCGCCGATGATCAAAGCCAAGACAAAAGCGATGAAAACACCGATCGTGCCGACAGCAAGGGACGTATTGATCGCGTGGAAGGTTCGAGAAAAGATGTCTTTGCCCGTTGAATCAGTTCCAAACAGATGAACATATCCTTCATCCAGTCCAAAAAGATGGGTGTTAAAGGTAATGCCTAAGTACTTGTAAGGCGACCCTTCGACAAAGAACTGAACATACAGCCGCTCTTCGGTGTTTATTGTGGTGACCCATCTGAAGTTGGTCTTGATCGACCGTTCCCGTTCAACCCCATAGATAAACGGACGCAGCGAACAGCCATTGTGATCGCAGAACTCTGGGATAGTTGGCGCGCCGTTCAGATAGTCTTTGTCGCGCCCTGAAATCGTGGGGTCATACGGGGTCAGGAACGGCGCGAAAAAGCCGGACAGGACCAGAAACACCAGCACCCATGCGCCGACCATGGCGGCCTTTTGTTTCTTGAACCGTGCCCAGATCAGCTGCCCTTGCGAGGCCGTGAAATAGGCATCCTTGGCGCTTTGGTCCACGGCGGCATCGTAGATATTGGTCTCTGTCATATCCGTTATCCCAATATACTGCGACGGATGCGCGGATCGACGATCGCCAGCGCAATATCGGTGATAAAGTTAATGGCAACGATACTGCCGGTCAGGAAAAAGATGATCGCACCTGCGAGTTGCTGATCGTTGGAGCGGGCCAATGCCTCAATCAACAGGGATCCGGCTTCGGTCAATGTGAGGATCAGTGCAACGATCGGGAGCTCGTTAAAGATGCGGTTCAAATCGAAGCCAAGCGAATTGATGATCGGGCTCAGGGCGTGCCGGGCGGGATAGCGCATCAGCAACCTGCGCCCCGATACCCCACGTGCCAAAGCTGCGGTGACATAAAGCTTGTTAATCTCATCCGACATCAGCGCGCGCACCGTCTGAATGGCAAATGCGGTGGCAGACCATCCAAGGATGAACACTGGTAGCCAGACGTGGCCGAGGAAGTCCTTGATCTTGTCCCAATTCCAGGGGGCATCTCGATACTCGGGTGAGAACAGGCCGGTTAAACTATCGCCGAACATTACAGTGGAAAAAAGCATGATCATCAAGGCAAGCAGAAAGTTTGGCAGCGCCAGCCCCATGTAGCTCACGATGCGCAGACCGTTGTTCAGAAACGGGTTGCGCGAGGTGGCGGCGATGATGCCGACGGGGATTGCGATCAGATAGGCCAGAAGCAATGAGCCAAGGCAGATGCCGATGCTCAGCCATACCTTTTGGCCCAGCAATTGATTAATGTTGAGGCGCAGAATGCAGCTGTCACCAAACTCGCCCTGAAAGGCGTTGAAAATCCAACTTGTCCAGCGCTGCAGGTAGGGTTTGTCCAGTCCCAGCCGGACACGTTCGGCATCGATATCGGCCACGGAAATCATAGCACCTTGCGAATTTTTGAAGGCAAGGTACCGCTCGGCGCAATCGCCGGGCACCATTTCCATCAGGGAAAAGACGATGAAAGATACAAGGACCAGAGTGAAAACGGCAAAGAATGCGCGGACTGCCGCGAAGCGTAGAAATTGGAACATTGATGTATCTTCGCCCCCAGTCGGCATTTGCGACCCATTTTTGGGTCCGTAGTTTCTTGATTTTGGCTGCGGGCCACATGTGCGGCCCGCAACTATGGATTTAGCAGGTGTTCAAGACGTTACTCGTCTAGAAACCATTGTGCAGCACGGTAAGGATAGGTCCGGTAATACGCATAGGATGCTGTTTTGAACTGAGTGACGTTCTTCAGCGCTGTCGCATGATAGATCGGCTTTTGTTCCTTTACGGTGCCGATGAACAGCAGGCTTCCGGTCATGTTCGCAACCAGTTTCAGACCCAGCGCATCCGATTCAGGCGTCCCAACCGGCGTCGCCTGGAATGCGTTGATATCTTCCATCATGGTGTAGACATACTCTGGTGGTTTTACACCTGCGGCACCGTCGGACTCAACGTATTCGCCCCACAACATCGCGGTACGCATGTTGAAGTAGTTGTCGAATGGTGGGATGAAGATTTCAGGGTTGGCAAGAACCACGACCAACGGCACGCTTTTCTCATACATGGTGACATCAAGCTGGTTCGAGGATTGGGCCGAGCGATATTCGTCCGTGGTGACCTCTTTGACCGTGTTGTCGATGCCAACGTCACGCCAGTTCTGACCGACCAGTTCAACGATTTTGATCGACATACCTTGGGTTGCCACCTGCAGGTTCAGCGTCAGCTTGTCACC
>CAXMUJ010000083.1:0-5249 GCA_964196455.1 uncultured Myxococcota bacterium | reverse complement strand
TTCCACCATTTGGTTTAAACCCTCCGTCTTCCAGACGGACAAAGAAATTCAAAGGTGCGCCGGAGGCGCTCAGTTAAGAAAAGGCAGTTTCAACTGCCTCTGTTGATCCCACCAGCTTCAGCTGGTGGTGGTTCAGTATTTCTGTCGGTATAGACGATATTATAATAATTTTCTGAACACGTTTTGTCAACGAGTCGATTTTTGACAGGGTTAATTGGCTAAAATTTTGGTTAAATTAGCTATTTTGGCGCAATGTACTGGATAATCACATGGCCGGACAGGCTGCTGATCGACTGTTGGCTCTGCCAAATAGTGCCGGATCCGCTGCCAACCCAATACCGGTTGCGGAACGCCCGCCGGTCGTTTTTGCAGGTCTCCTCGAAGGTCGTTGTCGCGCGTTTTCTGGTCACAATAGTGATAGTTTCTGTTCCGGTGCGGGTTATCACACAGAGGAATTCAGCCGACAGCAAGTGATTTTCACCGTCAAGATGCCGCTGTGCACGCGCATACTCCTTGGGGAAAGACCCCGTCGTGAACAATCCCGCCGGGTTTTGACTGGTCGCCTGGGCAATCAGATCGACCCCGATGCCGCGCGACGCATTCACAATGCCCGCGTTGAGTGTCAGGCTGCTGTTGTTTGTTCCGCGATAGGTCACGTGTGGCCCGTTGCGGCCCTCTTCGACCATAACTGTTGTGCGCCCCAATTTGGGGGTGGTCGTCAAAAGTCCCGACCTGCCGGTCCGATTGATCAAGTCCAAAGCTTGCCGGGCTGCCGTGGCGGCCGCCTTATTCGGTCCGGCGGTTTTTTTGGACCCAAGTCTGCCGCTCACTGTCGACTTTGCCGTGGAGACCAGAAGGCCGCCAAGTGATTCCTGTTCCGGCGCCAAGAAGGAACAGGCCGACAAGGTCATAGCCGAAGCCAAAGCGGTCGATTTCAAAATGCTGATGCGCATAGGTTTCCCTTATCTCCAGAACCGGCCTTGGCCGTTGCCCAAGTTGGGCGCGTGATAGTCTTCTATAATAGGATAGAGCGGCGTGCGGTTGTTCAGCTTGGCACCGCCGTCGCGCGCCAGCGAGTTCAGATCCAGAGCATAGTCGCGTTTGCTCGGTCTGCCCAGTGCCCAAGACATCGGAATGGTCATGCGAATGCCCTTGTCAAAGTTGCCTTCGCCGAAATTATCAAACGAGGTCTCGGATATTGTCGCGTAGGCACCAATTTTCCAACCATTGTCAAAGACGCGGTTCACAGCGAAAGTCGAACCCCAGTCGCCAGCCAGATAGCGTCCGACGCTGACTTCACCCTGATACTCTTTGGCGATCTGGAAATATGTCGACAGATGACCGGTCAACACCGAATAATCCTGAAAGCCCAGACGCATGTTGAAATCACGTTGTTTTACATAAGCCAGATCGACACCCAGGCCCCAATTCTGTTGCGCCGGTTTCCAGATAAGTTCGGTAGAAACGCCACCAAACATTGCTTCGAGATAGCCGGCCGAAACACGGCCATACAGATCACGGCCCGCCTTGAACAGGTATTCACCGGTCAGGTATTCAAGGGCTGGATCACCTTGGCTGCTGTAAAGCGCACTATTGGACCGAACCTTCGGCAATTCGGAATCGCTTTCAATCGCATCATTCAAGTTGCCGGTCAGTTTCTTGCGCACCGAACCACTAAACGACAATCCGGGCGATGCCTGGTATGTTGCGCTCGCCCGCAGACCGACGTCAGCACGCACAGGTTCGGCGGGGTCGAAAAGCGACAAATTTAGATAGGGGCCAAAGCTGTAGCTGAAGTCCGGATAGAGCCCTTGGGCCGTGACCGCGTTCTCGGGCATCGGTCCGGCGCCGGACAGGGTCGAGCGTTCCAGTATCAGCTCGGCGCCTTGAATATCATGTTCCAACTGTTCCAGATCGCGTCTGGACACGGTCAGTGATGCCGCGGCCAATCCGTTTTCCATCGGGGTCAGGACAAAGGTGTTGACTGAGTCTGGCATCACGTGGGCCATTGCGCGCGCCGCCCGACCAAATGCCTGAGCGGATGCGTTATAGCGCGAGTTGCGAAAGCGTAGCTCGGCTTGTGTCCCATTCAGCGACAGCGCTTCGACCGAAATACCCTGTGGGTTCAGAAGCTGGTTCAGCTGGTCCTGCCCGCGCTCGTTAATACCTTCGACATTCAGCCAGGACGTGTCGGTGCTGTAATTCGCCGGCCGTGCCGCGATGGGTGTCGGCGCGCCTTCGAAAGAGGCATTCTTGAACGGGGTGGTTTTGGGATCAACGGCAATTGAAAAGCTCAGACCAAGTTCGCTGCCATACAGGTAATAAAGCCCCAGTTGCAGGTTTTCGATCGGCGTGTATTCGAAGGCAATATTTACCGAAGACTTGCGGTCAAACACGTTCCGGTCGTCGGTTTCGCGGTGATACTGGTCCGAAGAATATTCCAGTTTAAACGTCAGGTTTTCTACGGGTGTAATCCATTCGACACCGCCAAAAAAGCCAACAGGACCTGTGAACCACTGGTCATAGTTCGGCGTGCCGCCCTGGTCGACCGATGACTTGCGGATTGTGTCGGTATTGGACAGCCGTCCCCAACCCAGACCGCCAGTAACCTTTACCGTGGGTGTGACTGATTTGGTCGCAACCAAATATTCAGCACCCAATAGTCCTGCGCCGATGAAATCCCGCAAGCCGATGGCCACTGACGGCGTGTATTGTCCCTCGTCGAAGACGCGGAATTGAAAATCAAAACTCCGGTCAGCGGTATGGGTGACATCTGGCTTGGCAATGCTGGCCCAGCGATTGAGCACGGAATAGCGAAACGCGCCTGTGAGCCGTGGTGATATTTGAAAGGCCAGTGCGGTCTTTTGTTGTTCGGCAAACCGCGAGGATGAAATCACAAGTTGGCCGTCCGGCAGCGATTCTGCGGTGGGCATGTCGATCAAACCGGGCATCCCGTAGGCCGAGGTCGAGGGCCAGTAGCTGGCTTGCGAGAAGGCCGGTGATGTCAGAAGCGTTGCGCCAAGCACGCTAGATAACACGGATAATTTGCGATGTGTGATCAACGTTTTGCCCCTGTAATGATCTGGCCGCCAAACTGGCGATATCTAGTTGGAATAGCAAGGTTGCGGGGAAATGGAAAACACTTTTCAACTGTGTTGTTGCTTAAACATCATTTGGCTTTGAATCAGTAGGTCTCGGGTTCGAGCCCCGACCGGCTCACCATTTAAATCAATGACTTAGCGAAAATTTTTCTGGAACATTTGGAACTATGGGTTGCAAATGGGTTGCAAGGCGTAATTGGATTCGCTCCAAAACCCGCAATTTGACTAATCGGCAAGGTGGATATTCAGATACTTTGAAAGTTTGTCGGTAATCTTCTTTTTTAGCTCCGCAGATGTCAATTCAGGTTCCACCACTTTTTCCGATCTGCCCGTGAACAATCCTATCGTCTTGCCAATAAGTTCCAGTGCCCGGATGCGCGCGCTGGCAGACAACGCTGTTTCGGCTTCGCGCGTCAAGCCATCCAAAACGAAGTCTTCGCGCTTGACCACCTGCATGCGGCGATCCACGTCTTTTTCCCGCGATAGCTCTTCTATTCTTAGGGCGACCTTTGGGTTCTTTTTCAGACGAGAGCCTTCAACATATATGGACGTATCCTTCATATTCCCCGCATTGTAAGCCTGCCGATAAGCATCAGCCTGCGAGCAACCGTTAGATAACAAAATTGCAAACTCGTCTTGTTTTTTGGAAAGCATCTTTTGGTCTCCGGTAGTCAAGATATGGTGTCTGTGTGTTCCATCACTTTTTACAGGCACACTGACTGGTTCAGGTCGAATAATAGGGCATGACGACCGCTAGGTCTATTGGCGTGGCAGATGCCGCTGAATGAGAATCGCCACAGCAGATGTTTGCCTGTTCTGGTGCCATGTGTCGCTAATCCGGCTAGAGGTTCTACAGCGCCCCCTGAGGGGTGCCAGAGTGGATGCTGAAGGCGTATGACAGCCCAATGCCGACTTCGGGCCGGGCTTCAGCCACCCTGATCTGGGCGGTCGCGCCGATACGGCACAGGCGACGGACACGGTTGGCTGCGGCAGATAGGGGCCTTCGAGAAAGTAATCATCGCCCTGTTTCGAAATGGTCAGAAAGGGTATTTCACCCACCTGTGGCTCGGGCTCAAATCCGTAATCCCAAAAAGGCAGGATCAGAGACAGATAATCTAGAAGTTCGGGGCAGTCCCGTAATATGACGGGCCCGTCGGTTTGAATGAACCGTAATCGTAATAGCGCGTTGGTTGGCAAATTGGTGTACCGGTCAGGTAATGGAGCTGGTGGAAAGCGCACATTGACAGGGCAATGCAAAACGGCCACTCGCAAGTGGCCGCCTGAATTTTATATCGAGCGCGACCTATCCGATGCAGACTTTACCACCGCCACTATTGGTAGTACAGTTGTCATCGTCGTCGCTTGGGCCGCTTTCAGTGCTTTCTGAACTATCGGTGCTCTCTGGGCTTTCCGCACTCTCCGGGCTATCAGGACTGTCTGGGCTATCAGGACTGTCTTCGCTATGTTCAGAAGCAAAGACGGTGCCAAAGGTTGTCACTGCTGGCACGGAATAGATTGCTGTGGCGGTCAAGCCAAGACGGGCCAACATATCACGCCGACCAATTTTTGTTTCTTCACTCATTCAATTTCTCCATATTACTTCCAAGCTACACAGGGGCTGCGCAGGTGTATATGTCGACATTAGAAATTAAAAAGTATGGCATGAATGAGGAAAAAATTATAAAGGGGAGATAATCGGCAATTAAATGCCAATATTTTGCCAACTGTCATTGAAATGTTACGAAACTTTGATCACGTGGCGCCGTGTTGGCGCATAACAACTGCTAGGTCTATCGGTGTGGCAGATACCGTTAATTGAGAAGCGCCACAGCAGATGTTTGCCTGTTCAGGTGCAAGGTGCGGCTAGACCGTCTAACGGCTTTCCAGCACCCCATGAAGGGTGCCAGAATTGATGCTAACGGCCCTTTGCTGCCGTTCGACCTACACTCGCGATACTGCAGTGCGGCCAGCCGAAGCGGCCATTCACCCATCGCGCAGCAATTTAACGGTCGGACGGCAGCTGAGCGGACAAAGTTTCCATTAGTCAGCCCTTGACGGCGTATCGGTTGGCTTCCTCGAAAACGTCGATAAGCCGCGTTCCAGCCTTGATCATCGCGCCGTGTTCGACGCCAGCCGGAATCGAATAAC
>CAXMUJ010000082.1:0-2486 GCA_964196455.1 uncultured Myxococcota bacterium | reverse complement strand
GATGCATCTACAAGCGTCGAGGCGGTTACAATTTTGCCCTCCAGATGGTTGCGGATCAGATGCAGGGCCATATTCATGTAAGGGTTGGGCGCATTGGTTTCCAACGCGGTCTCGACTTCATTGTTGAACGCCTCAAGAAACCCTATGATACGCAACAATTCGGCATTGCTTGAAACGACATCTGTGCCGGAAGGCCCGGTGCGGGCGCCTTTCTGGGCCGTCAGATATTCATTTTGAATGTCGTGCATTTTCAAAAG
Source organism: uncultured Myxococcota bacterium (assembly GCA_964196455.1). Taxonomy (GTDB): domain Bacteria; phylum Pseudomonadota; class Alphaproteobacteria; order Rhodobacterales; family Rhodobacteraceae; genus Amylibacter. The sequence goes on along the minus strand of CAXMUJ010000082.1, from coordinate 2,229 downwards.
AACCGGTCCGTCTTTTTCTGGGGTTTTCATTTTCTGATCGCGGGGAATCACACCCCACCTCCTTAAAATGTTCAATTTGAGTCGAGTAGAGTATGATGAAAAAAGCCAATTTGAACATCGAAATGTTCAAAACGGACATAATCGCAAAGGGCGCGTACAGCACAATCCTGGATGATCCATTTGCGGAGTCGCTGACAGATTCGGTTTCTCGACCGATCGCCAACGGCCACAAAAAAGTTAAGATCAAAGGGAGGAGCCCTAAATGAACAAGTCACTCAAAACACTGATTGCAGGAACCACGGCCATAGCAGGCCTGGCATTTGCTGGCGCAGCATTTGCCGAGAGCTACAAAATCGGAATTACACAGAACAATGTGGGCGTTGACAGCTACCAAACCACATATGAAAAAGCCTTTATTGCCGCGGCAGAGGCCAATGCAGATGTTGAAGCAGTGGTTCTGGACGCAGGCGGCGACGTGGCCCGCCAAATCGCTCAGATGCAGGACCTTATCCAGCAGGAAGTAGACGCGATCATCATCTGGCCGACAAATGGCGAAGCGGTGATCCCGGCTGTGCGCGAAGCGTTTAAAGCTGGCATTCCGGTGATCGTGACCAATTCGAACATCGCCGAAGCCGGCCACGAATTTGTCAAATCCTTCTCCGGCCCAGACAACATCACCCAGGGCGCACGCTCGGCCGAGCTGATGTGTGAAGCGCTGGAAGGCAAAGGTCGCGTTTTGCAGATTTCAGGTCAACCCGGCTATACCACTGCAATTGAACGCGCCAAAGGGTTCGAAGATCGCCTTCCCGAAGCGTGCCCGGACGTAGAACTGGTCGAAACACAGCCCGGCGACTGGAACCGTGAAAAATCGCAAACTGTCATGGAAGCGTTCCTGGTAAAATATGACAATATCGACGGTGTTTATGCCGGAGACGACAACATGGGCGTTGGCGCAATGAACGCGGCAATTGCGGCGGGTCGCGTCGATGAAATTGCCTTCGTGGGTGCAACAAACTTTGCGGTTGGGTACGAAGCTATGGCGCGTGGTGAGTATTACGGTTCAATTTATCAATCGCCAGTAGACGATGCCGAAGCTGCGCTTAAAACTGCACTGGATATTCTCGGTGGCAAGGATGTTCCATTCCTGAACTACTTTGACACACCGAAGATCACTAAAGCCAATATGGATCAGTTCACGAAGCCCGTCTTCTAAGAACGCTCCCTTCGGCGGATGGATCAAATGTGATCTGTCCGCCATTTTTCAAAAAAAATTGATGCATCGGGGGCGACGTCATGGGGCGAGTCACAGCACAATCTTGTATTGTCACCGGCGCGGCTCAGGGTATCGGACGCGCAATTGGTGAGGCCTTGCTTGACGAGGGCGCGGACGTTTGCTTCGCTGATATCAATGGCCCGAAAGTGACAGTAGTTGCTCGTGAAAACGAAAAGCGTGCCAAAGAAAATGGCGGCAAAGTTCTGTCCTGCGCAGTGGATGTCACCAAACGGAATCAGGTCGCCGCAATGATCTCGCGGACGGTTGAGTCTTTTGGCAAACTGGACGTCAAATTTAACAACGCCGGTGTCAATAAACCGATGAATTTCCTTGATGTGACAGAGGAAAACTGGCGCTTTATCATGGACGTCAACGGTCTTGGTGTGATGGTCGGCATGCAAGAAGCGGCCAAACAAATGATCGCGCAAGGCACTGGTGGGAAAATCATCAACACAGCCTCCATTGCCGGCAGGCAAGGGTTTGACAACGTAGCCCCATACTGTGCCTCAAAATTCGCCGTTGTTGCACTGACTCAGTCGGGCGCTCGAGACCTGGCGAAGCATAATATTACAGTCACGGGCTTTGCGCCGGGTGTCGTCGCAACCGAGATGTGGGAAGAGGTGGACCGGGACCTGATGGAGATCGGTGCATCAAGCCGCCCGGGCGAGGCGATGGAAGAATTCGCCGCCGATATTCTTATGGGCCGCGTGGCACACCCCGCGGATATCACCGGAACAACGACGTTTCTGGCGTCTAGAGACAGCGACTACATGACTGGGCAAATTGTGATGATCGACGGAGGAATGACGTTGGTCTGACAGACCGCGTTGGGAGGGAAAATCAATGGCAGACGATAGAATGAAGGCAATTGGAGGCGTGTTGGCACGTCAGGGTATCCTGATTGCCTTTGCGATCTTCATGGTCGGATTTGCGCTGGCGAACCAACGGTTCGTGGG
>CAXMUJ010000081.1:0-47905 GCA_964196455.1 uncultured Myxococcota bacterium | reverse complement strand
TCAGGATTTAGCGCTTTCGGTCCCGAGTTGAAGAAATATAGGTAAAATAGGCGCTATCACAATGTCTCCTAAAGATTTAGGAGCATCGCGATGCCCCGTTGCTGTTAAGCCCCGAGGAATTATCAGGTTACCACGCGTTTCGGGTTATTCTAGCGATTTATGAAGGGAGGGCTATTTTGGGGCCTGAAAAATTACACTATCTAAAGTTATATTAATCAATGTGTTATATAATTTCTGGTGCGGCCGAGAAGACTCGAACTTCCACTCCGGTTAAGGAACAGCGACCTCAACGCTGCGCGTCTACCAATTCCGCCACGGCCGCACATTAAGGTGAGCCGCGTATAGCCGAGCCACATTGCGTTGTGAAGAGGATATTTCGACTTTCTTGACCGCAAACCGCACATCGCGAACTGGACCTTTGCGGGATTATCTGAAATGGAAGCATAATGGTTGAATGGACAACATCAACGGGCCTGGTCCCTTACGCCGACGCTGTGGCCGAAATGGAGGCGCATGTCGCCAGAATGGTTTCAGGTGAGGCGTCCGAGCGTATCTGGTTGCTGGAACATCCACCGATGTATACCGCCGGCACCAGCGCCGATCGCGCTGATCTGGTGGACCCCGATCGGTTCGAAGTTCACCAAAGCGCACGTGGCGGGCAGTATACCTATCACGGGCCTGGGCAGCGGATCGCCTATGCAATGCTGGATCTGAACACACGGGGCCGCGATGTCCGCAAATTTGTACAGGCGCTGGAAGATTGGGTTATTCTGACACTTGCCGAATTCAATGTCGTTGGCGAACGTCGCGAGGGGCGCGTCGGCGTTTGGGTCGTGCGCCAAGACAAACCGCTTACCGCGACAGGTGCGCATCCCGAGGCCAAGATCGCGGCCATCGGTGTGCGCTTGCGAAAATGGCGCAGTTTTCACGGAATATCGATCAATGTAGAACCGGATTTGAGCCACTATAACGGCATCGTTCCCTGCGGGATCAACGAACACGGTGTGACCAGTCTGGTTGACTTGGGCCTGCCGGTGACAATGGATGATCTGGATGTGGCCCTGAAAAAGAGCTTCAACGCCATTTTTGTCGATCCTTAGTCGCCAATCATCCGGCAACAGCCCTGCAGATAGCCTGTTTGGTCGCCGCGCAACAGTAAATCCAATGTCCAGCCATAGGTCCGATCGCTCATATCGTCGCTACACTCGTGCCGCCCGAACACTGCCGCAACATCGTCGTCGACCGCGGCAAAGCTGCGAAAACCACGATTGACTGGCGCAGACACCACAGCGTTTGCCCACGTTTTGGGTTTGGTTTCAGTATTCCGAAACTCCATTTTTGCCACCATGTCAGAAACTGTGACATCCAACGACCAAAATGGTTCGGTGCCGATACAGGCCAGCACTTTGGGAATACCGCCATTCACAGAACCGAATTTCTGCGACCCTGCAGCCAAGGCCAAATACCGTGCAGCCACCCATCCATCCTGATCCTCAAACAGAATTCGGGCCCACTTTGTATCAGGCGACATCGCGGTCACTTCCACTTGTGCACCCGACGCAAGAGCCCCAAGTTTTTCGGATTTGAGCAGCGGTGCCAATCGCACATTCAACGCGTCATCTTGTGCAACCCCGGTCACGATAAATATTTTTGGCAACAATGGAGGCAGTCCAGAGTTTTGGGCATGACCCGCCAGGGTTCCGAGCAAGATGACAAAAATAACCGAAAACACGACATGAAAAGGCGTTTGCATAAGTTTGATCCATTGTGACAAGCAAGTGTTGGCCAAACTTACCACTCCACAGAGAAATTACCAGATTTTCACCTGTGAATTTGTCACTGAAAAGCAGGGGCCCTGCGACACGCCGCCCCGCATGCTGTGTTAGACGTATGAAACAGTTGTGCATCTTGCGCCCGTTGGGTAGTTAAGGCGTGGGGATCTGCGGACCCAAGTACGGGATTCGCGGCAACAAGAGACGTGTCAGGAGACAGATATGGCAGACGCAGCCGCACATGGTCACGATGATCACGCCCGTCCGGGCTTTTTCACTCGATGGTTCATGTCCACAAACCACAAAGATATTGGTATTCTATACCTCTTTACCGCAGGGACATTGGGCTTCATTTCCGTAGCTTTCACTGTTTACATGCGATTGGAGCTGATGAATCCGGGTGTTCAGTTCATGTGTATGGAAGGCGCATCGCTTGTTGCTGCCGCCGTCGAGGACTGCACGCCAAACGGCCACCTCTGGAATGTATTGATTACCGGCCACGGCATTTTGATGATGTTCTTCGTGGTTATTCCTGCCCTGTTCGGCGGATTTGGTAACTATTTCATGCCGCTGATGATTGGCGCGCCGGATATGGCGTTCCCGCGGATGAACAACCTGTCCTATTGGCTGTATGTCACGGGCTCTACATTGGCGGTGTGCTCGCTGCTGACACCGGGCGGCAATGACCAGCTTGGGTCCGGCGTCGGTTGGGTGCTCTACGCGCCTCTGTCGGTCAACGAGGGCGGCATGTCGATGGACTTTGCCATCTTCGCGGTTCACGTATCGGGTGCGTCCTCGATATTGGGTGCGATCAACATGATCACAACCTTCTTGAACATGCGTGCGCCGGGCATGACCCTGCACAAAACACCGTTGTTTGCTTGGTCGATCTTCGTCACAGCCTTTCTGATCCTTCTGTCCTTGCCGGTTCTGGCCGGTGCGATCACCATGCTGTTGACCGATCGTAACTTTGGCACCACGTTCTTTGACGCCGCCGGTGGCGGTGATCCGGTTCTGTATCAACACTTGTTGTGGTTCTTTGGCCACCCCGAAGTGTACATGATCATCGTTCCGGGTTTTGGCATTGTCAGCCACGTTATCTCGACCTTCTCCAAAAAGCCGATCTTTGGTTATTTGCCGATGGTTTATGCGATGGTTGGCATTGGTGCGCTGGGCTTTGTTGTCTGGGCACACCACATGTACACCGTCGGTATGTCGCTGACCCAACAGTCCTACTTTATGCTGGCAACAATGGTCATTGCGGTTCCAACAGGCATTAAAATCTTCTCTTGGATCGCCACAATGTGGGGCGGCTCTATCGAGTTGAAAACGCCGATGCTCTGGGCATTCGGGTTTCTGTTCCTGTTCACCGTTGGTGGTGTGACCGGCATCGTTCTGTCGCAAGCCGGTGTAGACCGCGCCTATCACGACACATATTACGTGGTTGCCCACTTCCACTATGTGATGTCACTGGGTGCTGTCTTCTGTATCTTTGCCGGTATCTATTACTGGATCGGCAAAATGTCGGGTCGTCAGTATCCTGAATGGGCCGGTAAACTGCACTTCTGGATGATGTTCATCGGTGCGAATATTACCTTCTTCCCACAGCACTTTTTGGGACGCCAGGGCATGCCGCGCCGCTACATCGACTATCCCGAACAGTTCGCTTACTGGAACGAGATTTCGTCCTACGGTGCGTTCCTGTCCTTTGCGTCTTTCATCCTCTTCATCGGCATCGTGTTCTACACTTTGCGTTACGGTAAGAAAATCGAGGAAAACAACTATTGGGGCGAATACGCCGATACGCTGGAATGGACGCTGCCGTGCCCACCACCAGAGCATACCTTTGAAATTCTGCCGACACAGGACATGTGGGACAAAGATCCACATCACTGATGATGGTTGAACAGACAAATACATCAAAGGCCGGTGCAGACGCATCGGCCTTTTTTGCGGCCATTGATCGGGATGATCCGCCGATCTACACTATAACACTGCGTCCGCATCGCTCGCTGCCGGTCACGGGCTTTGTCTGGCTCATCAGCGTTACCGCGCTGCTGATGACTTTGCCACTGTGGCCTCTGCTGGGCACCAAGGCCTTTCTGGGCGTGTTGCCATTCTTGCTTCTTGCGCTCGGCCTGCTTTGGTATTTCGTTCAACGAAACTACCGCGATGGCACACTTCACGAAATATTGCACCTATGGCCCGATTTGATCACAATCCAGCGCTACAATCCACGCGCGCAAGATCAGTATTGGCAGGCCAATCCCTATTGGGTACGACTAAAGCTCCATACGGATCACCGCATCGAAAATTATCTGACGCTCACCGGTTCAGACCGCGAGGTCGAACTGGGTGCGTTCCTGACCAAAGACGAAAGACAAGAGCTCTATGACGAAATCCTTCGCCAATTGCGCAATTGCCAAAAGCCAACATAGGGCGCGGCGCGATGGGTGACTTGCACTCAGCCTTGCGGTCGGCCGCGCTGTTTTTTCTGATGAACGGATTTCTGTTCGGGGCTTGGGCGTCGCGCATTCCAACGATCCGGGACACGCAGAACTTGGGCGAGCAGCAATTGGGATTTCTGTTGCTATGCATGGCTGCAGGGGCGGTTTTGGCCATGGGACTGGTTGGGCGCTGGTGTGACACGCTCGGACAATACTACGTCGCTCGACGGGCCGCCTGGCTGATGGCGGCAACGATACCTTTGCTGGCGCTGGCACCCTCGCCTGCACTCTTGGGTGCCGCACTGTTTCTGTATGGTGCCACGGGTGGTTCGCTGGACATGGCAATGAACGGCTTTGCAACCGAGGTCGAGGCCACCCGCAAATCGTCCATTATGTCACGTATGCACGGCATGTGGAGCGTTGGCGCCGGACTAGGGGCCGCATCCGGCATCTTGGCCTCCCTGATGGGTTCAGGTCCATTGCCACATTTCGCAGCCGCAACACTGTTGGTAATGACGTTATTGTTTCTGTTTGACCGGTCAGACTGGTCCAAGACCGACGCGGGCGCCGCGCCGCAAGCCAAAATTTTTGTTGTACCCACAGGCGTTCTGGCATTGATCGGCACTGTCGCGTTGGTTGCTTTTATGGCAGAGGGCGTTGTTCAGGACTGGGGCGCGCTGTACGTCGTGGATCGCTTCCAACAATCCGAAGCAATCGGTGCCACCGGACTTGTCTGGTTCTCGGTTGCAATGGTTACCGTGCGCCTGAGCGGTGATATGATCCTCGACAGAATTGGCGCCCGCAAGGTAATTATTTTCGCCGCTGTGACCAGCTCGGCTGGCGCAGCAACGGTCGTTTTTGCACCTGTATTTGTGTTCGTTTGGATTGGGTACGCTGTTATGGGTGTTGGTTATGCACTGTTGGCACCCGTTGCCTTTGCCGAGGCAGGCAAGCAAAAACAATTTTCCAAGGGACACGCTATGGCGGCAGTATCGCTGTTGGGCTATGGCGGGATGCTGATAGGTCCACCAATGATCGGTTGGGTGGCCGAGGCTTTCAGCCTGCGTGTCGGATTTGGCATTATCGGCGTTATCAGCGCCGCTGTGATCCTGTTGGCACCACAGTTTAAGTCTCGTCGCTGACGGTACCTACTCGAATGAAAGCCCGAGCGAGGCGATAAGTTCGTAATACGCCACAAAGGATATGGCAAAGGCAAAGGCCAAAACAAGCAACTCATGCTTGAACCCGTGCTTATGGTACTCGTGCCGATGATGATGATGGATAACATCCATCAGTTCGTCGCCGAATTTGATCGACAAAAATGTCCCAAAACCGGAAATCACGATTACCAGCCAGTACGGCCATGGCTGGGTCAAAATCGCATAGAATAATCGCGTCAGTGCTGTGGTTTCATAGGCCTGTGCAAACCAGAGCCAGCCCGCGATATTTATGGCGATAGCAATGGCCCAAACGGCGATTTCGGATACCACCATACGAATGCCAAACAACAAACGAAGCGGTAGATCCAACAAAAATCCGGCATCGGCAACCGGTGTGCACAGAACAAAAAATGACCAAGTCAGGATGGCGGCGGCACTGCCCGTGCGGAAATCATAGGTAAAGCTCAAGTAGGCCGCATAGCCGACCAACACACCAAGCAAGAGGAAAAACTTGACAAAGACCTGCCTGTGCGGTGGCACCTGACCAAGCTCTTTGTCCATCGTTTACCCTAGCAGTTGCTTGACGGCGCCGCCCGCTTTGCCAAAATCCATCTGACCGGCATAGTTCGATTTCAAAATGCCCATCACTCGGCCCATGTCGCGGATGCTCTCTGCGCCCACGGCCGTAATTGCCTTTTGCACCGCAGTTTTGACTTCATCTTCGGACAATTGTTTCGGCAAATATTCTTCGATTACCTTGATTTCGAACCGTTCACGATCCGCAAGGTCTTTGCGGTTGGCGGCATCGTACTGGGCAACGCTGTCATGGCGTTGTTTAACCATTTTAGCAAGGATGGCCAAAATATCGCTATCATTGACGCCGTCATGGTTTCCTTCGCCACGAAGTGCAATATCACGATCCTTGATGGCAGCACTGATCAGCCGGAGCGTCGACAGACGATCAGCCTCTTTTTCAAGCATTGCTGTTTTCATAGCAGCAGAAATCTTGGCACGCATGTAAATGCTCCTGATAGCACAAGTGGTTTTCCCGACCAAATACAGGAGTTAAAACTAATTGCAACAATAACTGTATTACGCAGTTTTAAACCACTGAATATTAGGCATTTCATTTTTGCGACCAAGCCTTGACCTCGGGGAGCCTTCGCCGTAGTTTCGCGCAAATTTGCCAAAAGGAACACGCCCATGAGCGCCGCCGTTTCACTCGTAGAAAACAGTGAGAAACCAACAGCTTGCATCGTGCTCGCGGACGGAACCACATTCTATGGTCGCGGATTTGGCGCCGAGGGTGTGATACAGGCCGAACTGTGCTTCAACACAGCCATGACCGGCTATCAAGAGATCATGACTGATCCGTCCTATGCCGGTCAGGCCGTGACCTTTACCTTTCCCCACATAGGAAATACCGGTGTAACCGCCGAAGACGACGAACAATCAGAACCAGTGGCCCGCGCTATGGTTGTCAAATGGGATCCAACCGAGCCGTCAAGCTGGCGCGCGCAATCGACCCTGCCTGACTGGCTGGCCAAGAACGGCCGTATCGGCGTTGGCGGTATTGATACCCGGCGTCTGACCCGCGCCATTCGCCAACAAGGCGCTCCGCATGTGGCGATCGCCCACAATCCGGGCGGAAATTTTGATGTGCCGGCATTGTTGGAACAGGCGCGTGCCTTTTCCGGTCTGGAGGGGCTGGATCTGGCCAAGGAAGTGACCTGCGCGCAATCCTATAAATGGAATGAACAACGCTGGGCCTGGCCGGATGGATTTCCCGCTGGCATCGAGGGTGGTAAACGTGTTGTGGCAATCGACTTTGGTGCTAAACGCAACATCCTGCGCTGTCTTGCCTCTGCTGGTTGCGATGTGACGGTGTTACCTGCCACCGCAACCGCTGATGACATACTTGCCCATAGCCCCCAAGGTGTATTTCTGTCCAACGGTCCGGGTGATCCCGCGGCGACCGGCGTGTATGCGGTCCCGATGATCCGCGATTTGCTGGCAAAAACCGCTCTGCCTATATTTGGCATTTGTCTTGGGCATCAAATGCTGGCACTTGCCCTTGGCGGCAAGACCCAGAAAATGAACCATGGCCATCACGGTGCAAACCATCCGGTCAAAGAATTAGAGACAGGCAAGGTCGAGATCACGTCCATGAACCACGGATTTGCTGTGGACGGTGGGTCGTTGCCCGACGGTGTTGTTGAATCGCACGTATCGTTGTTTGACGGCTCAAACTGTGGCATTCGCATGGTTGATCGTCCGGTTTTTTCGGTACAGCATCACCCCGAAGCAAGCCCGGGTCCACAAGACAGTTTTTATCTGTTTGAACGGTTTGCGGCCTCAATAGCTTAATATTAACGCCGAATTAACTCTGTCGGGCCAGCTTGGCAGTCTATTAACCATGGACTGTTTTATGCAACCGCCAGACACGGATACAAAATATGGCTCAAACTCCACCACCCTGCCGCCGCGCAACCCGGAGAAGCTAGGCGATATCTTGCTGCACCATAAACTGGTTCAGCCGATCCAGGTGATGCAGGCCCTGACGCTGCAAAAATATCAAAATTCACGGATCGGTGAAATATTGCGCGCCCAGCATTCGATTACGGATGACCAACTGCTGTTTGCGCTATCCAAACAAACCTCTATTCCACCCGCGCAATTGATGACTGTCACTCCGGATCCGGATCTGTTGAGTGATATTTCTCCCGCCGACTGTTTGCGATTGTCATTTGTCCCTTGGCGCAAACATGGCCAACAATGGGAAGTCGCCATATCAGATCCACAGAAACTGGATGATGTCGCGGCCTTGATGGATAAACACACCGATAACTACAGCTTTGTTTTGGCAAACCGCGCCGATTTAGAAGCCTTTGTTGCCCTGTCCGCCCGCGACTACCTGTCGGAACGCGCCAACACTATTTGTCCGAGAAAATACTCTGCCCGAGGCTGGCGCGGCGTGGTCCCGGCATTCTTTGGCCTTGTTTTAGTAGCCGCGCTTGGCAGCATGGTTTATGCCGCTCCACAGACCGTCTTTAGTGTCCTAATTATCTGGATCTTGATTGCGCTGATTTGCAATACAACATTCAAGATCGTTTGCATGATTGCCTACTTTCACCGAAGACCACCGCATAGCGCGAAAATACGCCCGCTGAACCAGACCCAAAAATTGCCCAAAGTGTCAATTCTGATCCCGCTGTTGCGCGAAAGCAATATCCTGGACCGGTTGATCGAGCGCATAGCTGTGCTGGACTATCCAACAGAATTACTGGAAATATGCTTAATCCACGAGGCGACTGACACAGAAACCAAAGAGCACTTGCAGGGCCGTTATTTGACCCAGCAATTCAAAACCATCGAGGTTCCAAAAAGCCGTATCCAAACAAAACCGCGTGCGATGAACTATGCTTTGGATTTCTGCCAGGGCGAGATTATTGGTGTTCTTGATGCCGAAGACGCGCCGGAACCCGGGCAAATAAGGGCGGTGGTTGACCATCTGGCATCGCCCCCCCCCGATGTTGCCAGTGTTCAATGTATTCTGGATTACTACAATACCAAAACCAACTGGCTCTCGCGGTGCTTTGCGATTGAGTATGCAATTCTCTTTCGTGTTATCTTGCGCGGACTGGACCGGATGAAACTGCCTCTCCCGCTGGGGGGAACATCCGTTTACTTCCGCAGAGACGCACTGGAAAAAATCGGCCGCTGGGATGCTCATAACGTGACCGAAGACGCCGATCTGGGCATGCGCTTGAAACGGTTGGGCTATCGGTGCGAGATGGTAAACTCAACAACCTACGAAGAGGCGAATTTCAGGTTTCGGCCCTGGATCAAGCAGCGGTCGCGTTGGCTCAAGGGGTTCATGATGACGTGGATGACCCACCTTAGCCGCCCTGCCGCGCTCTATCGTGATCTGGGTTTTCTTGGCTTTATCACCTTTAACATATTGTTTCTGGGGACAATGACGGCTTTTGCAACTGCCCCTATTGTTCTGCCACTTTGGATCCTGACATTCGGCTTTGATTTGCCGTTTTACAATATTCTGTCGCCGCTGGTTTTGAGCATTATGATCGCGGCTTTTGTTACAACCGAGCTCGTCCTGTTTGTTTTGGGGGTGATTGCGACACGCGGTCCGAACCACAGACACCTACGTACTTTTCTGCCGTCGATGATATTCTATTGGCCTATCGGGTGCATCGCCGCCTACAAGGCAATTTTCGAGCTGTTTACCCGACCAAGTTTCTGGGACAAGACCCAACACGGGATTAACGACCACGAATTTCAGGCCGAGATATCGCGGCTTACATCCGCCGGAAAACAAATGGGAAACTGGAAAATTCCCTCCAGAAGGTAACGTAAAATCCCGGACCTACCGCTCGCCAGCATCTACTTTCAATCGCGTTTCAAAGGCGTTCGATATATGGGACTTCAGAGCCTTTTCGGCCAAATCACCATCGCCTCTTTCTATCGAGTCGACAATTTCCAGATGCTCATCCAGCGCCTCTTCGCCGCGCCCGTCCACTGCCAGGGACGTACTCGCCAAAAGCGCCATAGATCGGTGCACCATCTCCAACTGCTGAACCAGATAACGATTATGGCTGCCAAGATGGATTTGTCCGTGAAACCGCCGGTTTGCCCGTGACAAGGCTATCGGATCGCCAACCAATTTTCGGTCCTGTTCGACCAAAGCATACAAAACCCGGATTTCCTCGGCGCTTGCATGCTTTGCCGCCAATCTTGCTGCCAGACCCTCCAACTCGGCGCGCACGACATACAGCTCGGCCAGTTGATTGTGATCCAGACAGGCGACAACCAACGAGCGGCCATCCCGCGACAACATCGACTGGGTCTCCAACCGTTGCAAAGCTTCGCGAATAGGTGTGCGCGACACACCGAACCGGTCTGCCAGCTCTGCCTCGACCAAACGACTGCCCGGGGCGTAAATCCCTTGATCTATCGCGTCTAGGATTAGCCCATATGCGTCTTTTGTCGGTTGCGTGGATGTCGACATTGATTTACCTCTTAACTTTCTCAATGTTTAGCCGCCTGATCTTTGTTTCACAATGAAAACCTACGCGCCCTTCTGATCTATCACCGCTGGACCTGTGGCATCACAACCAGTAGGCTGTTTTTATGAGGCCAGCATTTTCCCAAGTCGACACCTGGATTTTCGACCTAGACAACACTCTCTACCCACCGGAAGCCGCACTTTTTGACCAGATCGAAGTGCGCATGACCGATTTTGTGATGCGCGCGCTCGGCGTCGACCGCCCCACAGCCAACCACCTGCGCACCAGTTACTGGCAGCAATACGGCACCACGCTGGCGGGCCTGATGCGTGAACACGACGTCGATCCCGAACCCTATCTGGTTGACGTGCACGAGATTAATCTGGACCATCTCGAACACGCCCCCGATTTGCGCTGTGCGATAAATGATCTGGCGGGCCGTAAAATCGTCTATACCAACGGGTCCAAGTATCACGCCGACAAGGTGCTGGCCGCGCGTGGCCTGTCCGGGGTTTTCGATGCGGTCTACGGGGTTGAACACGCCGATTACCTGCCCAAGCCCGAACGCGCCGCATTCGAGGCAATTTGCAACCGCGACGGCATAACGGCCAGCCGCGCCGCCATGTTTGAGGACGACCGCCGCAATCTGGCGGAACCCCATAACATGGGGATGCGCACTATTCTGGTCGGAGCCGGTGAACCGGCCGAGCACATCCATTTCCAGACCCATGATCTGTCCGGTTTTTTGTCGCAACTGGCGGGTTGAGCCTTTCCCTGGCTTGCAGCACAGCCTATGTTTGAATCATGACACACAAAGACACCGATATCCTGATCAGTGGCGGCGGCATTGCCGGGCTGACTGCGGCGTGTGCCTTTGGTGCGGTCGGGTATTCGGTGCTCTGCGTCGATCCTGCTCCGCCGGTGACCCAGGCTGCCGATCCGACCTCCGACCTGCGCAGCACCGCCTTCTTGCAACCCGCCCGCGCGACCCTTACGGCGGCGGGCATCTGGCAGTTTCTGGAACCCCATGCGACACCCTTGCAAATCATGCGGCTCGCCGATGCTGGTGGCGCTGAAAACGAGGTGCGCAAAGTGGCCGATTTTGACGCCGCCGAAGTCTCCGACCTGCCCTTTGGCTGGAATTTTCCCAACTGGTTGCTACGCCGCGAGCTGCTCAAACGCATTGATACTCTAGCAGATGTAACATTTCTGACCGGAGTTTCGACCACCGGCCTGACCACAAGAGATACCGAAGCACTGGCGCAGTTGTCGAATGGCCAATCGGTCCGCGCAAAACTGGTTGTGGCGGCGGACGGGCGCAACTCTCCGGTGCGATCTATGCTTAATATAGGTGTAAAAACATGGCGTTACGGGCAAAAAGCACTGGCTTTTACCGTGTCGCACACCCTGCCCCACCAAAATGTCAGCACAGAAATTCACCGCTCTGGTGGGCCGTTTACGTTAGTGCCCCTGCCGGACCGCGACGGAAAACACCATTCGGCGATTGTCTGGATGGAAACCGGCGCACGCGCCAAGGCGCTGGCAGATATGCCAGTGGCGGAGTTTACTCAATCTCTAAACTTGCGCAGTTGCGGCGTTCTGGGCGAATTGACCTTGGCCAGCCGCCGCACGCTCTGGCCGATCATCAGCCAACGAGCCGAACGCTTGGCGGGTCAGCGTACAGCGCTAATGGCCGAGGCCGCACATGTGATCCCGCCGATCGGGGCGCAGGGGCTGAACATGAGCCTGAAAGATATTCAATGCCTGCTCGATCTGTTTGTTGGCGCCGAGGACATTGGAGCGGCGGCTCTGCTCGACCGCTACAACAAACAGCGAATGCCCGATATACGTGCCCGTGTCACCGGCGTGGATATGCTAAACCGCGCGGCGATGGCGCAATCGCCCAGCCTGCGTGACTTGCGGATGAAGGGGCTGTCGTCACTGCACGGGTTAAAGCCGTTGCGCAAAGTGGCAATGCAGGCGGGGCTGGGGCATAAATAGGTTGCACAGCGGGGCGGTATCGAGTTTGCGCGCGCCGAGCACATATCCGCATGATTTGCTTGTATCGATACCTTTGACGCCGTCGGACTTCAAATTCGGCTTTTGAAGGTATTTTCGAGCAACATTTCTCGCATCGACCTGCCGATCTGAACTTTGTTCTCGCCCATTTTAGGCGCCTTCATTGTTCAATAAATACTCAAAAATATCCGCCACCGAAAACCCTCCGGCAGCGGCAATTCTCAAACGCTACCCAATCGCATCAAACGCTGCATCCAGCCGCGCAATCGTGGCATCCACGTCATAAAGCTTGTCCAAGCCAAACAGCCCGATGCGAAACGACGAATAGCCCTCTGGCTCGTCACAGCGCAGCGGCACACCGGCGGCGATCTGCACGCCTTGGGCGGCGAATTTGCTGCCATTCTGGATGCCACCATCGTCAGTAAAGCACACCACAACGCCCGGCGCGCCAAATCCATCTGCGGCCACGGATTTAAATCCGCGTTTCGCCAGCAATGCCCGCACCCCGTCACCCAGCGCTTGTTGCGCGGCCTTCAGCTTGTCAAAACCGTAGGCTTGGGTTTCCAGCATCACATCTCGAAACCCGCGCAACGGATCTGTTGGCATGGTGGCGTGATAGGCATGACCACCCGCCTCGTATGCATCCATAATCCCGGTCCAGGTTTGCAAGTTCACCGCAAAGCTGTCGCTGGTGGTGTCTGCGACCCGTTTGCGCGCAGCTTGGGACATCATCACCAGACCGGCGCAGGGCGACGCGGACCAGCCCTTTTGCGGGGCCGATATAACAACGTCCACACCCAGCGCCCGCATATCAACCCAGATACAACCCGACGCGATACAATCGAGTACAAACAGACCACCCACCGAATGCACAGCCCCGGCCACTGCCGCGATATAATCATCGGGCAAGATCATGCCAGATGCGGTTTCCACATGCGGTGCAAAAACCACGGCGGGACGTTCAGATTTGATTTTTTCGACCACATCCGCAATCGGTGCAGGCGCAAATGGCGACTGCGGATCATTGCCAGTTTGTTTGGCCATCATCACCGTGTGATCGGACGCAATGTCCCCAGCCTCAAATATCTGGGTCCAGCGAAAGGAAAACCAACCGTTTCGAATTACCATGGCCCGCTCACCACCGACCAATTGCCGCGCGACCGCCTCCATCGCAAAAGTGCCGCCACCGGGCACAATGGCCACATGATCGGCGCAGTAAACGTCTTTAAGAATACCTGAGATATCTCGCATAACCTGTTGAAAGGTTTGGCTCATATGGTTTAACGAACGGTCCGTAAAAACTACGGAAAACTCCAACATCCCATCGGGATCAACATCTGGTAGCAAAGCGGTCATGCACAGGACTCCTCTAAATTATTTGGTGTACCGTTCTTTATGCGCGCACAAATAGCAAGGGACATCAGACCGCAGGCCGGTTCAATTTCTCCTCTGACAGCAAAACATTTGCCTCGACGTTGCCGACACTGGGCAGTGTCATGATCCGCCGGCGTAGAACCCGTTCAAAATCCGATAGGTCTCGTGCAACAACTTTGAGCCTGTAGTCAAACAGGCCCAGCACGTGTTGGACCAGTTGCACCTCTGGTATTGCCACGATCGCACGTTCAAAATCCTCAAGCGAGACGCGTCCCTTGGTGGCCAGCTTTACTCCCAAAAACACAGCAACACCAAACCCAAGCTTCTCTCGGTCCAAATCGATGTAACGTGACCGGATAACACCTTGATCTTGAAGCCGTTTTATTCGTCGCCATGTTGCCGGTTGTGACATGCCGATCCGCCCGGCCAGCACCGCCGCAGACAGACCGCCATCACGTTGCAATTCACGCAAAATCGCGCGGTCCATATCGTCCAGATCCATCATAGCGGCAAAATCCTGCTGTTCTTGATCGTCGAGACCAGCATCAGGGCTTCGATATCAGCGATATGCGGCAGGGACAAAATCCGGTCTCGGTAAATCTCTTGGTAATGCGCCATGTCGCGGGCCAGAATATTCAACCGCACATCCACTCGGCCTAAAAAAGTCTGGATCTCGTTCACTTCCGGCACATCGCGGGCCCGCGCAATAAAGGCGTCAAAAGCATTGGTTTGGGTTTTGTCCAAATTAATCCGCAGCGAGACCTCAACGGCATATCCCAGCGCCTTGGGGTCAATCTCGATGCTGCGACCAGTAATAACACCGTCGCGTTCCATCCGATCTATTCGACGCCAACACGACGCGGCCCCGATGCCTGTGGCTTTGGCCAATTGGCCGGACGTTTGCGATGCGTCCGCTTGCAGCAAACGGAGCAACCGCCGATCCGTATCATCCAACTCTTGCATGATTTTTCCTTATTAGCACCACTTTGCGAATGAATATTACACCAATTGCTTAGAAACTTCAAATTCAAACGAGACAATACTGTTCAAACCTCTATTTTCATAGGTAATCGAAAAGCATAGGAGAGAATTATGCGCGTATATTATGATCGTGATTGCGATGTTAACCTGATCAAAGACTTGAAAGTCGCCATCCTGGGCTATGGCTCCCAAGGCCATGCGCATGCGCTGAACCTGCGAGACAGCGGTGCCAAGAACGTTGTTGTTGCTCTGCGTGACGGGTCCTCTTCCGCGAAAAAAGCCGAGGGCGAGGGCCTGAAAGTTATGGGCATCGCCGAAGCCGCCGCATGGTGTGATGTCATCATGTTCACAATGCCCGATGAAATGCAGGCAGAAACATACAAAAAATACGTCCACGACAACCTGCGTGACGGGGCAGCAATCGCGTTTGCTCATGGTCTGAACGTACACTTTGGCCTGATCGAGCCCAAAGCCGGCGTTGACGTGATCATGATGGCGCCCAAAGGCCCGGGTCACACGGTGCGCGGCGAGTTTGTCAAAGGCGGCGGCGTTCCATGTTTGGTTGCGGTGCACCAAAACGCATCCGGCAAGGCGCTGGAAATCGGCTTGTCCTATTGCTCCGCAATTGGTGGTGGCCGGTCCGGCATCATTGAGACAGACTTCCGCGAAGAGTGTGAAACCGATCTGTTCGGCGAACAAGCTGTTTTGTGTGGCGGTATTGTCGAGCTGATCCGCATGGGCTTTGAAACTCTGGTCGAGGCTGGCTACGAGCCTGAAATGGCGTATTTCGAATGTCTGCATGAGACCAAGTTGATCGTTGATCTGATCTATGAAGGCGGCATCGCCAACATGAACTACTCGATCTCTAACACTGCGGAATACGGCGAGTACGTATCTGGCCCACGCATCTTGCCATACGAGCAAACAAAGAAAGCCATGAAGGAAGTTCTGACAGACATTCAATCCGGCAAATTTGTTCGCGATTTCATGCTGGAAAACGCTGTTGGTGGACCCTCATTCAAAGCCACACGCCGCATCAACGACGAGCACCAGATCGAACAGGTTGGCGGCAAATTGCGCGCGATGATGCCTTGGATCTCTGCTGGTAAAATGGTCGACAAAGACAAGAACTAGTCTCTCTGGCACAAAGACATGACCAAGGCCCGCCGGATTTTCGGCGGGTCTTTCTCGTTCAATTCCTATCAAAATCGCCGTAGCAGAATAAAGTTTTTCCATCTGATAAACTATGTTACGGATCAAGCCTGCAATTCAGACCACAGGTTCGCCCATGTCTCCGACCCGTCCAACGCTTCAAAACTGGATTTTTCTGCTGCTCCTCGGCGTGATCTGGGGCGCGTCGTTTATGGCCATGAAGGTCGCACTTGGCGGCTATCAACCCTTGACGGTTGCCGCTTTGCGTTTGGTTCTTGGGGCCGGATTGCTGGTCGCGGCGTCTTACTATCGCGGCACTGGTCTGCCGACATTTTTGACGCGCGACGGGCGTATTTTGTGGATGTACTGTCTGGCTTTGGGGATTTTTGCAAATGCTCTACCATTTAGCCTGCTCAACTGGGCGCAACTACATGTCAGTTCCGGATTTGCCGGTGTCTGTATGGCTGCAGTGCCGCTGCTAGTCTTGCCGCTGGCACATTTCGCGATACCAGGCGAGCGCATGAAAATTGGCAAAATCATAGGGTTTATCATCGGATTCATTGGCGTTGTTATTTTGATCGGTCCTGATACTTTTCTACAGTCCACCGGCGGTGACTGGGAAGCGCTGGCCAAAATTGCCTGTCTTGTGGCCGCTGGCGGCTATGCGGTAAGCTCTATCGTCATGCGCCTGGCTCCGTCGACATCTATGGTCGCCTTTAGCGCCGGGGGCCTTTTGGCTGGCGCGGCAACCATGGTCCCTATCGCGCTCTATTTCGAAGGCGTTCCCACGGTCGCTATGGACCGGTCCAGCATCGCACTTGTGTATCTTGGCATCATGCCAACTGCGGTCGCAATGTTGATGCTGGTATCCATTATCAAGTCTGCCGGCCCAACCTTTATGAGCCTGGTGAATTACCAAGTGCCAGTCTGGGCCGTGATTTTTGGCACGCTACTGTTGAGTGAAAATCTACCGCCGCTATTTTTGACAGCGTTGGTCTTGATCCTGGCCGGCCTTGCCACGAGCCAGTTTCTCAGCCGTCTTTGGCGCTAACCCCATGCTTCTACGACGCCGGATTTTGTGCTAATCTACAATAATTGGCCCAAAAGACAGAGGATATCGCATGGACAGACGCAGTTTCACCAAATCTATACTATTTGGCACGGTCGCAATTCCGACACTGATTACCGGACCAGCGGCCTTCGCAAACAAAAATAGAGATGACTTTGAGCGGCAAACAGCACGCGTTATCTTGACCTTGTTGACCCTGACAATTGTCGTCACATCATTTCTAATTTTTACCAAACGGGGGTATATGGGAATGGACTTGACCGGTGAACACCCTGTTGGACCGGCTGAGAAGCTGGATAGCAGCAAAATTCCTTTGCTTGGAAAATTGTTGAGCGAAAGCATTTCCAAACAATTTGCAAACGCCAATCTGATTGGAACACTTTACCTGATTGGCTCGACACTTGTTTTGTTGCCACTGCTGGTCCTAGCGACGTTCAGCACGCTTTGGTTGACCCACCGCAATCAAGTGATCAAACCGGAAAAGAGACTACGAAAAATCAAGCTCAAGACCGAACTGACCGAAGCACAAATCAAAGCAGGCCGCAGTGTCGGGCGGGCCGTGTTGGCGAATGGAATTCTACTTGCAATTATGACACCCAGCATTTTTGATACAGTAGAATTTAAGTCAAAGTAATTTGATTACAACACCTTACAGCGTGGACCTCATGCGTTACTGCGCACGGCGTCGGCGATTTCGCCGACGACTTGATGCAGCAAGGCTTCGTCTTCGCATTCACCCATCACCCGCACCAATGGCTCTGTGCCCGATGTCCGGATCAACAAGCGCCCCTTGTCGCCGAAACTGCTTTCGCCATCTGCAATGGCCTGTTTGACATGCGCTGACTCCAATGGTGTGCTGCCCGGGCTATACCTGACATTTTCCAATTTTTGCGGCAAAGGCTCGAATACATTGGCCAAAGCGCTGGCCGGTTGGCCACTGGAAACCATTGCGCCCAAAAATTGCAAAGCGGCAATGAGCCCGTCCCCTGTGGTGACAAAGTCAGTCATCACAACATGGCCGGACTGTTCGCCGCCCAAGTTGTATCCCTGCTTTCGCATGGCTTCGACGACATAGCGGTCACCAACATTGGTGCGCAACAGCGATATGCCACTGTCGCCCAGAAACGTCTCTAACCCCATGTTTGACATGACAGTGGCAACCAAAGTGTTCTTCGCCAGCTTTCCCGAAGCCGCCCATTGGGTTGCAATCAGACCCATAATTTGATCGCCATCGGCAACGCGACCTTTTTCGTCGATCAAGATGACACGGTCGGCGTCGCCATCCAAACATATCCCCAGATCAGCACCTTCGGCCAGAACCCGTGCAGCAGCAGCCTCGGGTTTGGTGGATCCACAGTCGAGGTTGATATTATATCCGTTGGGTGTAACGCCCATCGGGATCACTTCGGCCCCCAGCTCCCACAGAACGACTGGTGCGCCCTTGTAGGCCGCTCCATTCGCGCAATCCACGACGATTTTAAGCCCGTCCAATCGCCTGTTTCTGGGAAATGTTGTTTTGGCAAATTCTATATAGCGTCCCAGCGCGTCATCTATGCGGGTCACGCGTCCGATGTTTTTCGCTTCTGACAAAACAATGTCGGACTCCAGGATTTGTTCGATCTCTTCTTCTGCGCCATCAGACAGTTTGAAACCGTCGGGGCCGAAAAACTTAATGCCGTTATCCTGAAACGGGTTGTGCGAAGCCGATATCATGACGCCGACATCAGCGCGCATCGACCGTGTCAACATGCCTACTGCCGGTGTTGGAACCGGGCCCAACAGGAATACATTCATACCTGTAGACGCAAATCCTGACGTGATAGCGTATTCAAACATATAGGATGAACGGCGGGTATCTTTGCCAATCACCACACGGTGATCGCGTTGGTCGCGGCGGAAATACCGCCCCGCAGCAGCCCCCAGACGCAAGGCAATCTCTGCTGTCATGGGAAACGTGTTAGCCGTTCCCCGAACACCGTCTGTTCCAAAATATTTTCGCGCCATTATGCCCCCGAAACCGTTTTAAGATATTACCAGACCGGTCAATTCGATCTAGACGCGCATAGCCGCCCACAAATCAAAAGCCTGTCTGGTTTGCCATACGTCATGTACGCGTACAAGTTGCACACCTTGGCGCAGGGCTTCAAGGGCTACTGCGATCGATCCGGGGGCCCTTTGGGCAGGTTCCTGCGCATCGCCGATCACGCCTATGAAATGTTTGCGCGAAACACCCAACAATATTGGACATCCAAGGCCATGAAATAACGATAGATTTTTGAGCAACATCACGTTGTGTTCGATTGTCTTGCCAAATCCGATCCCCGGATCGACAACGATCCTGTCACGCGACAGGCCTGCGGCGACACAGGCCTCAACTTTGCCGGCCAAGTTGTCATACACATCCAGTACGACATCGTGATAGTCCGGCGCGTCCTGCATGGTTTCAGGCAGGCCCTGTGCGTGCATCAGACAGACATAGGGCTGCAGTCGCACCGCCAACGGCAGGCTTGCGGCATCAAAGTCAAACCCCGAGACATCGTTGAACATCGAGGCCCCCGCTGCCAATGCCGCCTCTGCTACTTGCGCCTTACGCGTATCGATGGACAATGCCGCTGGTGCGCTGGCGTCTCTGAGCGCCGACAGCAGCGGGATCGTGCGTTCAATTTCCTGTTGCGCATCTACAAATTTCGCTCCGGGCCGAGTGGACTCGCCTCCGACATCAATGATTTGCGCGCCTTGCGCAATCATCTGCTGTGCCCGTGCAACGGCCTGGTCATTTGTATCATCGAGCCCGCCGTCCGAAAAGCTGTCAGGCGTTGCATTTAACACCCCCATGATGACAGGGCGATCCATAGGCAGCCCGCATATATTAGGACGGGGTGCGGTTAACCTGTGCAGAACCTTATCGGGGATATCCAGGGCGCGCACGCGTTCAGAGACGCCGCCACGTACGCAGCGCTGAGCATGGGTGAACCACAAGGAGCCGCCGGCCACAGCGACGGCATTTGTCGGGCGGGTCTGGTCACATTGAACAATGGGCCGGAAATAGTCTTGGGACATGGCAATACCTGGATCAATTCAATTTTGTTGGCAAACAGTTTCTATTCATCACGGGCGACCTGTGCGGCAAGCGCCTGCCGATCGCGCACTGGTACTAAACCAGTGCCAAGAGTCGCAGCAGACGCCCCCAAAACAAGAACATCTTGCACGCCCAATTGGCCCGCCAGCCACTGTGCCAGCCCCAAAAACCCCGTGGCTGACAGGTTTGAGCCATCATCAACAGCGTCCATAATCAATTTGGTTGGGGCCCAAATGGCCAGCAAGCCATTTTTGATGGCCCAATCCATTTCCGTGCGGCTGTCGACAACTGTACAGCGGGTATCGGCAGCGGCGACAGCCCAAGCGTTTTGCTCGATTGACAAAAGCCCGATCCGCCGGTCCGCAACATCCGCACCTGTAGCGCTGGGGCGCACTGGATTGACATCCAGACAGATCACAACTGGCCGCTCAAGTTCGGACAGCTGATCAATCCAACCGCGCAATGCATTCTGCGAAAGCTGGTCATTGGGAAGAACGGCAACAACTGATTTCGAATTGGCTACATTGACCATCAAGCGTGTATCCAACGGGTTCTTGCGACGCTGGATCTCGATCCCCAAGGTCCCGGGAATGCGGTCCAGTTTTTCTATGCGGACCATCACATGCTGTGCACCGCCATGCTGCAATATCTCTGACGCAATCCGCTCGGCCAGCGTTTCCAACAGATTGAGACGCTCAACCGCCAACTGGTGTTCGATCGCATCAGTAATTGCATCATAGGACAGGATCTGGTCGACATCATCGATCTGATCTGTGTTGGCCGACGCCACGTCCAGAACGACATTAAACATAATGCGCTGCACGACATCGCGCTCTGACTGAAAGGCACCAATCTCGACGTCCTTGACAAAATCCCGCACAAAAATTCGGTCGGGCGCGTTCTGTCGGCAGTTTTCTGTCGGGCCGGTGTGTGCTCTGTCAGACATTGTTATTCCTCTGGGGTATTTCTCGGCGATTGTGCATCAAATGGCGGCAAACTGTACAAAGCCAACAATCCGATGCAATTGCGCAATATCACGCCGGTAATTCTGGGTCCATTCAGTTTTAACTTTCAATTTACTCTCTCGTGGCTAAATTCCCTACGGGGGCTTTGGCAATCAAACAAAGTCAGGCGAGCAAAGTGCGCATCAGTATAATAATGTCATCAGTTGTAATTGCGGGCGTCTTAGCGCTCCAAAGCAGTGCGGGTTGGGCATGTTCGCGCCCGAGCTTCACAAAGGCAGAATTGAAAGCCCTTCCCACATCAAGGATCAATCAACGGGTGCTAAGTCAGGCAATCACGAAAGAGACGAATTATTACCGCTGCACGCGTGGAATGCGGCCGCTTGCGAACGATGTCAAACTGATTTCCGCGGCTCGGTCCCACTCTCGCAACATGGTGCGAATGAACAAACTTAGCCACATATTGCCTGTCTCGGGTTCGCGCACAATGAAACAGCGTTTTGAGCGGGCAAATGTAGAGGTGAAAAAAGTTCGTGCCGAGAATATAGGTACGGAATACAGGTTGGTATTTGGCACAGGTGTTTTTCTAATTGCCGACCGGAAGAACTGCAAATTCACATATCGGGCAACACGCAAACCAATTCCCCGCCACAACTACGGCAGTTTTGCCCGATCCGTGGTCAAGCGCTGGTGGGACAGTAGGGATCACCGGAAAAATATTCTAAACCGACACATCAAGCGCGTTGGGTCAGCCGCAGAGTTCACATCCAAGGGCGTTGCACCCTGCGGAACGTTCTATGTAACTCAAGACCTAGCGGGCTAGGAGCCCGCCAAGGATCTAGCTTGGATTGCGGTAGAAATAGTGGACACCGATCTGGGCTGTGCGATCGAATGCGCGCGACCATCTCGGTTTCACGTGACGGGTATGATAATATGTAGCCCCATCGGTCAACTTGCGTGGAAAACCACCCAGCATTATCGACGCGATTTTTGCAGTTTTCTGATAGGCTTTTTTCTCGTTGAATACTTCGGCAGCGCCATCGCATTTATAAGAAAACTGACAGCGGTTCAGATTTTTCGCGCCCTGCGTGATAACTCCGCACACCGAATTGGGAAATAGGGTGCTGTCGCGACGGTTCAGGATCACCTCGGCAACTGCGAACTGTCCTTGAATGGACTCGCCACGTGCCTCGAAATACAGCGCCTCGGCCAAACAGGCCCATTCTGCATCACCCTCTTTGAACGGAAACGCCAACAGTTCTGTTTTTGTCGGAACTTCTGTCATTTGCGGTTTTTTTGCTGCACGTAAAAAACTGAACAAAGCCAGTTTTTGGGCAGCCTTCGGGGTCTCGATGCCCGACAGCTGGACCGCATACATCGGGTCCATCATTTCCAGACCCTTGGCTTCTTGCGCCAGAACTTCGTTCAGTTCTGCGCGTGCAGCGTCAACAGCCGCAGTATCAGCCGCAGCCGCTCCTTGCGATGTCGCAGGAATGGTTAAGATTACAGCAACCAGTGCTGATTTCAGCGATGCAAACTTTAACATTTTCGTCTAGCCCCTTACGGCGAATTAGTGCTTTCGCACTGCTTCTCCTCCCCGTATGAAGGCGGCGTTTAAACGATTCCTAGCAAAAGTCCAGAAAAAACTGGTCCGCTGCGACAATACTGTGTCCCATTGCATACACTAATCTGTAGTTAAAATTTTCCCATAAAATGGTTAACGCGCTGATCCGTCATCCAGAATCTCTGCTTGTGCTGCTGCCAAGCGGGCAATGGGTGTCCGAAACGGCGAGCAAGAGACATAATCAAAGCCGGCGGCATAACAAAATGCAACTGATACCGGGTCGCCACCGTGTTCGCCGCACAGCCCGAGTTTAAGCGCCGGATCTGCCTGTCGGCCCCGCTCTGCTGCAATAAGCATTAACTCTCCGACGCCCTCTGTATCCAGTGAATGAAACGGGTCTTCTGGAAACACTCCGTCGGCAACATATTGGCGCATAAACCGACCGGCATCATCGCGCGACAAACCATATGTCATCTGGGTCAGGTCATTGGTGCCAAAGCTTAGAAATGACGCCGTTTTGGCAATGTCATGTGCACGCAAAGCGGCCCTCGGCGTTTCCACCATGACGCCCAGATCATATTTCAATGTCGTTCCCGTCGCGTCCTCGACGTTAGAAACGACGGCCTCGATCCGGGCTTTGACGATCTCGACCTCGCGGTTGGCAGAGACAAGCGGGATCATAATTTCCGGTGCCAATGGCGTCCCGGAGAGTTTTTGAATAGCCGCTGCTGCCTCGAATATGGCGCGGGCCTGCATATCGTAGATCTCGGGCACAGTTATTCCGACCCTGACACCGCGCATTCCCAGCATGGGATTGAACTCGGACAACTCTTCGATACGCGAGGTTACTTGCGAAACCGTCAGGCCCATCTCTTCGGCAACCCGGCGAACTTCATCGCGCGACCGTGGCAGGAATTCGTGCAGCGGCGGATCGAGCAGCCGGATACAGACCGGATGCCCCTGCATGATCGAAAACAACTCGATGAAATCTTCGCGCTGCATCGGTAACAGCAGGTTCAGAGCGTCTTTGCGATCCTCGGCGCGATCAGCAAAGATAAGTTCGCGCATAACAGCCAACCGTCCCTCTTCAAAGAACATATGTTCGGTTCGGCACAGTCCAATTCCGTCAACACCGAAGTCGCGTGCCAGCCGCGCATCAGAAGGCGTGTCCGCATTTGCACGCACACCCAGTTTTCTATAATCGTCAGCCCAGGACATAAGCGTATCAAAGGCGCCACCCAAATCAGGTTGAACCAACTTTGGCGCCCCCAGAATAACTTCGCCCGTTGCCCCGTCGATTGTCAGCGTATCTCCCTCAAACAGAACCAGACCAGTATCCTGTATCGTCAACTGTTTGGTGCGGGCATCAATATCTATACCGCTGGCACCGACAACACAGGGCAAGCCAAGCCCGCGTGCGACAACTGCGGCATGACTGGTAATGCCACCACGTTCCGTCAGAATTGCCTGTGCAGAGTGCATTCCGCGAATATCTTCTGGTGCTGTCTCGACACGGACCAGAATACAGGGCTCGTGACGCGCCTCGGATGCTTGCGCCGCATTGGCCGAAAAGACGATCCGGCCGGTGTCCGCGCCCGGGCTTGCACCGATACCGGTTGCCACCACATTGCGGTCTGCCTTTGGATCGATCTGAGGGTGCAACACCTCGTTCAAACTGCGCGGGTCAATGCCCAACAATGCTTCGCGTTTGGATTTAATCCCGTCTGCGACCAACCTGACAGTTATGGCAACAGCTGCGCGTGCGCTGCGCTCTGCTGGCATTGCGTCCAAAACAAACACTTCGCCGTCGTGCACTGTAAATTCCAGACGCATGTCGTCAACAAATCGTCTGCGCGCGACCTCTGATACCGCACAAAACTGGTCGAACGTGTCCGGAGCAATTGATTGCAGCGATGGGCCGCGCGTATCTTGCCCCAAAAAGGTTGCCCGTGCTTTATCATTCAGCGCATCCAGCCCTTGCCCCTGTGACAAGTAGCGACCAAACGGCTCTGTCCTGCCTGAAACAGGTGAAACCATCTGGCCTACACCGGCACCGCTTTCGCCCTGCCCCAACCCCAGCACCATCCGCTGGGCAATCAAGGCAAGTCCTGCGTCTTGTGGTGCGCCATTTGCCTCTCGTAGAATTCGAGCACTGGTCCCTGACCAAGCCGCTGCCAGCGATCGTCCAGCCGTTTGCAGCTGCACAACCGGATCTTGCGGAAACGGCTCGTCCATCTCTGCTTCGTAGAACGCCAGATAAGCTACTAATACCTTGCTATACTCAGGGTCTTCGACATCTGTAACCGTTGCGATGAGCTCTTCGAAATCTTCTTCGTCCAAGCGCATGACCTGAACTGCGTAATCTTGAATGAAACGACAGTATAGTGCGTTTGCAGCGTTCGCACCCAAAGAGGAAACCAGCGCATCGCGTGCCGCGTCGCACATGCCAATATTTAGCAAAGTTTCTGGTCCGCCCCACGCTCGAACGACGGGGCTGGCACGCAAGGAATATAGCCCGCCTTGATTTAAATCCGCCTCAAACGGCCAAACGTCGGGGAAAATGGAGCGCCCGAATGCCCGCACCTGTTCCACAGGAACAGCCCAAGCATCGGACACGTTAAACTCGGCAGCCATCAGCTCCGCCAAAATGGCAGCACGGGCACCATAAACCTCGGCCGGAACACTGGCCCCAGCTTGAATGCGAATAATTTCGGGTTCTTTGGTCACGCCCCGGACCTTCCCTCGGCAATACACTGGTTACACGTTACTGTCAGAAACAAACTGGATACAAGCACGCGATTGGTCATAGTATCCACCTGTGACGCCTGAGGCTCATCCCTCGATCACAGTGAATTTGGCAACCTGCCCCATCACGGCGCGAATCTGGTTCAGCAGGCACAGCCGATTGCGACGCACCAACGCATTATCTGCATTGACTTGCACTGCCTCAAAAAATGCATCAATCGGAGCGCGCAGCGCTGACAATGCGGTCATGGCGGCCGCGAAATTCTCTGACCCTATGGCAGGCGCAATCGCTTTCTCGGCTAGGTCGAGCGCGGTGAACAGCGCGCGTTCCGCGTCATCGTCGGCAAATTTTTCCTCGGGCTCCAATTCATAGTGGACCCCGTCCTTCTTCTCTTCGGCGGTCAGAATATTGTTGGCGCGCTTAAATCCCTGCAACAGGTTGGTGCCGTCATCGGTTTTCAAAAAGGCCTGCAGCGCCGTTGCGCGCTCGACCACTTGCACAAAATCATCGTTGTTCGGCAGCGCCAGACAGGCGTCGATCACATCGTGACTGATGCCTTTGTCGCGCAGGAACACTTTGAGCCGGTCATGAAAGAACATCATCAAACTATCGCTGGTCGTCGGCAACTCGTTCTGCACGCGCGTAAGCAACGGATCAGAAGACAGGTCCGTTGCATTATCGTCCCCCTTGAGCCTGTCCATCACAGTGTGAAATGCCGCGCCAAATACGCCGTGCTGCTCGATCTCTTCCAACATGTCACGCAAGGCGGCCAACGACTGTTCGGCGGCGGCATCGCCATTGTGTTCAATCTCGGACTTTAACAACTGCGCATCGACAAAAGGCGCGAGGTTCACACGCACACTATTCTCCAAAATCAACCGGATCACGCCCAGTGCTGCACGGCGCAGCGCAAACGGATCCTTTGACCCTGTTGGTTTTTCATTTATTGCCCAGAACCCGGTCAGCGTATCCAGTTTGTCCGCCAAGGCCACGGCAACAGAAACCGGCTCGGAAGGCACATCATCGCCGGGTCCCAGTGGCGAATAATGGGCCTGACAAGAATTCGCAACAGCGTCGGTAAATCCGGCCCGCTGCGCATAATATTTGCCCATCACACCCTGCAGTTCCGGAAATTCATAGACCATTTCAGACGACAGATCACCCTTGGCAACCTGTGCGGCCAAACGCGTTTCGGCCGGATCAGCTCCAACAACAGGTGCAATTTTTTCCGCCAGCACCGCGATCCGCGCGATCCGGTCCGCCTGAGACCCCAATTTGTTGTGAAACGTCACATTGGACAATTTCGCCGCCATATCGGCCAAAGGCGTGCGCAGATCATTTTCCCAAAAGAATTTAGCATCCGACAGACGCGCAAACAGCACCCTTTGGTTGCCAGCCAGAATAGTCGCGCCTTGATCGGCAGTTTCGCGATTGGCAACGGTGACAAATTTTTCGATCCGGTTGGTCTTCGGATTTTTGACGCTAAAAAACTTTTGGTGCTCCTTCATCGACGTTTGCAAAACCTCTGGAGGCAGGTCCAAAAAGTCCTCTGCGATATCGCCTATCAGCACAACCGGCCATTCGACCAGACCCGCAACCTCGGCCAACAGGCCGGGATCTTCGACCAGTTCCAACCCCAGAGCAAAGGCCATATTTCGTGCGTCTTCCCAAATTTGGGCAACGCGATCAGCCGGGTTCAGGATAACTTTGGCACTGGCCAGCTTGGCAGCATAATCCCCAAAGCTGTTGACCGAAAACCGATCTGGTGCGTGAAACCGGTGACCGGCAGTGGTCTTGCCCGAGGCGATACCGCCGACGTCAAACGGCACGACTTCAGCACCGTCCTCAGCAGTCAGGATGCACAAGATGGAATGCAGCGGGCGCACCCAACGCAACTCTCCCTCTCCCCAACGCATTGATTTTGGCCAAGGAAATGCACGGATCACAGCTGGAACAACTTCGGCCACGATATCTGTGGCTGCGCGCCCAGGTTTTTCGATGACAGCAAACAGAACCTTGCCCTTTTTGTCGTCGCGCTCTTGCAATTGGTCGCGGGTCAGCCCGGTCGAGCGCAAAAAACCCTCCAATGCCTTGGCGGGTGCGTCGGCACGCGGACCTTTGCGTTCTTCACGCGTATTGGGGCTCTCGGCGGACAGGCCCTCGACCGTCAGGCACAATCGACGCGGCGTAGCAAAGCTGGCTGCAGACGCATAGGTCAAACCCGCCTCTACCAGCCGGTTCGTTACCAGTTTTTTCAAATCCTCAGCGGCACGCGCTTGCATCCGTGCGGGAATTTCCTCGGAAAATAGTTCCAATAACAGGTCGGCCATCTTTACGTCCGTTTCTTAGTCAGTTGCTTGGTGCCAGGTATAGGCCCGACCATCATTATATACTGCGATAACGCGGTTGTTCGCGCCATTGCTGTGCTGTGCCTTCAACGCCATCGCCGCACCGGTTGCCACATCCAGGGCAATGCGTCCGGCGTCAAAACAGGCAAGCGTATCGCCTTGCGGTGCCGGCAGCGCATCTTCGACCAGCACATAGGATTCGCTCAAAAACCCCAATGACGCCGTCATTTCGAAACAGGCATGAAAGGCAGCCCCCTGCCCCGATGCCTGCATATTCTGCACGGGTAAATTCTCGGCCTTGCCGCCAACAACCGGAAACAGCAGCACGCTTTCATTCGCCGATGCCTGATTTGCTGCCTGATTTGCTGCCTGATTTGGTGACGGGCAACCAGATGGGGGTGTATCACCGCTGAAAACCGCATCGCCACAATCATTGATCTGGCGCCACAGAAACGCCCGCCCGTCAGGATAATTGGCGATAAACGTGTTAAAACCGTAAGGCGCGTTTGCTTGGGACAATATCGCTGTGGCGATACCGGATTTTAGGTCCGCCCCGATTTTGCGGGCATCGAAACAATCAAACCCACTGGGCGGTGTCAACGGTACGGCGGCGTCTTGATATGTGGTATCGATCACAAAAGGACGATCCAGATTGAAACAGGCGCGGATCTTTAGCGGCGACGTATCAGCATCAATACCGCGATAATCACGAACTGAAACCGCCACGCCTTCGACTTGCATCTCTGTGATGTCTGTCACATCGTAATAGTAGGCCGAGTTGATCGAATACCAAAGCCCGATCCCCATCGCGACCGCAACGGCCAAAGTTGATCCCATCAACACACTGCCCTTCACGCCGCTGCCCCGCCCGCCGCGGTTTGAACAAAGGCATCGGCACAGCGTTTTGCCAAGGCCCGCACACGACCGATATAGGCTTGTCGCTCGGTCACCGAAATCACACCACGCGCGTCCAGAAGGTTGAACAAATGGCTGGCCTTGATGCACTGATCATAGGCAGGGTGTACCATAATAATCTGACGTCCGGTTTTCGGGTCAATTGCGGGCATGTCCAGAATACGGGCACATTCGGCCTCGGCGTCCTTGAAATGCGTCAACAGGGCGTCGGTGTCGGCGACATCAAAATTCCAGCGCGAATATTCCTGTTCGGTTTGCTCAAACACGTCGCGGTAGGTCAAATGGATCGACGCGTCGGGATCGTTAAACGGCATATCCATAACGTGATCCACGCCCAACACATACATCGCCAGCCGTTCCAGACCATAGGTCAACTCGCCCGAAACAGGTTTGCAATCGTGGCCACCTACCTGTTGGAAATAGGTGAACTGGCTAACTTCCATGCCATCGCACCAAACTTCCCAGCCCAGCCCCCAAGCACCAAGCGTCGGGCTTTCCCAATCGTCCTCGACGAACCGAATATCATGCAGGTCCATATCAATTCCGATGGCTTGTAGCGACCCAAGGTACAGCGCCTGCAAGTCAAGTGGCGATGGTTTGATCACGACCTGATATTGATAGAAATGTTGCAATCTGTTCGGGTTTTCGCCATAGCGCCCGTCGGTCGGACGGCGTGACGGCTGCACATAGGCCGCAGCCCAGAATTTTGATCCCAACGCGCGCAATGTTGTGGCGGGATGGAACGTGCCTGCGCCCACTTCCATGTCATAGGGTTGCATTATGGCACAGCCATGCTCGGCCCAATAGTTTTGCAACCGCAAAATGATCTCTTGAAACGAGCGGGGTTTAGTGCGTGCCATAGGCTTGACCTTAGATTTGTCTGTTTCGCTCTACTTAGGCAATGCCACTCGCAGGGTCAATTGCGCTTGGACAGTCGCACAATAGCTTTCTGCTGGAAATCCAGCCCGATACACGCGTTTTTCCGCTAAGCCCGCCAAAAACTGACTGTGAACAAGACATAGACCGCCATCAGTTCCAGCCGACCCACAACCATGCCTGCTGCCAACAGCCATTTGGCAGTATTATTCAATCCGGCAAAATTTCCGGCAGGCCCGATCTCGCCCCCTAATCCCGGCCCAACATTGGCCAGTGCCGTAGCAGCCCCGGAAATCGAGGTAATCATGTCCAGACCGGTCATCCCCAATGCCACAGACAAAAACGCCAGCGACAACATAAAGAGCACGAAAAAGCTCATCACTGACGAAATAACATCCTGCGAAACCGTCTTGTGCTCGTAGCGGGGCTGGAAAATTCCGCTCGGACTGTGAATGCGCTTGATCTGGGTTTTTATTGACGCAAACAACAATTGGTAGCGGAATATTTTTATGGAACAGGTTGTCGATCCCGCACAGCCACCAACCAGTCCGATCATAAAGAAGAATGTCACGGCAAAACTGCCCCAGCGGCCGTAGTCGTCAGAGGCATAGCCGGTTCCCGTCAAGATCGACACGCCGTTAAACATGGCCTTTCGCAGCGCCAACTCTGGTGATCCGGTGACAAACAGCAGCTGCCAACCCACCAACAAAGCGACAATAGCAACGGCAGTGATCAAGAAAACCCGTATTTGGCTGTCTTTGAACAAGGGGGTGAATGAGCCGCCCACCAATTGCACATAGCGCACAAACGGTAAACTGGCCGCCAACATGAAGAATACCGCCGCGTATTCGGCGCCTGCGCCCAGCTGGCCAAACGAGCTGTCATAATTGGAAAAACCACCCGTCGCAATTGTCGTCATCGCGTGGACCATAGCGTCAAATATATCCATGCCAGCCGCAGAGTAGGACCCCATACACGCCAAGGTCAGGACCAAGTAGATCGAGGCGATTGACTTGGAAATTTCGGCGGCACGGGGCAGGATCTTGCCAAAGGTATCAAAACCTTCGGTGCGGAAAATCTGCATACCCCCGACACGCAAAACCGGCAGGAAAACCATTGCGACAACAATGACCCCGATGCCGCCAAACCACTGCATCAAACCGCGCCACAGCAACAGACCCTTGGGCATGTTCTCCAAATCGTTAAAAACAGTGGAACCTGTCGTGGTTAACCCTGACATGGCTTCAAAGAATGCATCAACAAAGCTGGCATTGGTTTGGCCCAATACAAAGGGCAACGCCCCGAAAATAGGCAAAACAACCCAAACACCCGTGGTGAGAAAAAAGGTTTGCTGAATAGTCAGACTATCGCGCTCAACATTTGAACAGGCCAACGAGATCAAGGACCCGATCAAACAGGTAATCAGCGCCGACAAGCCAAACGCCTGCCAGTGGCCGTTGCCAGCCAGCACATCCGCCAATAGCGGCGCTATCATAGTGGCGCCCAGCACCGTCACCAGCATCCCGATGACATAGCCCGATGATCGTAAATCAAACATGGCGCAAGGCTTGGATATTTGCGGACGTGAAGTCAAGCCAAAGGGCACAGCCGACTGACCGTGTCCCTGACTATTCTACACTCTGGGAGGAAGTGTTGCTATGCGAACCAATGTCAAACCGTCAGGTCGGGGTAAATGTCAAGCTGGTGCCATTCAAACAATGCCGTTTGCCGGTCGGCTCGGGTCCATCGTTGAAAATGTGGCCAAAATGGCTGCCGCAGCGCCGACAATGCACCTCGGTGCGGCGGGAAAACAGCGTATTGTCTTCTTTCGTGCGCACTGCATTGGGCAGGCTATCGTAGAAACTTGGCCAGCCGGTGCCGCTCTCGTATTTAGTCTCGGAAGAATACACCGGCAAATCACAGCCTTTGCAAGCAAATGTGCCAGCACGCTGTTCGAGATTTAGGGGGCTGGAGCGTGGACGTTCAGTGTCTTCTTCGCGCATCACCGCGTATTCGAATTTTGTCAGCAAAGCCTTCCATTTGGCCTTGGTGCGGGTGACCTCGAATGTTTCACTAGACGCCAGCACAAACTGTGTGGTGAATGGCAGCACTGCGCCGCTCAGGAGGAATGTTCTACGTTTCATGTTGGTATCCTTTGGCATTTGGTCCGCATCTTCGAGGACCTTATACCACGGAACCAGAGATGTAGAATCACACCATCCACACGTTTGAGCGAGCAAATGTTGCAATAATCCTAGCTGCCGCGGCTCACCGGATTTCCGATCATATCCATAAAGTCACGGCGCACTTCGCGGTCCATATCAAAGACACCTCGCATCGCAGTTGTCACCATGCTGACGCCATGCTTGTGAACACCGCGCGTCGACATGCAATGGTGTTCGCCTTCAACAACAACGGCCACACCACGTGGCTTCAATACATCGTTCAATGTATTGGCAATTTGCGCGGTCATCTTTTCCTGGACTTGTAGGCGCTTGGCATAGGCATCAACCACGCGCGCAAGTTTGGAAATACCAACCACTCGGCCGGTTGGCCAATACGCGACATGCGCGCGCCCAATGATTGGTGCCATATGGTGTTCGCAGTAGCTCTCGAAACGAATGTCTTTGAGTATAACCATTTCGTTATAACCTTCGACTTCTTCGAAAGTTCGCTGAAGCATATTGGCCGGATCTTCGTCATAGCCACGAAACCACTCGCCATAGGCTTTGGTAACGCGTGCGGGCGTGTCCAGCAGCCCCTCGCGGGTTGGATCATCACCTGCCCAACGCAACAGCGTCCGCACGGCCGCTTCTGCCTCGTCTCGTGTAGGACGATTGTCGTCCATCTCGTTTGGTTTTACGAGTTTGATCTTGGGATCATGGATATTCATTGGTCCACCTTCCGTTGCGGTACTACTCACCTAAATATGGGGCGAGACGAAGCATTTTCCAGCGATGTAACCTAAATTGCCCCGCCAACCCAGTGAAAATACGACGCCATAGCTCCAAAAACTGCAATTTTACCTAAACTGCAGCCAAGGCTTGTTCTATATCACCGATAATGTCTTGCGGATCTTCAAGGCCCAGAGATATCCGAACCAGCCCAGGTCCAATGCCAAGCGCGCGTCTTTCGTCTTCGCTAAGCCTTTGGTGGGTGGTTGTAGTCGGGTGCGTTACCAACGACTTCGCATCGCCCAGATTGTTAGACATTGTAACGATCCGCAACGCGTTGAGGAACTTGAACGCCGCCGCCTGACCGCCCTTTATGTCAATAGAGACAACCGTACCACCCGCCGTCATTTGCGATTTGGCCAGCGCCAGTTGTGGGCTATTTTTGGCAAATGGAAACAACACACGGTCCAGCTTGTCATGCCCTTGCAACCGCTCAACCAGATGCGTCGCGGTTTCGGCCTGTGCCCGGCACCGCAGATCCAATGTCTCTAGTCCTTTGAGCATGATCCAGGCATTGAACGGGCTTAGCGACGGACCGGTATGTTTGTTAAACGGCTCGAACGTCCCACGAATGAATTCTTTTGTGCCCAGAACAACACCGCCCAGACACCGCCCTTGACCATCGATATGTTTGGTCGCGGAATAAATGATGACGTCGGCTCCCAGTTCCAGCGACCGCTGAAAAATCGGTGTTGCGAAAACATTGTCTACGACCACGGTGGCCCCCGCCGAATGACCAATATCCGACACGCCCTTTATATCGATAACTTCCAATGTCGGATTGGAAATTGCTTCTAGGAAAAACGCCTTGGTATTGGGACGCACCGCAGAGCGCCAAGCGTCCAGATCAGTCCCGTCCACCAACGTTACTTCAATGCCCCACTTTGGCAGAACATTTTGCACGATGTACAAGCAGGATCCAAACAAGGCACGCGCCGAAACTATATGATCACCCGCCGCCAGCATCGCGAATAACGCGCCGCTTACAGCGGCCATACCGGATGCAGTGGCAAAGGCGTCTTCGGCACCTTCAAGCGCCGCAATCCGTTCTTCGAACATGCGCACTGTCGGATTGCCATAACGGGCATAGATATATTCGTCTTCGCCAGTTTCGATAAAACGCGCCTCGGCCTGTTCGGCCGTGTCATAGGCAAAACCCTGCGTCAGAAACAAAGCTTCAGACAGCTCGCCGTACTGGCTGCGTCTGGTGCCCGCATGCACCAATTTAGTTCTGGGTTTCAGATCCGTCATTTTGTACCTTTCCGGGCGTCAGCCCAACAAAAAACCCCAACCGTATAACGATCGGGGTTATCATTGCTGACCTCGACCTCTTTAGTGGCATATTTAACGTGGCCCACAATCCGGTTACAAATCGCCACGTATCAGGAGTACGACAGGAAATTGCCAACGTCAATTGGCGAAAAGCACAATTTGCATGGGTCTAATCACTGCCGGTCTTGCCGCATCACGCCTTTAAGCCGGACTGTCAGTTATATTCCTGCGCAATGGATGTTCTTTTTCCAGCTGAAACTCGACAGATATCAAAGCGTAAGGCGCTGAAATGCCTATGTGGTTTGCTGATTTGGACTATTGGACCGTACAATCCGATTGGCACAAGCACGAACCTAAACAAAACCATCGATGATTTCTCGATCGCAGATATCGCGCTTTGGGCTTGGGCAGTGCTCAGTTGGCGTCTTTGTCTTGTTCGATGCCATATTTACTGATCAGCGACGTTTGCAAAATAAAGAACAGAAACACGCCAGCTGTCAGGCCAAAGGTCTTGAAATTCACCCAGGCATCGGTGCTCATCGTGCGCCAGATAACTTCGTTCAAAACCGCCAGAGACAGAAAGAATACGCACAGGCGGCGCGTCAGGATCATCCACCCCTGCTCTTGCATCGGCAGGGCCTCTTCCATAACGGCGCGCAGATAGGATTTCCCGCGCAACAGGCCAACTCCCAATATCCCGCCAAACAATAAATATATTATCGTCGGCTTCATTTTGAAAAACCGGTCGTCATTGAACCAAATGCTCATCCCGCCAAACACGACAACCAGAACGGCAGTCATCAATTGCATCTTTGACAGTTTTCCAGTCAGAAACCACAAAATCCCCGTTGTCGCCAACAGAACCGGAATAAACATTGCAGTTGCGACAATGAAACCTTGGTAATCTTGTCCAAAGAACGAAAATTGCTGTTCCTTGATCCGAGAATAGACAACAAAAAACAGCACAATCGGTCCGAGTTCCAGACCAGTTTTCAACAGCGGGTTTATATTTTTTTCTGACATGCGGTCCATCTAGTCTTTTGTATCAGGAAAGGCCAGCAAAACCGAGTATCCGGTTCAAACGGAAAATTGCGGGTCAATACCAAGTGAATTCTATACAACAGCACGCTGGAACTTTATGGTCAGGTGAAACCCCAAGAGGATATCATGACACTTCCAAAACTCATGTCAGGCGTACAATTGTTGCGCCACGGTGGACCAGATGCACAAATTTGGAACGACGCTATTCCGGTGCGCTCGCTCTTGCCCAATGAAGTTGTCGTGCGTGTGTCCGCCGCCGGTGTCAACAATACCGATATCAACACGCGCATTGGCTGGTATTCGGGGGGTGTCACCCAAAGCACAGCAAACACGGACGACACCGATGATATCGAAGCCGGTGGTTGGTCCGGCCAGTTGCCGTTTCCGCTGATACAAGGTGGCGATCTGTGTGGTGAAATCGTCGAGGTCGGCCACGACGCCGGTGCGTTTACTGTTGGAATGCGCGTAACATGCCAAACCAACCAGCCCATTCCGACGCCGGACCAGCCAACCAGCTTCGAGTGTTTGGGGTCAGAGTTAAACGGCGCTTTTGCCCAATATTGCACGCTGCCTGCAGACCGCCTGTTTGATGTCAGCAACTCTGCGCTATCAGACATTGATATTGCAGCGATGCCTTGTGCTTATGGGACCGCCTATAATTTGCTGCACCGTGCGGGTGTCACAGACAAAGATACGGTTCTGGTAACAGGTGCATCGGGCGGCGTCGGCATGGCCGCCGTGCAATTGGCCCGCCTGCGAGGCGCATCGGTCACCGGCATCACCAACGCGGCCAAAAGACAGGCCGTTCTGGACGCAGGTGCCGATGCTGTTTTGCTGCGTGACCAGATACCGCCGCCCGACAGTTTCACCGTTGTTCTGGATGTGGTCGGTGGCGACGGCTTTCAAAGTATTCTGGACGCTCTGAAACCCGGCGGTCGATATGCTACTTCGGGTGCAATCGCCGGCCCAATTGTCACGGCAGATTTGCGCAGCATTTATTTGCGCGACATTTCACTGTTTGGCTGCAGCTATCAACCAAGGGAGGTTTTTGCCGAGTTGATAGAGATTATAAACGCAGGCAGCATTCGCCCGTTGGTGTCCGGGGTATACCCGCTCGAAGATATCGCAAAAGCCCAACAGGATTTTCTGTCAAAGAAATTTCCCGGCAAGTTGGTCCTGATACCGCCAAATTAGAGATGGCTAGCCACCGAACTCCACCAAAATCGCCCCTACGGCAATCAAAGCCATCAATGCGGCGCGCGCCGGCCCAACCGTTTCTCTGAGGAAAAACCAGCCGATCAGAGCTGCAAAAACCGGTGACGTTTCGCGCAGCACCGCAGCCTGGCCCACAGAATCCAGACGCGTGGCAAGCATAATTGATCCAAAACTCAAGAATGCGATAAATGCGCCAATAATCCCGCGCTGCATCAAAGGTCCGACCTCGGGCGCATTGCGGCCCTGCGCACGCCAACGAAACGCCGCAAGCCATGACAACGCCAGCCCGTCCAGAAAAAAGAACCAAGCCAGAAATGTAAACGGATCAGCCGTAGCGCGAATTCCGTAGGCATCGTAGATGGTGTAAATGGCGACCATAAACCCGCCCGCGACAGCCCAGCTCAGCGCCTTTTTCAAGACCTTTCGGTCGGCTGTTTCACGTTTTAGGTTCAAACCCGCCAACGCCAAAATCGACAGTGACAGGACAATCACGCCGCCCCACTGAAGCGGCGCAAACGTCTCGTTGAACACAATGCCGGCGGCAATCACGGTCACCAATGGCCCTAAGCCGCGCACAACCGGATAGACAACCGTATAAGCCCCAAACACATAAGCCATACCCTGTACCAGCTTATAAACAGCGTGAATAACCAGCATCCCGGCAAAAATTGGCCACATATACGGCTCGGGCCAAGGCACCACAAACAGCGCAAACGGCATCGCCATTATCCCATAGCAGAAATCGATTGCGCCGCGCGTAAGCCAGGGATCGTGGCGACCTTTTTGCAAGGCTCCGAACGCCGCATGCATTACCGCCGCGAACAAAGCGAGCATCAGGGCAATGCGCGCGCCCTCTTGTGTGCCTGAAATTGAAACGATCCAGTCACTCATCTGAGGATCATTTTGCGGTTCCGGTCAGGGCAGCGGCGAACTCTTGTGGATCGAAAGCTTGCAAATCATCAATCTGTTCACCGACGCCGATCGCGTGAATAGGCAGGCCAAACCGGTCTGCCAGCGCCACCAAGACACCACCGCGTGCGGTTCCGTCCAGCTTGGTCATCACCAATCCCGAAACATCCGCTATTTTCTGGAATATCTCGACTTGTGACACAGCATTTTGGCCGGTTGTTGCGTCCAGAACCAACAATGTATTGTGCGGCGCATCCGGGTCTTTCTTGCGTATCACACGCACAATCTTTGCCAACTCTTCCATCAGGTCCTGCCGGTTTTGCAACCGTCCGGCGGTATCGATCAGCAACAGATCTGCACCGTCACGCTCGGCCTTTTCCATCGCTTCAAAGGCAAGGGATGCCGGATCTGACCCCTCGGGTGCAGTCAACACCGGCACGCCGGCCCGATCACCCCATACTTGCAGTTGCTCGACGGCGGCGGCCCGAAATGTATCACCAGCCGCAATAACAACGGACTTTCCAGCAGCCTTGAATTGCGACGCCAGCTTGCCAATGGTCGTCGTCTTGCCCGACCCGTTGACCCCGACCACCAAAACCACTTGCGGTGTTTTGCGGTACAGCGGCATAGGCTTGGCAACCGGATCCATGATGCGTGCAATTTCTTGCGCCAGCAGACCCTTGATCTCGTCGACACTCAATTTCTTACCAAAGCGACCCTCGGCGATATTGGCGGTCACGCGCAATGCGGTCTCTACGCCCATATCGGCGGTGATCAGCAACTCTTCCAGGCTTTCCAACATTTCGTCGTCCAACACCCGTTTGACAACGATCTGTGTCTCGGCACCACGGCCAAACATCCGCCCGATCATTCCTGCCTTGGCCGGCTGTACCGGCTCATCTGAACTGTCGGGCACAAGTTTTTCCACAATGACCGGTGTGGCGGATCGCACAGGCTCAATTTTTTGCACAGGCTCTGGCTCTGGCTCTGGTAAAACCTCGCTGGCGGGTTGCGTGTCAATCGGCGCTTCGATCGCCGGCTCTGCATCTGATGCAAAACTCTCTTCCACGCCACCGTCGTCGACAATTGCGTCAAGCCCCTCTTCAAGCTTTGAAGACGACTTAAACATTCTATCTTTGAGCTTTTTAAAGAAAGACATGGGCTACAACTCCGCAATTCAGTCCCTTCACCTAATACGCCTGTCAAGAATATGGAACCCCCTCTGGTCAAGGCCCTTAATATTTCCTAAGAGACCGTAACCGAACTGGGAAACCTCAATGTCCGACGCCACTGATCACCACTCAGGTTTGCAAGCCGCCGTTCAAACGGCGCTGTCTCAAAATCCTGCACGCGTCCAAAGTCTCGACTTCGGCCAGCACAGGTTTTGGATCAAACGTGTCGAAACACTGCGATTGCGGATGCGTCTGCTCAAGGGCGATCCCAAAGCCGGATTTGAACGTGAACGCGATGCCTTGAAATTTCTTGCGGCCAAGTCCATTCCAGTCCCTGATATTGTGGCAGAGGACGATGATTTTCTGGCCCTGGCCGACGCAGGCCCAACAGTCCTGATGATCTTAAATGATCCGAAGACCAGCCAACACAAGCGTGAAGAGGCGCTTGTTGCCGCAGCCACGGCGTTGGCAATGCTCCACAGCAAGGATATCGCGCATGGGCGTCCGGCGATCAGAGACCTGTCGTATCTGGACGGGAAAATAACGTTTCTCGATTTTGAAAACTTTGATCCGGCTCCCGCAACCCAAAGACGCAAGTTCCGCGATTTACTGATATTCACACACTCATTGTACCACTGGGCAAAAGAAGAACGTGACGAAATTGATATTTGTCTGAATGCTTACCGTAACGCCCAGCCGGACATTTGGCAGGCTGCCATCATCTGGTGCCGCGCGAACCGTTGGATCAACGTGCTGACGCGGCCCCTGCAAAATCTAAAGAAACGCGGCAAGGATTTCCGCCCCGTTCCTTTCCTGTTCAATCGGTTTCGCTAACAGAGCCTGCACCCCAAGATGTCGAGAGCTTTGATGCCTTACACCTCTTCTGGAAAATGCTTCATTACCAACCGTATAGGATTGGGTGCGGCCTGACCTAAACCGCAAATTGAAGCGTCTACCATTGCAACAGACAGCTCTTCCAATAGACCTTGATCCCATTTGTCAGCCTGCATCAACTTCACGGCCTTTTCACAGCCAACCCGGCACGGTGTGCACTGGCCGCAACTTTCGTCCTCGAAGAACCGCAGCATATTCAGCGCCGCCGCTTTGGCTGAATCTTTGTCAGACAGAACAACTACGGCTGCTGACCCAATAAAGGTTCCATGCGGCTGCAAGGTGTCAAAATCCAGCGGGATATCGTTCATTGATGCCGGCAACAGACCCGAAGACGGGCCACCCGGTTGATAGGCTTTAAAATTATGTCCGTCCGACATGCCACCGCAATAGTCGTCAATCAATTCTTGAATGGTCAGGCCGGCCGGTGCAATTTTCACACCCGGCTTGCGCACCCGTCCCGACACGGAATAGCTGCGCATGCCTTTTCGACCGTTGGTGCCATGCGCACCAAAAACATCCGGTCCGCTGCGTGCTATCTTGCAAATCCAATGCAGGGTTTCGACATTGTGCACCAGTGTCGGGCGGTCAAAAATTCCGACCGACGCCACAAAAGGAGGCCGATGACGCGGCATGCCGCGCTTGCCCTCGATGCTCTCGATCATCGCGCTCTCTTCGCCGCAAATATACGCACCAGCCCCCCGACGCAGGTCAATGTGGCCCTCGGCTACCAACCCCGAGTGCTCCAACTCGGTGATCTCTCGTCGCAGGATTTCGAGTATCGCCGGATATTCATCGCGCATGTATATAAAGCATTTTTCAGCGCCCACAGCCCATCCGGCAATCAGCATGCCTTCCAGAAACGAATGCGGTTCACGCTCCAGAAAGTAACGATCCTTGAACGTACCCGGCTCACCCTCGTCGCCGTTCACCGCCAAATACCGAGGCCCCTCGTTCATCCGGACGAACGACCATTTTTTCCCCGAGGGAAAACCGGCTCCACCCATTCCACGCAAACCACTGGCCAGAATTTCGTCTTGCAGCTCATCTGCCGTCTTTACGCCGTAACGCAGGTTCTCCAGCGTTCGGTAGCCCCCGTCTTCGCGGTAGGCTTCGAAATTTTCATAGACGGGAATATGCGGGTGGGTATCGTCGGCCTTGATCGCGGCGGCAACCTTGGGCAGGTCGGCATGATCGATATGATTATGGCCGATTTCCAGCACCGGCGCCGTATCGCACCGCCCCATACACGGCGCACGCAAAACGCGAACTTCGCCGCCACCATTGTATTTCGTTGCAAGATTGCGCAACAACTCCTCGGACCCGGCCAGTTCGCACGACAGGCTGTCACAAACGCGAATGGTCAGATTTGGTGGCGCGGCGCCGCCCTCTTTGACCACATCAAAATGAGCGTAGAACGAAGCAACTTCGTAAACTTCGGTCTGCGACAGGCGCATTTCTTCGGCCAACGCCGCCAAATGCGGAGCCGACAAATGGCCATAAGTGTCTTGCAACAGGTGCAAATGTTCGATCAACAAATCGCGTCTGCGCAGCCGATCTCCCAAAAGCTCCCGAACCTCGGTCAATACGTCTTCTGTGACCTGACGGCCCTTGGGCGTTTTCCGGCCCTTGCCCTTTCCGGACTTCCAGACACCAGGGGTTTGATTACCAGCCATTTTCTATTCCCGTAACGTTGTTTTAGGCACTATAGTCAGAGCGACTGCGGTGCGGCCAGATCAAATGCGACACACAAAGGCCGCGAAACGCAATTCAAATCCTGTTTTGTCAGCATCGAGTTTCCAAACTGCTTTAACTTGATTGAAATCCCAATCCGTCTAAGTATGTGACGCGGGCCGACCCGGCCGGCAGGAACTGGATCATAAAAAATGAAGCTCCCTCCGGGAATGACCCGCAGCAGTGATGAACAGGACCAGCTGAATGCCGCGCTGGTAGGGATGCCCGACACCTATTCGCCTCGCACGCATTTATTTGACGGCGACGCGCCGCGTTATATAAACCGGCTCATTCACCAACCCTCGCCGTATTTGTTACAACATGCCCATAATCCTGTGGATTGGTGGCCGTGGG
This sequence comes from uncultured Myxococcota bacterium, assembly GCA_964196455.1. GTDB lineage: Bacteria > Pseudomonadota > Alphaproteobacteria > Rhodobacterales > Rhodobacteraceae > Amylibacter. The sequence goes on along the minus strand of CAXMUJ010000081.1, from coordinate 6,875 downwards.
GCGACGCGGCACTGGCAGAGGCTGTTAAACGGGATCTGCCGATTTTCCTGTCAGCGGGATATGCGACCTGTCATTGGTGTCACGTGATGGAGGAAGAGAGTTTCGACAATGAACATGTAGCAGACGTTCTCAATCGTCATTTTGTCGCCATAAAACTCGACCGTGAACAACGCCCCGACGTGGACCAAGTCTATATCACGGCAACGTCGCTGCAACATCGTCACGCCGGTTGGCCAAACTCGGTCTGGCTGTTGCCCGATGGCAAACCGTTTCACACAGGAACCTATTTTCAGCGTCCGCATTTTACCCAAATCCTGACCGCAATCGCGCAACAGTGGACATCGACCAAACGCGAGGAATTTGAACGAGTTGCGCTCACCTTGTCAGAGGCAGTACAGACTGCGCTGTCCAAACCAAAACCGGCGGGTGATCTGGAACCCGCCGCCAAAAATGCAAATGCGCATCTGGAACAGATGTACAATCCAGACAACGGTGGTTTTTCCACCGGCCAGCAGTTCCCGCACGAGGGAAATATTCTGTTCCTTCTCGATCATTTTCGCCGCACTGGACATGACCGGGCGCTGGAAATTGCCTGCCACACATTAGCGGAAATGGCGGCTGGCGGGCTTCACGACCACGTCGGAGGCGGTTTTCACCGCTACACAGTCGATGTAAATTGGCGAACCTCACACTTTGAAAAAATGCTTTATAATCAAGCATTAATGATGCGGTGCTTTAGTGATGCATTCGCGATAACAAGCGACATAAACTTCACCAGAGTCGTCGATAGGCTGTCGACTTACCTTGCCCGGGATATGACCGCATCCGATGGTGCATTCTACACTGCGGAAGACGCAGACAGTTTGGATGACACTGGTGCGTTAATGGAAGGCGCATTTTATGTTTGGCCGCCGCAACAAGCGGCGCAAGTGCTGAGCGACACCGCATTGATCGATATTTTAGGCCTTAACAAGCCGGCAACACTAGAGGCAGGTCCCGTTGCCCATTTGAACCCGGACGTCGCGCTAAACCCTATGATGTTGGACGCCGGATTGAACCAGCTGTTACAGGCCCGCAACGCCCGCAGACGCCCGTTGCGTGATGACAAGGTGATCGCAGGTTGGAACGGCTTGATGATACACGGGTTGGCTCATGCGTCGATCGTGTTTGACCGAACCGACTGGCGACAACAAGCAGAACAGGCTGCGACCGCGGTTTTGGATCGTCTGGGCTCTGGTCAAGGATTAATGCGCATTCACGGCGGCGGCCGTGCTTTGGAGCCTGCAAACCTGACCGACTATGTCTGGCTTGCCCAGGGTTGTTTGGCCATTTGGGACGCAGGCGGGGCCGACAAATGGCATGACAAAGCTCGGGAACTGGCATCAGCGGCTCTGGAAAAATTCTCACTGGACAATGGGAGGTTCGCATTGTCGATGGATGGGCCGCTTGGGCCGGTTCAAGAGCTAGAAGACGGCGCGATCCCATCAGGAGAGAGCTCTTTGCTAGAACTGCTGACCGATTTGGCGTTGCGAAACCAGTCAGAGGTCTGGAAACTGCGGGCAGAACACTTGCTCACGGCCCTGTCCGGCCATTTGGCCGATATGCCCGTCGCCCGACTTGTTGGCGTGCGCGCGGCCGAGGTACTGACCAGAAACGACAGTGGATTTCTGAGATACCTGACAGACGGTCAAGTCCGGATATCGCTGGTTCGCAAGGGCACAGGTTGGCGGTTGGATTTGAAACTGGCCGATGGGCTCCATATTGACGGCCAATCCGTTATCTGTGACGGCATCGAGCCGGCCGATCCGCTTCCAAACGTGATAAACGGCAACAGTCAGTTGAAAATCGCCACTTTGGATCAGACGGCACATTTGACGCTGCAAGTATGCACCGACAGCATGTGCTATGCTCCGGAAACGCTAACATTCAGGTGCCGCTCATGATAAAAGATCTCGTCCACTTAACGGTTGTCCTGTCTATGTTGGCACCGATCGTATCCCACGCCGAAACTGTGGTGCGGCCACACACGTTCGAAGAACTTTCTGCCGGCAAAACATTCTACTTTTATCGCAAAGGCGTCTTTTTCGGAGCAGAGCAATATCTGGAGAACCGCCAGTCACTTTGGCAATTTCAAGATGGCACCCGTGAATGCTTGACGGGCACCTGGTTTGCCAAGGACGACTATATTTGCTTCACCTATCTTCAAGATCCACGCGTCCAATGCTGGAACTTTCTGCAAAAAGAGGCCGGATTCAGTGTCAGAGGCAAAGGAAGTCCACCCGAATTGGACATTGACCTGAGCCATATTGACGATGAACCGCTGGATTGTGCCGGCCCCGGTTTCGGGGTCTAGGGACAGCTAGAACAGACTTCCTTGGTCCGTTGGGTTCGGCTTATTGGCCTGTTTTGCCCTGCTTTTGGCAGGCGTCGCCGTGTCAGACCGGGCATGGCCATCGGCAAATTCCACGTCCCAAACCGCCGCTTTGCCTGCCACCTTGGCCGTGCTGATCAACGCGCCGTCGCCATCACGCAAAACCGCATAGCCGCGTTCCAATGTCCGTCTGTACCCCAAGGTTTCGCGCAGGCGTTCAAGCCCGTCCAAACGGGCGCGCAACCGGTCCACCTGACCACGGGCGGCGGTCTGAAAACTTTGACTGGATCGCGTCAACAGCTGGTGTTTTTGACCAATCGCCTGCGCGAGTGCCTTGGGGCGCAACCCTGCCGCTTGACGTGCCAATCGCACCTGTGCCGTCCCCACCAGCCCGGACAGAGCGCGCGGCAGTCGACCGGCAAGAACATCCAGACGCTGAGCTTGAAACGCAACCAGCTCGGCCGGGTTGGGCAAGGCACGCGACAGATCACGTAGCCGCTGATGGCGCAATTGCAATCCGGTGGCCAGCGACCTTATCCGCCGCTCTTCCATACCGGCCAACCAAGCCATCAAATCAGCACGCACCGGAACCGCCAATTCCGCTGCCGCCGTTGGTGTCGGCGCACGGACATCAGACACAAAATCGATCAAGGTTGTGTCCGTCTCGTGCCCGACTGCCGAGATCAGAGGAATTTGGCTGGCAGCCGCAGCTCGTACAACTGTTTCCTCGTTAAATCCCCACAAATCCTCGATCGAGCCGCCACCGCGGGCCACGATGATCAAATCTGGTCGGGGAACAGCACCACCAGGCGTCAATGCGTTGAACCCATTGATTGCCTCGGTCACCGAGGCGGCGCATTTGTCGCCCTGCACCGGCACTGGCCAGATCAGCACTTGGCGCGGAAACCTGTCGCGCAGACGGTGCAAAATATCGCGAATGACCGCCCCTGATGGTGACGTTACAACGCCAATCACATCTGGCAGATATGGCAAGTCTTGCTTGCGCGCCCGATCGAATAAACCCTCTGCACCCAGCTTCTTTTTGCGCTGTTCCAACATAGCCATCAGCGCCCCGACACCCGCCGGAGCAATATCCTCGATCACCATTTGATAGCGTGATTGCCCGGGGAAAGTTGTCAACTTGCCAGTGGCTACGACCTCCATCCCCTCTTCGGGTTGGGTGCGCAGACGCGCGGCGACGCCTTTCCAGATCACCGATGCCAAAACAGCGCGGTCATCCTTGAGGTCCAGATACAGGTGGCCAGATTGCGGTCGTGATACGCGCCCGACCTCGCCGCGTATCCTGACGTGGGAAAAATTTCCCTCGACCATTTTCTTCACTGCACCCGAAATTTCGGACACTGTGAACTCTGGTGCGTTCTGTCCCGGTGCGGGATCGTCAATTAGGTCGGACATTTACCACTCGTTCGCTTGCGAAACTGTTTGCGTGACCTTAGAACGCTTGCAACCTAAGGCCAAGTCAGGAGCACGAAAAAAATGAATATCCTTATTCTGGGAAGTGGCGGACGTGAACATGCATTGGCATGGGCCGCGCGCCAGAACCCGAAGTGCGATCAGCTGTTTTGTGCACCGGGCAATGCCGGCGCAGCCGAGGTCGCAACCTGTGTGCCCCTTGATCCAGAAGACGCCGCAGACGTTCTGGCGTTCTGCGATACCAACAGTATTGATTTTGTCATCGTCGGACCAGAAGCGCCATTGGCCGCGGGTGTGGCCGATGATTTGCGGGCCGCCGGTATTCTGACCTTCGGCCCCTCTGCTGCGGCTGCACGGCTGGAAGCCTCCAAAGCCTTCACCAAAGAGATTTGCGATACCTGCAACGCACCCACTTCCGCCTATGGCCATTTCACCGATGCCCAGGCCGCGCGGGCCTATATTCGCGAAAAAGGCGCGCCCATAGTGGTCAAGGCCGATGGTCTGGCCGCTGGCAAAGGTGTGATCGTGGCGATGGATATGGAAACGGCAATGGCGGCCATTGACGACATGTTTTCCGGCAGCTTTGGCGCCGCCGGTGCCGAAGTGGTCATTGAAGAGTTCATGGAGGGCGAAGAGGCATCGTTCTTTGTTCTGTCTGATGGCACGTCGGTTCTGCCGATTGGCACTGCGCAAGACCACAAACGCGCCTTTGATGGTGATCTGGGTCCGAACACAGGTGGCATGGGTGCCTACTCTCCGGCGCCGGTTTTGACCGATGCTCTGGTCCAAAAAACGCTGGCTGAAATCGTGCAGCCCACCATCGACGAAATGGCCAAACGTGGCACGCCCTATGAGGGCGTTTTATATGTGGGCCTGATGATCAAAGATGGCCAGCCCCGCCTGGTTGAATACAACGTCAGATTTGGCGATCCCGAGTGTCAGGTCTTGATGATGCGTCTGGGCGCACAGGCGCTGGACGCCATGCTGGCCTGTGCTGAAAAACGCTTGGCCGGTTTTCAATTGCACTGGGCAGATGATCACGCACTGAGCGTTGTTCTGGCGGCCGATGGCTATCCCGGATCATATGAAAAAGGCACCGAGATCAAGGGGCTAGATACGCTGGACCAAGACAGTAAACTGCATGTATTCCATGCGGGAACCAAGGCCGACGCGGGCAAAGTTCTGGCCATGGGTGGGCGGGTGCTGAATGTCACGGCACGTGGAAAGACCCTGCAAGAAGCCCGCGATCGTGCCTATGCCACGATTGACCTGATTGACTGGCCTGCGGGTTTTTACCGCAAAGACATCGGCTGGCGGGCGCTCTGACTGCCCGATCAACCGCGCCTATGATCGCGCCTATAGTCGTCTGTGTTGGCCTCTGGGGCCGGTTCGACCGGCAGATGCGGCCCTAGCAGGTGGTCAAGGCTTTGCGCATTGCAGCAGGTCTGTACCGTCCCAACGCGCGCAGGCGCAGCTTGGCCCCTTCAAATCGCGCCGAAACAATGCGATCCCAGTCGTCCGTGACCATAAGCATTTCGTCTTGGCCATTGCAGGTTCGCACGCCACCGGTGATGAACTCGTCACCGATCCGGTGATTGGTCAGTTTGCGCGCCCGGCCTATTTCTGTCAGCGCGTTGTCCTCATACGTCCATATCCGCAGCATCCGAGCCAGATGTGGTCGATCAATATAGCCCACGTCCATCTTGCCATCACCGTTGAAATCGCCAACTCCGATCGGCGCCAGCCAACGGTTGGGCATGCCAATATGCGGTGTTTCGGCCAATTTGACCAATTTGCCGGATTTGAGCCCGTAAATAGCCAGCGCAGCACCCGCCGTTATATCTGTTTCGATCACAACAAGATCGATCTGGCCATCGCCGTTCATATCCGCCAGACGGGGTTCCATGTCTTCGAACACATGGCTGGGCGCACCACCTGCCCCGAGATCCAGCCGGACAACAGTTCCATCCGCCAGCCGGGCATTCAAGCGCAGGTGTTCGGCAATACTGCCCATGATCCGATGACCATAGATGTCAGTGTCCTTGTCATACCAAGCTTGCGTGATCTGTGCCGACTGGCCCAAGGCCGGTGCGGCGATCATCAGGGATATGGCGACAAGAACCCCCCGCATCAAATCTGTTTTTCAGGCATATGAACGATAAGACCGTTCAGATCGTCTGTCACCTTGACCTGACAGGTTAACCGCGAGCGCAGCATATCCGGCTCCCAGGCAAAATCCAGCATGTCCACTTCCATATCGTCCCTGGCAGGCAGCCGGTCGACCCATGCTTCGTCGACATAGACATGGCATGTCGAACAGGCACACGCACCACCGCAATCGGCCTCGATGCCCTGAATGTTATTGTCGCGGGCACCTTCCATGACGGTCATGCCGGTGGCGACCTCAACTTCGTGTTTGGTGCCGTTGTGTTCGATATAGGTGATCTTCGCCATGCTTTTGTCCTTTGCAACTCAGACCGCTCTTAAACCGGACGCAATGACCTTTCCAGCATTTTTTTGCGCCCGGATGAATGCTTGCATAAAATCTCTAATGTTCTACCTTTGTTCCATGTATGAGCCACCTCTGATCGCCCCGCAATGGCCCAAGCCGCCCCATGCCCTGCCGCATAACCGGCTGGACGAACCGCCCCAAGGTGCGCTGATCACAGTTGCCGGTCTGGTCCTGGTGCGCCAACGCCCCGGCACCGCCAAGGGTGTTATCTTTCTGACATTGGAGGACGAAACCGGCATTTCCAACATTATTGTCTGGCGCAAAACATACGAGGTTTTCCGCCGTGCGGTGATTGCCGGACGGCTGTTGCGCGTTACAGGCCATTTGCAGCGCGACGGCCAAGTGGTCCACATCATCGCGCAAAAGGTCGAGGATATTTCGGCGATGCTGGACAGCTTGCTGGTCGGGGATTGATCCGCTGCATCTGCAAGTCCGTGTTAGGATTATCTGGTCACAAAATGAACGAGGCCAAATGATTTCCGGTCGTCGACCCGACCCGAAATTCAACAAAGTAGACACGCGAAACTAGCGCGTGCGAAGCCCGTCCACATCAGCTAA
>CAXMUJ010000080.1:0-1728 GCA_964196455.1 uncultured Myxococcota bacterium | reverse complement strand
GTTGCCGATGCGGCAACTGGTGAAAAAGTATTCAAGAAATGCAAAGCTTGTCATAAGCTTGAAGACGGTGCAAATGGCGTAGGCCCATCGCTTTACGGTGTTGTGAATCGCGGCGTCGCAAGTGTTGCATATAAATTCTCGGACGCGCTGGCGGCTGTTGGTGGCGACTGGACACCAGCACAACTTGATGCGTTCCTGACACGTCCTAAAGATTTTGCACCGGGGACTAAAATGACATTCCCGGGTCTCAAAAGCGAAAATGATCGTGTGAACCTGATCGCGTATTTATCCACAATCGGCGGCTAATCGCTCAAAATACTTGACAAACCGCGCTTTTGTCGCGGTTTTTTTGTGCGCTCACGATACCATCGCGCAATCGTGGCTTGCGTTTAACACAAGCACGGGTCTAGCATAATCTTAACGAAATCAATTTCGAACGGATGGAGGCCCCCGATGATACCAAGCAAAAGCAAAGCATTGTTAATGGCTACCAACGCCAACGACGACCGCTCGCTGGCGTGCTCGTGGACTGGGCTGGGATTGGCGGTTCTGTTCTTGGCAATCGCCGCAGTCATTGCCAGCTAGGTTTTACCCTCAGTGAAAATACTACCTGCCAGCGCCGATGACGCCGCCGTTATCGCTGCGATCTGGAACCCTATTATAAGGGATACAACGATCACGTTTAACAGCGTCGAAAAATCCACCTTGGATATTACCGCGTTGATCAATGAGCGCCACGCAGCTGGATATGAATTTCTAGTGGCAAGGCAAGGTGACATGCTGTTGGGTTTCGCATCCTACGGTCAATTCCGCGCTGGTGTCGGTTACGCCAATACCAAAGAGCACACAGTGATTTTGGCAGATAATGCACGTGGCAAAGGTGTGGGGCGAGCATTGATGGCCGCACTGGAATCACATGCGCGCACAAATAATGTTCATTCGATGATTGGCGGTGTTTCGGATGACAATTCCACCGCGATTGCATTTCACGAGGCGCTTGGATACCAACAGGTGGGTCATATCCCGCAAGCAGGCCGCAAGTTTGACCACTGGTTGGGCATCGTATTCCTGCAAAAATTTCTTTGACCGGATGGTAAGAAACACCGGTTTCACATTCCTACCAATCTGTTAGACTGTAACCATGTCAATCTGGACCCGTATTGCCGAAGCCCTATCTGCCCTTGCAAAAGGTGAAGGGCTTTCTGCGATCTTCGAAAACTTCAGAAGCCCGCCCGAGAAAAGCGTGGCCTTTACCATTGCCGTAATCGCGCTGGGGGCCAAAATGGCGAAGGCCGATGGCGAGGTTACCCGCGACGAAGTTATCGCTTTCAGGCAAGTGTTCCAGATCCCGCCCGAAGACGAAGCGCAGGCGGGCCGTTTGTTCGACCTCGCCCGCACCGACGTGGCCGGATATGAAATTTATGCCGCCAAAATCGGGCGCATGTTTGAAGATGACAGCACAATCCTGCGCGACCTAATCGAGGGGTTGTTTCACATATCGATGGCCGACGGGCACTACCATCCCGCCGAAGACGCGTTCATCGAGGATGTCAGCCGCATATTCGGAATGCCAGCGCAGCTATTCAGTTGTTTGCGGTCCCGCTATGTACCGGGTGCAGCCCCTGACCCGTATTCCGTGCTAGAGATTGGCCATGACGCCGATCTGGAAGTTGCCCGCAAAGCATGGAAACGCATGGTTCGCGCTTCCCACCCAGACAACCTGATGGC
>CAXMUJ010000079.1:0-2166 GCA_964196455.1 uncultured Myxococcota bacterium | reverse complement strand
TGCTCCTGCGGTGTGAAATTTTCGCCATAAAACCGGTGCCAGTTACGACCCATGATCCCGGTAACTTCGTCTTCACTCATGCCAACAGCGCGCAACCCGGCCTCAATATTCCCGAAATCGCGGTTGTCATGGAACCACTTTGGCATAGGTGGAAACCCCGGTGCAGCAGCAGAACCTTCGCCATAATCGATTTCTTTCGTCCAGCGTCCGGCGCGCATCCATTCTACAATGCTATCAGGCTGATCCTGACAAAGGTCAGTCCCGATCCCCAGATTTTCAGTACCGTATTTCGCGGCCGTGTCTGCGATCATCGCGCAGAAGCTTTCCAGCGTGCAGTCGGATTTACCCTTCAGGTGATGCGGGTAAACAGAAAACCCCAGCATTCCACCGTTTCCGGTAACCGCCCGGATGACATCATCCTTTTTGTTGCGCAGGGCCGGGGACCAATCATACGGGTTTGCATGGGTAATAGCGATTGGGCGTTCGGAAATATCAGCCGCCTCGATAGTCGATCGGTCACCGGAATGGCTCATATCCACCACCAGCCCGACACGGTTCATTTCTTTGATAACCTGTCGACCCATCCGGGTAATGCCATTATCTTCCGCTTCGTAACAGCCGGTCGCCAACAATGACTGGTTGTTATACGTCAGTTGCATGAACCTGGCACCCAGCGCGTGAACAATTTCGACCAGGCCGATATCGTCTTCAATCGGGCTGGGGTTTTGAAAGCCGAAAAAAATCGCGGTGCGCCCAGTTTTCCGCGCTTTATCCACGTCAGACGCCAAAAGGCCCTTCATGATCAGGTCGGGATATTGTTCAAACCAACGGTTCCATTTTTCGAAGTTCAGAACCGTTTCACGAAAATTTTCATGATAGGCGATGGTGACATGGACCGCGTCCACCCCGCCCTCGCGCATCTGGCGGAATATTTTCTCCGACCAATTGGCGTATTGAAGGTTATCGATGCGCATCACAGCGGGGGCCCGGCGCTGATATAGGCGGTTTTGACGGTCGTATAGAATTCGGCTGCAGCTTTTCCCTGCTCGCGCGGACCATAAGAGCTGTCACCACGCCCACCGAAGGGCACGTGGTAATCGGTTCCGGCCGTTGGCAAATTGACGGTGACAACACCGGTTCTGGCGTTCCGGCGGAAGTGTGTAGCCCGCGCCAGAGATTGGGTGACAATGCCGGAAGTCAAACCAAAGTTGGTATCGTTCACTGTGGTCAGAGCCTCTTCATAACTGCCAACTTTGATGACTGACGTCAGCGGCGCAAACATCTCTTCGCGATTAATCCGCATGTCGTTGGTCGTGTTCAGAAATACGCCCGGCGACATGTAAAACCCTTCAGTCGGCATTTCGAGCCGCGCACCACCGCAAGCCAGTTCTGCACCTTCAGACTTGCCCAACTCAACATAGGCGAGGTTTTCCTGCAATTGTTGTTCGCTGACAACCGGGCCCATCTGGATGTCGGCCTGCAATGCGTGACCGACCTTTAATGCTTTGGCCCCTTTGACAAGTTTTTCGACAAAGGCGTCATGGATAGCCGCGTGGACCACAAGGCGCGAGGAGGCTGTGCATTTTTGTCCGGTGCTGCCAAACGCGCCACCTAGTGCCAAAGTCACAGCAAGATCAATATCAGCGTCATCCATCACTGCAAGCGCGTTTTTTGATCCCATTTCCAGTTGAATTTTAGTGAAATTCTGAATAGCGGCGGTCGCAATGCCTTTACCCACAGGTACAGAACCGGTGAAGGAAATCGCATTTATCATCGGGCTTTCAACCAGCCGCTGGCCAATTGTGCGACCAGACCCCATGACCAAGCTGAACAACCCTTTTGGAATGTCCTGACGGTTGATGATCTCGCTCAGCGCAACGGCTGATGCCGGCGTCACATTCGCAGGTTTCCACACCACAGCATTGCCGTAGCAAAGCGCGGGTGCGATTTTCCAAGATGCGGTTGCTGTCGGAAAGTTCCAGGGAGAGATGATCGCAACCGTACCGATCGGCTCACGGCGCACATCAATTTCGACACCGGCCCGCACACTGTCTGCGTTTTCGCCGATCTGGCGCAGACATTCAGCGGCGTAATAGGTGAAAAATTGCCCGGCGCGGTAAACTTCGCCTTTGCCTTCGGCCATTGGCTTGCCTTCTTCACGCGAAA
>CAXMUJ010000078.1:0-2344 GCA_964196455.1 uncultured Myxococcota bacterium | reverse complement strand
TCTGGCGATGGTATTGCTATTTTTCACGCTGTCAGCGTTTTACGCGCAGCGCGTCTGGTTAGGTAAGAAAAGCTATACTACCGTTACAGGCAAAGGCGATGCAGGTGTGCATCCACTTATGCCCAAGCGGCTGTCGATACCGGTTTTTGCAATTGCGGCTATCTGGGGCGCATTCACCATCATCGTCTATGTAATGATCGTGTTTGGCAGCTTTGTAGAGCTTTGGGGCGTCGATAACTCGCTGACGCTAACCCATTACAAAACCGCCTTCAGAGTCGGCTATAACGAATTTGGAATTCAATGGATCGGTTCGGCTTGGGATAGCTTCTGGACCACGATTTCCATCGCCGCTGCCGCCGCGCCCCTAACCGCGGTGCTCGGGTTGATCACTGCATATCTGCTAACACGCCAGACATTCACCGGCAAAAACGCTTTTGAATTCGGCACGATGCTTAGCTTTGCAATCCCCGGAACCGTTATTGGCGTAAGCTACATTATGGCCTTCAATGTCCCGCCGATTGAGATTACCGGCACCGGCATCATCCTGATTGTCAGTTTTGTTTTTCGCAACATGCCGGTTGGAGTGCGGGCTGGCATTGCGTCGATGAGCCAGTTGGATAAATCACTGGATGAAAGCTCGCTTACACTTGGAGCCAATTCCTGGCAGACGTTCCGCCGGGTCATACTGCCCTTGCTGCGCCCGGCAATTCTGGCTGCACTGGTCTACAGTTTCGTGCGCGCCATGACGGCAATATCAGCGGTGATATTCCTGGTCTCAGCCGAATACAATATGGCAACCAGCTATATCATTGGCCGGGTCGAAAATAACGACTACGGACTTGCGATCGCCTATTCCACAACCCTGATCTTCGTAATGCTGGCCGCAGTCGGTCTGCTGCAAATCCTAGTAGGTCGCACAAAAATTGGACGCCGCACACAATTCGGGACAGGAGAATAACCATGGCAGAAACAAAAATCACCGGCAAAGCGGCACCTGTTCGCTTTGAGGGCGTTTCCAAACGCTTCGGACGCGATGTTGTTGCAGTTGATAACATCGATTTATTTGTCGAGGCGGGAAAACTGGTTACACTGCTTGGCCCCTCGGGGTGTGGAAAAACAACTACGTTGCGCATGATTGCCGGATTGGAAATGGCAACCGAGGGCCGTATTCTGATTGGAGACAGGGATGTCACCAACTTGCCGGCCACCGACCGCGACGTGTCGATGGTCTTTCAGTCCTACGCGTTGTTTCCCCATATGAGTGTGCTTGAAAACGTGTCCTACGGATTAACATTTTCCGGTTTTTCAAAGGCTGAAACCCGCGACCGCGCCCTTGCCGGTCTCGATCTTGTAGGTCTCAAGGGATTTGACAGCCGGCTTCCCAGCGAATTGTCCGGCGGTCAGCAGCAACGGGTCGCCGTAGCGCGCGCGCTGGTACTGGAACCACAAGTTTTGCTGTTTGACGAACCGCTTTCAAACCTTGACGCCAAGCTGCGCCGCCAGGTGCGCGAGGACATCCGCTCGATCCAACAGGACCTTGGTCTAACCGTGGTTTACGTGACCCACGATCAGGAAGAAGCGCTTGCCGTCTCGGACGAGATTGTCGTGATGCGCAACGCAGCAATCGCGCAGATCGGGACCCCACGACAATTATATGACGCGCCTGTCGATCGTTTCGTGGCCGACTTTATAGGAGAGGCGAACATCCTGCCGTGCATCATCGACAGCGTGCAAAACGATCAGGCAACTATATCAGTCGAAAACTATCAGCATGTTCTGCCTGCGCGCGGACTTCAAACCGGTCCAGCAAATTTGGCTGTGCGCCCTTCGCGTTTGATCATCGGAGTTAAAAGCGGGTTCAATGCCCGTATCGCCAAAGCCACCTATGTCGGCGTCCGAATGGAATATACCTTGGAAGCAGAATTTGGCACAATGTTTGCGGTGCAAGACGACGTGGATGCGCCGCTTGACATCGGCAGCGATGTCACTGTTGGGTTCACGACCAAAGGTCCGGTTCTTTTACCGGAGGCCTAGTCGGATTGCGCGAATGCTGATTAGGAAATCTTAAGAAGTCGATCAAATACAGCGGGTGTCCCGACAACAACGCGACCGCCGTCACGGATCATCGCATCTGCATCTTGCTGTTCAACACGTCCGCCTGCCTCGGCCACGATCAACTGTCCGGCAAGACAATCCCAGGCGTGGTGGTGTCAGACGAATGCGAACCAGTCTCTGCAAGGCTATTGAGCAACCTTTTATGCCGCGCCAAGTTCACGCCACTCGGCGAGAGCGGCGGTGCGGTTGAGCTTGAAATTGGTCCTGCTGTAGAGATGGCGTTCCTGGT
>CAXMUJ010000077.1:0-35121 GCA_964196455.1 uncultured Myxococcota bacterium | reverse complement strand
AAAAAGCGCTACTGGGGAAAACACTTTTGGGGCAGGGGGTATTTTTCAACCACAAATGGAGCCATCACAGAGGACGTCGTACTTCAGTACCTAGAAAAGCACATCGCTAATCCTACCGTCGCCAGACGGTAGTCGTTTAGTTTTAGGGGTTTACGGCGTAGAGAGCTATTTTTTCCGGCATTTCGATTGCAAACCAATCGAGCGTCGATAGGGATTAAGCGATATGAAACTTAATACATTACTCGGAGTAACTAATGACCCTAATGAGAAAAGCCAAATTTGTCCTTCCATTTACCGTGGCAGTAGCATTTGCAATGTCCAGCGCGGGCGCCATTGCCGGTAAAGGCGGAAACGGCGGCGGAAACAGAGGTGGAAACGGCGGCGGAAACAGCAGCAACAAAAGTGCTTCTGAAAAGGGGTCCGGCAAAGCCAAGGGCATTCGCGGCGAAAAGGGCTCGGGCCTGCACCCATCGGAGCTGAAGAAAGTGAATGGCGTTCTGAACGCAAACATCAACGCCACGCGAAATGCGAATGAAAATTCGGTGCATGGTCTGGCGCGAACAATTGCGCAATCGCAGACAGCGGTGGCCGACAAAGAAGCCGACTTGCAACTGTTGAAGGACGCGTTGACCGATCTGTCAATCGAGCGGACAACAAGCGTCGTTCAGAGTGATTTGGATGATGAGTTGGCCAAAGACGTCGTGGACGCTGACCTCGTTAAGAAATTGGAAGACGAACTGGCATTAGCGCGTACAGACGCAGAAGTTGCAGAAGATGCAGGAATTATTGCCGGTCAAATCGGCACATTGGAAGAAGAAGTCCTTGCACTCGAAGAAAGCGGCGATGCCGCGATCGATAAGCTGACCAACGGTGAAGGGCTAAGTGATGCTGCCTTGGCAGCATTGATGGAAAAAGTCGGCCAAATCTAGAAACACAAAATAGTTGGCGGATTACAGGCGTCGGTCCCTATCCGACGCCTGACTTATGTCAGTCATCGGGAATAGGTGCCGGTGCAAGTACCGACGTTGCACTCAGGATATGCACATCTCGGCGTGGGAACGGAATATTGATGTTGTTGTCGTTCAACGCATCCCACAGCGCCAGATAGACATTGCCGCGGATATTGGTCAGCCCGCCTGTAGGGTCCTCTATCCAGAACCGTAAACGGAAATCAATCGAACTGTCGCCAAAGTTGACAATATGGCAAACAGGTGCCGGTTTTGACACGACACGGTCGACAGTCAACGGCGCGGCAGAACAGATGCGCTTCACGTCGTGTGGATTGCTGTCGTAGGACACACCAAAATCGATATCCAAACGGACAAAGTTTGAACTGTGGGTCCAGTTTATCACCTGATTTGTGATGAAATCCTCGTTCGGGATCAGGTATTCTCGCCCGTCGCGTGTCTCGATCGAGGCATAGCGGGCGCCCAGTGAAGTGATCCAGCCAAAAGTGCCTTCCAGCGAGATCACATCACCCGGCTTTATTGATTTGTCTAACAAAATGATGACACCCGACACCAGATTAGATACGATTTTTTGCAGGCCAAAACCGATACCAAGACCAATGGCGCCCGACAGCAACGCAAAGCTGCTCAGGTCAAAGCCGATGGTACGCAACCCCAACATGAGCGCCAAACCATAGAGCGCCAACTGGGTGCCTTTGGTCATCAGCACCTTGATCGAGGCGGACATATCCTGTTCGTTGATCTTTTGGATACGAGAGGCCGCTGCCTTGGAAACAATATTGGCCATTGCCAACAGGCAGGCCAGCGTGACGACGGCAGTTAAGATCATCAATGCGGAAATCCGGACCTGCCCAAGCGTGATCGCAAGGCTGTCAAACAGGGTTTTGGCCTCGTCCCAGAAACCGACAAACACCAGCGTCACATAGACCAGACCGATCCACGACACCAGTTTGCGCAGCGATCGGTTTTTGATCAACCGTGTGACGACCGCAATAAACAACCATGCCAGCGCCAAGGACGAAAGAACTGCAATAAAATAGGTTCGGCTCGGCCATCTGAACAGGATCAGCATAATCTGGATGGTCAGCTGCGACAGCACGGCAAATATCACCAAGAACAACCGTTGGTTTAAAACCGCCAGTACACGCAGGGACCATTTCGGCCAACCCTGCAAATTGCCCAACGCTTGGCGTAGTATAGGGCGCAGGTACTTGTATAAAACATAGCTTATGATCCCCAGCGCAAGAATGATCAGGATCTGATAGGCGCTCCACGGGTTCATCATTCGATCCCATAGGTTTTCCAATCGCCACCAAATACCCTGGGCCTGTTCTGTGATCGTCTGCTGCACCGCTTCGGCTGTTTTTGCCGGATCATCCAAAGGCGCCTTTAGCGCCGAGGTCAGCTCTGTCTGAGTTGCGGATTGGGCGCCTGCGGAGGTCGCCTCGGCTGCGGTATTTTCTGTTATCGGCTCCATATTCGTGCCTCCTGTTTAAAGGCAGCCTAGATTGAAGCCAACGCAGCCGCAAGCATTTGGCACCGATTGAGAGGAAACCGGTGCCGAGCCTTGCGGGTCGGCTGATTCCCGTTTAATAGCGTGCCATGAGGATACTTATTGATATGGATGACAGAACACGCCTGCCGTGGAGATTTCACGGTGAACGGCTGTCGCAACTTGCGCACCTATAACGCTGTAATCCAGTCCATCACACATTCATGAAATCGCAAGCGGGAGTAAAAAATGTCCGCACCAAAAACAATCTATGACAAAATCTGGAATGCCCATGTGGCGCACGAGTCCGACGACGGCACATGCCTGTTGTATATCGACCGGCATCTGGTCCACGAAGTGACCAGTCCACAGGCGTTTGAAGGCCTACGCACGGCCGGGCGTCCGGTACATGCGCCGGACAAAACCATTGCCGTACCTGATCACAACGTTCCAACCACCGTGGACCGCCTGAACGGCATCGCCAACGAGCAAAGCCGCATTCAGCTCGAGGCGCTGGACAAGAATGCTCTTGATTTCGGCATTCACTATTACCCGGTAACTGATATCCGTCAGGGCATTGTGCATATTGTTGGCCCCGAACAGGGCTGGACCTTACCCGGTATGACCGTGGTTTGCGGTGACAGTCACACGGCCACACACGGTGCCTTTGGCGCGCTGGCACATGGTATTGGCACATCCGAAGTCGAGCATGTTCTGGCGACGCAAACGCTGATCCAGAAAAAGTCGAAAAACATGAAGGTCGAGATCACGGGGTCTTTACGCCCCGGTGTGACAGCCAAGGACATAACCCTGTCGGTGATCGGGAAAACCGGAACCGCGGGCGGCAATGGTCACGTGATCGAATATTGCGGTCAGGCCATCCGCGAATTGTCAATGGAAGGTCGCATGACCGTCTGCAATATGGCGATCGAGGGCGGTGCCCGCGCTGGTCTGATTGCACCGGACGAAAAGACAATCGAGTATGTCAAAGGCCGCCCACACGCGCCCAAAGACGCCGATTGGGATACTGCGGTCGCCTATTGGGCAACCCTGTTCACGGACGAGGGTGCGCAGTACGACAAAGTTGTGACCATCAAGGGCGAAGACATCGCACCGGTGGTCACTTGGGGCACCTCGCCCGAGGATGTTTTGCCGATCACGGCCACGGTACCAAGTCCCGAAGATTTTTCCGGCGGCAAAGTCGATGCTGTGCGTCGGTCACTGGCCTATATGGGCCTGACACCGGGAACGAAGCTGTCTGATGTTGCAATTGACACCGTGTTTATCGGGTCCTGCACCAATGGCCGGATCGAGGATCTGCGCGCTGCGGCGGCTGTGTTGAAGGGCAAAAAGATCAAGGACGGGATGCGGGCAATGGTTGTCCCCGGCTCCGGTCTGGTTCGGGCCCAAGCCGAAGAAGAAGGCTTGGCCGAGATCTTTGTTGAGGCAGGATTTGAATGGCGGATGGCGGGATGTTCCATGTGTCTGGCGATGAACCCTGATCAATTGGCTCCGGGCGAACGCTGTGCTGCCACGTCGAACCGCAATTTCGAGGGTCGTCAGGGTCGCGGAGGGCGCACACACTTGTTGTCGCCAGCCATGGCCGCCGCCGCCGCCGTGACCGGTCATTTGACCGACATTCGTGATTTTAGCTAAGGAGCCTGACGATGGAAAAATTTGAAAACGTATCCGGCGTTGCCGCCCCGATGCCGCTGATCAATATCGACACCGATATGATCATTCCGAAACAGTTCTTGAAAACGATCAAGCGGTCGGGTTTGGGCGTAAATCTGTTTGACGAAATGCGCTATGACGAAGACGGCAAGGAAATCGCCGATTTTGTGTTGAACAAACCGGCCTACCGTGATGCCGAGATCATTGTCGCAGGCGACAATTTTGGCTGTGGCTCGTCGCGCGAACACGCGCCTTGGGCCCTGCGTGATTTCGGTATCAAGGTGATCGTGTCCACCAGCTATGCCGATATCTTTTACAACAACTCGTTCAAAAACGGTATTTTGCCGGTTATTCTGGCCAAAGAACAAGTTGATGTACTGATGGAAGACGCAGAGCGTGGCGAAAATGCGCGGATCACGGTTGATCTGGAAAATCAGACGATATCGGCCACCGACGGGACCGAGTTCAAATTCGAAGTCGATGCGTTCAAAAAGCATTGCCTGATGAACGGTCTGGATGACATCGGTCTAACCCTGCAAAAGAAATCTGCGATCGATACATTTGAGCAAAGCTACACAAAAAGGCTGCCTTGGGTCTAAGATACTTTTTGACTGTTGGTCGGGGCGAGCCCGCACCGGTCAGTGGTTGCTGCAACACATCAGATTGTTGGCTTGAGTGCCCTATTGCGCGCATGCCCCATTTTAGGCAAATTCATCTAATATCTTGCTTGCGAGATATTAGATGAAACAAACTAGAACTCTGTTCAGGAGCAATTAACCAGTGCCACGTTTTGCGGGAGCTTTGTTTCGGGCAGCATTGGTAGCATTCCTGATTGCTTATCCCGGCTTGGCATTGCCGGTAGAATCGACAGTTGCAATTGACTTGTTCGGCATTCTGGCATTGATCGGCGGCGCGATTGTCTGGTTGGAATACGCCTTTGAGTCGCCTAATATTCTTGAATTCCGGTATTGCCCTCCCTTCAACCGGATACGCTATGCCAGCTTGATGACATTGCTTGTGTTGCTTGTTTTTCTCTTCCCGGAGGGGCAGTCAGACAGCCAGTTTCATTTACTATTGGCCGGATTGTCCAAACTTTCTCTTTACCTTTGGAACTTTGAATTTAGCCCGGTGCCCGTGTTGGCTGTCGTTCTGGGTCGCGGAGATCCGGTCACCACGCTTCAATTTGCCCGAATGGCGGCTTTGGCATTGAATTTCGCCATAATCTACACCGGTCTCTACGCAATTTTCGCGCGCGGGTTTCGGTCCCATCTGGAGGGGGGGGAATTCAATATCTACTTGAATCTGCCAACCACCAGCCTGCCTGCCGACGCGGTGCCGAAATCACAGCTGCAGGCCATCGGTCTCTTGAGCATTGTTGTCGGGCTGACATTGCCGTTTTTCATCCCGATTTTTATCGGCAAGTTTTCGTACGTGATCTCGGGCCAACCGATGGCGTTTCGACCTATGGCTGTTTGGGTCATCGCGCTGTGGGCTTGGGTGCCTGCGATCGCTGTTCTGCGGGGTATTGCCATGTTTGGCATTGCCAGCACCTATCGAAAATCAAATCCGCTTTGACGCGCTCGCTTGCATCGGCATTGGTGTTATTTGTTCTATCTGGACAGGTTTGCGCAGATGCGGTGCGCTTGGCCGTTTTCAACGTCGAGCTTCAGCGCGACGGGCCAGGTTTGTTGTTGCGCGATGTTCAGTCCGGCAAGGACCCGCAGGTTAACCTTACTGCCGGTATCATTCGCACGGCCCATCCCGATGTGATCCTGCTGTTGGGATTTGATCACGATGCCGAGGGTCGCACCATTGCGGCGTATCGCGATAATTTGGCACAGGGCGCAGGATCGAGTGCGCTGTCCTACCCGTATATCTACAGTCCTGCGCAAAACGCTGGCGTTGACAGTGGCCATGATCTTGACGGCGATGGATTGCTGCGCGGGCCCGCCGATGCTTTTGGTTATGGCGAATTTCGCGGCCATGGCGGAATGGCTTTACTGTCACGGTTTCCGTTGCGGGCACCGCAGGATTTCTCAAAAACCTTATGGCGCGACTTGCCGGATGCGGATTTACCTGTTCATGCCGATGGAACGCCCTATCCTTCGGGTCCGGCGCGACAGATCATGCGGCTGTCGTCGCACGGGCATTGGGACGTGGCGGTTGATCTGCCTGACGGGCGGCGCATTCATGTTCTGGCATCCTATTCCAGCCCGCCTGTGTTCGATGGACCAGAAGATATCAACGGCAAGCGCAACCATGACGAGTTGTTGTTTTGGGATCAGTATCTGGCGGGACATGGCTTTGTAAATCAGACCGGACAGACAGCTACATTTTCAGGTGAAGACTATGCTTTGTTGGCGGGGTTGAATGCCGATCCGGTGGATGGCGACGGCGCCGGTGACTTGTTTCAGGATATGGTGGCGCGAAATGTATTCACCGATCCCAAGCCGGACAGTCGCGGTGCGCGTGCTGCGTCTGTTGCGCAAGGCGGCGTAAATCGACAGCACAGGGGTGACGCCGCACAGGACACCGCCGACTGGCGCGACGAGGTGCAGCCCGGCAACTTGCGGGTTGACTACGCTCTGCCGTCGCCAGCTTTGACCGTTTTGGACAGTGGTGTAATTTGGCCGACCGACGGAGAGCCGTTATATTCGGAAGTAACCGAGGCCCAAGTCCTGGGAACGCGGCACCGATTGGTCTGGATCGACATTGAATAGGGCTGGTGCTGCACCCAGTCCACTTGACCCCCGTGCTCAATGGTTTTAGGGCAGAGACAGCATTTACAAGGGACAAAATCATGAGCACCAACACGCTGTTAATTCTGCCGGGCGACGGCATTGGCCAAGAAGTCATGGCCGAAGTACAAAAGATCATCAAATGGTACGGCGATAATCGCGATATCGCTTTTGACGTGACCGAGGATCTGGTGGGCGGTGCAGCCTATGACGCGCATGGCACGCCCTTGCATGACGACACCATGGCCAAAGCCCAAGAGGTGGACGCGGTTCTGCTGGGGGCTGTTGGCGGCCCGAAGTACGACGATCTGGATTTTTCGGTAAAGCCCGAGCGCGGTTTGCTGCGTCTGCGCAAAGAAATGGATCTTTTTGCCAACCTGCGCCCGGCGCAGTGTTTTGATGCGCTGGCTGATTTCTCTTCGTTGAAGAAAGATATCGTTGCCGGTCTGGATATCATGATCGTGCGCGAACTTACATCGGGCTCCTATTTTGGTGAACCGCGCGGCATTTTCGTTGAAAATAACGAACGTGTTGGCATTAACACCCAGCGCTATACCGAGAGCGAGATCGACCGCGTGGCGCGCGCTGCGTTCGAGCTGGCCATGCGCCGGGGCAAAAAAGTCTGCTCGATGGAGAAGGCCAATGTCATGGAGAGTGGCATTCTGTGGCGCGAGGTCGTGACCGAAGTGCACAAGGATTATCCAGAAGTTGAGCTGAGCCATATGTACGCCGACAATGGTGCGATGCAACTGGTGCGCGCGCCAAAACAGTTCGACGTTATCCTGACCGACAACCTGTTCGGCGATATCCTGTCTGATTGCGCTGCTATGTTGACCGGCAGCCTTGGCATGTTGCCGTCCGCGTCGCTGGGCTCGCCAATGGCAAGCGGTCGCCCCAAGGCGATGTACGAACCGGTGCACGGATCCGCGCCCGATATTATGGGCAAAGGTCTGGCCAACCCGTCGGCCTGTATCCTCAGCTTTGCCATGGCGCTGCGCTATTCCTTTGACCAAGGCGCCGAAGCCGACCGGCTGGAAGCCGCGGTCGAGAGTGTTCTTGCCAGCGGTGTCCGTACTGCTGATCTGCTGCCCGCAGATGGCCAGAAACCTGTCAGCACATCCGAAATGGGCGATGCGATCATCGCTGCTTTGGATGCGTCGCTTTAGGCTGGAATAGCTGGCCAGACAAACTGGCCGTATTAATCCGATATGCACCGCGCCGGCTGGAAACAGTTTGGCGCGGTTTGCATTTCACGCCACGTTTTTGGGTTGGTAGAGCGGTGCAAACAACCCCAGTTGTTGCGCGTGATGCACATCGGCCAACAGGTCCCGCTGTGCTGCGGCGAACAAATCGTCGATATCCTCGATGACAAAATAGACCGGTTGATGGATGTCGATGCGATAGGGCGTCCGCAAAATATCGATCACATCAAAAGCACGGCGCTGTGGAATGTCGCTGGTCACGCTATACAGCAGTTCGGTCGGGGACGAGGCAAGACCCGATCCCAGCGCCTTGATCCGCCCGTCAACCATTGTAAGGCCGAATTCGATCGAAAACCAATACAGCCGGATCAGCCAGGAATAGTCCTTTGGGCTGGCCCGCAGCCCGGTTTGGCCAATCGCCTGCGAGAAATTTGCAAATCGAGCGTCGGTCAGCAAGGGCGTATGCCCGAACAGTTCATGAAAGATATCGGGTTCGGTGATGTAGTCGAAATCCGCACGGCTGCGGATAAACGACGCTGCGGGAAAGCTGCGGTTGGCTAGCATTTCGAAAAAGCGACCAAAGCCGATCAACGCGGGCACCGGCTCCACCCGCCATCCGGTCAGGCTGTGCAGGGTTTTGGAAATGTCCGGACATTGCGGTACCCGATCGGTTGGAAAGTCCAAAAGATCCAAACCGTCGAGGTAATCCGGCGCGCAATACTTGCGGACGTTCGGCCCTTGTCGAGCCAGCAGATCTCGCCAAACGTGGTTTTCCGATTTCGAGTAAGAAATGTAACCGTTTTCGTCCGAAAATTTTGCATCGTAGCGTCCAATTTTAGACATTTCAGCCTCCTATCATACGAGCATTATAGCCAGCTTGCGGTGGGTTTTCCGGGCCATTCTGGACATCATTGCGAGCAGATTGAAAAAATTTACCCGAAATGCGCAAAAAACTGGTAGATTTTGCCGATGTACAAAATGGATGAATTCGACAAGGCGTTGCTGACCCTGCTGCAAGCAGACGGCAAGGCCAGCACGCAGTCACTGGCTGAAAAAACCAACCTGTCGGTGTCGCCATGTTGGCGGCGCATCAGGCGGCTTGAAACCGACGGCGTAATCGAAAAATATACGGCGGTGCTCAACCCCAAGATATTGGGATTGAACGCGCTGGCCTATGTGCATGTGTCCCTCATCGATCATTCGGAGCAGACAATCAGCCGGTTCGACCGCTTTGTTCAATCCAGCGACTGGATTATCGAATGCAGTTCGATCACTGGTGAGAATGACTATGTGCTCAAAGTGATTGCCAAAGATCCCGAAGCTTTGGAATTTTTCATCATGAAGCGCATTTTGGCACTGGGGCTGGTCCGATCTTCTATGACCAATTTTGTGCTGCGTCGCACCAAACGCAGCACCAGTTTGCCGGTCTCTGATCTTTGATCGCGGTCTTGTTGCCGTACCGGATATGGGGTAGATGCTGAGTCCAAAGAGGCGTGGAGTAGCATCCGCCTTTGCATCAGAAAGCTATGACATGAACGACACTCTTCGCGGGGCCCTGCTTGCTTTGGCCGCTTTTGGTATTTTTTCCACCCATGACGTGATCCTGAAATCACTGGGTGGCACCTATGCGCCGTTCCAGATTATTTTCTTTGCAGTGTTGTTCAGTTTTCCGATGACGATCTTCTTGTTGATCGGAGATCGACAGGAAGGTCACCTGCGTCCGGTTCATCCCTGGTGGACGGCATTGCGCACAGGGGCCGCCGTTGTTGCGGGGTCGTCCGGTATCTACGCCTTTTCGACCCTGCCTTTGTCGCAGGTCTATGCAATCCTGTTTACTGTGCCGCTGTTGATCACAATACTCTCCATTCCGATTTTAGGCGAAAAAGTTCACTTGCGGCGAACACTGGCGATCCTTGTGGGTTTGGCCGGTGTATTCGTGGTTTTGCAACCCGGCGACACCGATCTGGGGCTGGGCCATGCGGCTGCAATGTTGGCGGCTGTTGGAACATCTATTGCCTCGATCATCATTCGCAAAATTGGCTCGGACGAGCGCAGCATCGTCTTGCTCATTTATCCGATGTTGGCAAATTTCGTGGTGATGGCGGTTTTGCTGCCGTTTGTATATGTACCAATGCCGATAGAGCATCTCGGTGGCATCGCTGCTGTGGCTCTGTTGGGGGTGATTGCCATGTCACTGCTTATTGCGGCTTTTAACCGGGCCGATGCGGTGATCGTGGCGCCAATGCAATACAGCCAGATCCTGTGGGCGACCGGCTATGGGTATATTTTGTTCGGAGAAGTTCCGCCGGTGACAACCGCCATTGGCGCCGCGATTATTATCGCAAGCGGTCTGTATATTCTGTTGCGCGAGAGCGGCTCAAAGGCCGGAGGCAACAAACCGGTGCTCAACACCACTGACCACCGTCTGGCAATGGGTATCCGACCGCGAATTGGTGACTTTTTCCGGATCAAACGCCGTCGATCCAAGAGTGCACGCAGTAAAAAGGCTGCGCGCAGCAAAAAGAACTAGGGTAGCTTCAGCGTATAAGGCTTGCCTTTTCCATGCACGTTGTCTTGTGCCCGGATCACCACGGATTTGGTGCCTGCCGGAATTTTCACACCGGTCAGCGATCGGGTAAAGGGCTGTTCGGCGTCGTGGGGATGCAGCAATTCGCGAAAGCCCAGCTTTTTGCCTGCCGCCGTATACACACCCCAGCCGTCCGCGTAGTGATCCCAGCCGGCATCACCATGGCGCACTGTGACATCTATGCGCCAGGTCCCGCCGGTTTGCGTCGCCTTGGCGCGCACAACATCGGCTGATCCGGCCAGCGCAAGCCCCGGAATAATAGATAAAATCAACCCAATAACTGCATTTTTCATGCGAATACCCCTGTAATTCTGCTCAACATAGCAGGAATCACGAATTTTACCATTTCACAACGTTACGATAAGCGCTAAGACCCGCACGTCCAAAACTTTAATCAGGAGATCCCGAAATGGGTTACCGTGTTGTTGTCGTGGGTGCCACCGGAAACGTGGGCCGCGAAATGCTGAATATTCTGGCCGAGCGCCAGTTCCCCGTAGACGAGTTGGCCGTTGTTGCCAGCCGCAAGTCGATGGGTACGGAATGTGCATTTGGTGACAAGACGCTAAAGACGACGGATTTGGACACGTTCGATTTTACCGGCTGGGATATTGCCTTGTTTGCTATCGGCTCTGCCGCAACCAAAAGATACGCGCCGGTTGCCGCGGCGGCAGGTTGTGTTGTCATCGATAACAGCTCGCTTTATCGCTATGATCCTGACGTGCCATTGATCGTGCCGGAATGTAATCCGGACGACATTATGGGCTATACCAAAAAGAACATCATCGCCAACCCGAACTGCTCGACTGCACAGATGGTCGTTGCTCTGAAACCGCTGCACGACCGTGCAACGATCAAACGGGTTGTGGTGTCGACATATCAGTCCGTGTCCGGATCCGGCAAAGCCGCGATTGACGAGCTGTGGAACCAGACCAAGGGCAAATATGTCCCCGGTCGCGAAGTGGCCCCGAGCGTCTTTCCCAAGGAAATCGCGTTCAACGTCATCCCGCATATCGATGTGTTCATGGAAGACGGCACCACCAAAGAAGAGTGGAAAATGGCCGCTGAAACCAAAAAGATCATCGACAAATCGATCAAGGTGACTGCCACTTGCGTCCGTGTTCCAGTGTTTGTTGGCCACTCTGAATCCATAAATATCGAATTCGAAGAGCATCTGGACGAAGACGAGGCACGCGAAATTCTGCGTGAAGCACCGGGCATTCTGGTCGTCGATAAACGCGAAGACGGCGGCTATACCACGCCAATGGAATGTGTTGGCGAGTTTGCAACATTCGTCAGCCGTATTCGTCAGGACAGCACCATTGATAATGGTATCAACCTGTGGTGTGTTTCTGACAACCTGCGCAAAGGCGCTGCGCTGAATGCGGTGCAGATCGCCGAACTGCTGGGTCGCAGGGCTTTGAAAAAAGGCTAGGCATATCATTGCCGAGCAGACAGGGGTCGCATCACGCGGCCCCTTTTTTTTGTGCAAAGTCACGGTATAGTCGGAACAGGATTAACCCAGAGGATATTTCATGCGCCCGATTATTGTTGCCGCCTTGCTGTTGTTGCCTGCCCCGCTGTGGGCCGATGATTTTTCGACCACCAGTCAAGTGATCGAGGTCAAAGTATTCCCGTCTTCGGCCAGCATCACCCGGTCTGCGCAGCTGTCCATGCCCACAGGTGATCACCAGATCATCATCAGCGACATGCCGCAAGACTTTGATTTGCAGACGCTTCAGGTGGGAACCAGTGGCAGCAGTGACCTCACCCTGCGCGCCAAGCGTTTTGTCAGGGAATCTGTACCACAAGCACCGGTTAAAACCGTGCAAATGCAACAGGCCGAGGCCAATCTGGTTCAGGCCGAGGTGGCGCATAACCGGCTAGTGCAAGACCGGGCAAAATTCGAAGCTGTGATCGCCTCTGCCGAATTGAGGATCCGGTTCCTCGAAAGCATTGCCGCCGGTGACGGGCCGGGAATGGGCGACGAAAGCAACCTGACGCCCGAGGGGCTGGCAGGTATTGTGGTCGAGCTTGGCGGTCAGATCAGCGCTGCCAGCCAAGAGGCCAAGGCGGCCGCCGCGGTCTTGGCCGGATCGGAACGGGAATTGGCCGAGCTTGGGCATGCGGTAGAACGTGCGCAGCTGGCTTTGCGTTTGGCGACACCCGCGCCGCGCGACACCGGTGCGCTGGTGCTGGAAGTGTCGGTTTCCACCCCCTATGACGGAGCGCTGTTCCTGTCCTATTTTGCGAGGGATGCCTCTTGGCAACCAAGCTATGAATTATATCTGGAGCAGAGCGGAAACGCCGGCAATCTGCGGATGATCCGTCAGGCCGCCGTAACTCAAGCGACCGGCGAAGACTGGCAAGGAGCAGATGTGACCCTGTCCACCGCAGACCTGCGGGGCGGATCTGAAGTTATCATTCCACGCTCGACGATTTACTGGTTGCAAGACAAGGAACAAGAGCGCCTGTTGTCCAAATCGCAAGGCAACCTGCGGACCATGGCTGCGCCGATTTCGGAACCGATGATAGAGGCTATGGAAGCTTTATCGCCGGACGTCGTCCTGCACGGCCAGACCCTGGAATTCAACCTGGGACCGGTTGCCATGATCAGGGGCACGGGCGAGCCGACCTCGGTCCGGCTGGACGTGATTGATCGCGCCTTGCCGCTCTATGCGCTGGCCAATGCGAGGCGCGATGAGACAGCGTTGCTTTATGCCGACCTGACCAACGAGACCGGTGGTACATTGCTGGCGGGTACGGCCGTGGTGTATCGTGACGGGGTTCTGGCGGCGACATCGAACCTGCCACAAACGGCCAATGGCGACATCACAAAGCTGCCGCTTGGGCCGCTAAACGGAATTCTGCTGGAACACCGCACGCTGGAAACCCAGGCCGGCGACAGCGGATTTGTAAGATCCAAAGACACCAGACGGCAAAAGTTCGAACTGCTGATGGACAGCTATCTGGACTACACCATCGACCTGACGGTCTATGCCGCCTTGCCGGTGTCAGAGGACCAAGACCTGACCGTGCGGGTTGACGCAATTCCGCCCGCCGTCGAAAACTCGGTTGAGGGCCGTCGCGGTGTGGTCGGCTGGACCCTGCCCATGGCTGCGGGTGCCAAGGAAAAGATCAGCTATGGTTGGGAGCTACGCTGGCCAGAAAATCAACAATTGTTGGGCCGCTAGATGTCGGTGCCGCTGCCAGAGCGCAATCGGGCCTATCTGGGCCCCGCAACCAACACCGAGAGTTGGGACGGGTTTGCGCTGCGACCCAGTGACATTATCCTGAGCACGCCGCCCAAATCAGGCACAACCTGGTCGCAGGCAATCCTGATGATGCTGATCCACGGGCGCGCAGACAATGACACCCCGGTCTGGAAGGACTCGAAATGGCTGGATTGCGGGTTTCGCGACCGGGTTGAATTGGCCCGGCAACTGGAAGCGCAGGATCATCGGCGCTGTCTCAAATCCCACACGCCGCTTGACGGTATTTCCTATTCGCCCGACGCGACCTATATCGTCGTGTATCGCCATCCGATTGATGTCCATTTTTCCTACAAACGCCATGTGGCCAACATGAAGGATGACTGGCTGGATTTTGTCTTTCCAGAACCGTCCGAGGCGGCGTTTGACCGGTTTCTAAACGCACCGGCGACCGATATGGGGACCGACGATCTGACGTTAGCATCACTGCTGTATCACTATCATTCGTTCCAACAATGGGCCCATTTGCCCAATATCCATTTTTTCCACTTTGCCGATCTGAAACACGATCCGCAGGCGCAAATCCGGCGGCTTGCACATGTGGCCGGGTTGCCGGCATCCGAGCCGCTGGTCAATGCCATTGCCGACGCCAGTTCGTTTGGAAGTATGAAAGAGACCACGCGTAAATCGGTGGATCCGGCCACAAGCGTCTTTAAGGATGCCGCGGGCTTTTTTGCGTCGGGAACCAGTAACAAATGGCACGGCAGGCTAAGCCCGGAACAACTTGCAAACTATGACAAGGTTTTCTCTCGACAGGCAACCGGTCCTGACCGGCTTTGGTTGGAAAACGGTTCGCAAGCGTTATAAATTTATGAATGTATCCTGAGCGCCGTCATAACATTCCATATGCCCGTCGCGAATGTTGATCAGCAGACCATGTAGCGTCAGGTCATTTTGTTCCACAGCATTTTGGATGAAGGGGAACGTCATCAGGTTTTCCAGCGAAACCACAACGCCCTTGCGTTCCAGCGCCTGAATTTGATCGGCCTCGTCACCACCATCGGCGGCAACTGCCTCGTAGCGGGGGCGCAGAATGTCCATCCAGCGGCCAACAAAACTGCTGGCCTCTTCCAGTTCGGGTGCGCGGCCGGAACACATGGCATGACAGCCCGCAATCCCGCCACAATCCGTGTGGCCAATAACCATGATATGGGCCACACCCAGCGCCTTGACGGCATATTCGATCGCCGCCGACGTCCCGTGGTAATCCTTGTTGGGATTGTAGGGCGGTACCAGATTGGCGATGTTTCGGTGGATAAAGAACTCGCCGGTTTCCGCGCCGAAAATTGATGTCACGTGAACACGGCTGTCGCAACACGATATCACCATGGACCGCGGATGCTGGCCGCCATCGGCCAGACGTTTATACCAGGCTTCATTGCCTTGAAATTCGGTTGCGCGCCAGCCGTTGTAGCGCTGAATATACGATTTGGGGAGAAGTTTGGCATGCTTCATTGGAACCGGTTTCCCTTGGTTTTAAATTGTTTTACCTCAATATCCAGATAGATTACCAGCCTTGACGGTCGCGGACATTACCAATTCTTCACTCCGATAGCTAACTCTAGACCTGGGTGAAATAAAGAGGTGGTGAATAATGACCGCAAGAATTGCGCCATTGGCGTATCGCGACATGCCAA
Organism: uncultured Myxococcota bacterium; assembly: GCA_964196455.1. Classification (GTDB taxonomy): domain Bacteria; phylum Pseudomonadota; class Alphaproteobacteria; order Rhodobacterales; family Rhodobacteraceae; genus Amylibacter. The sequence goes on along the minus strand of CAXMUJ010000077.1, from coordinate 19,554 downwards.
ACATTCAATACGAGGCGATGTTAATCCTTCGAGAAAATCTCGGGTCAGAGGCCAGTCGGGACGTGATCGAGCGTGCAGTGTTCGAAGTGTCGGACCGGTTGTGTAAGCTGGAACTGGCCTTGTACGACCGGGACTTTGACACGGTGCAGACACTGGCCGTTGGCTTGATTGCGATCAGTTGCCAGATTGGCCTCGTCGAATTCGCCGATGTCGCCTCTGATCTGGTGTTTTGCATCGATTGCAAGGAAATGACAGCCACGCATGCCGTAGCGGCGCGGCTGCTACGTTTGGGCGAGAGCTCAATATTTCAAGCCGTGCAGTTTGCCGATATTGCCGGTGGATGATGGGTTGAAGCCACTGTCGTTTGCGCTAGGATTGATGCAAACAACAGGAGCAAACCCATGTCACCACGTTTCGCCGCGCCCACATCGGACGCCATCCCGCTGCATGTGATTGAGGCGGCAGATCTGTCCGGCTGGACCGCAAAACAGGACATGCGGGCGGCCAACTGGATTGCGTCTTCCGGGTTTGGTGCCGCTCTGGGCGAGGTATTGCTCCTACCGGCGGTGGACGGCAAGCCCGCAGCCTGTTTGGCGGGATGGGGCAGCGCCAAATCCCGCGCCCGTGGACGGTTGCATATGGCGACGGTGGCCAAAAAACTACCTGCTGGCACCTATAAAATATCATCTGGTTTGGGCAGTGAAGATTTGGCCGAGGCGGCGTTGGCCTGGTTATTGGCGGCCTACGCGTTTGATCGCTACAAGTCCAAAGTCGGTGCGATTGCGCAGCTGGTGGCCCCGTTGGGGCTGGATGCCAGCCGGTTGGAGGTTTTCGCAAGTGGCGATGCATTAACGCGCGATTTAATCAACACGCCGGCCTCCGATATGGGCCCCGATGCGCTGGAAGCTGCATTTCGCACCGTGGCAGCCAGCTTTGACGCAGAGGTCACAGTCACCAAGGGCGATGCCTTGTTGGCGCAGAATTTCCCCATGATACACGCGGTCGGACGTGCCTCGGACCAGGAACCACGCCTGTTGGATATGGTTTGGGGGAGCGCAAATGATCCCAAGGTCACGCTGGTCGGCAAGGGCGTGTGTTTTGACACCGGCGGTCTGAATATCAAGCCGGGATCATCCATGGGTTTGATGAAGAAAGATATGGGCGGCTCTGCCACCGTGCTGGGTTTGGCCCATATGATCATGGCTCTGGGTTTGCCTGTGCGTCTTAGGGTGCTTGTGCCAGCCGTTGAAAATTCGATTTCCGCCGGGGCTTACCGCCCGCAAGACGTGTTGACCAGCCGCAAGGGGCTGACGGTCGAGATCAATAATACCGATGCCGAGGGGCGACTGGTTTTGGCGGACGCCTTGGCATTGGCCGACGAAGAACAGCCAGATTTGTTGGTGTGCAAGGCCACTTTGACCGGTGCCGCGCGCGTGGCGTTGGGCCCCGACGTGATGCCGTTTTATACCGACGATGATGCCTTGGCTGCCACGATAATCAAGCATGGCACAGCCCAAGCCGATCCAATGTGGCGCATGCCGTTTTGGAACCCCTACGAGCCGATGATAGAGCCCGATGTGGCCGATTTGGATAACGCGCCCAAGGGCGAATTTGCCGGCTCCATAACGGCGGCACTGTTTTTACGCCGGTTTGTTGATCAAACACCGGCTTTTGTGCATCTGGATATTTTTGGCTGGACGCCATCTGCAAAACCGGGACGAACGTTGGGTGGCGCCTGTCAGTCGGCCCGTGCTATGTTTGCCGTTATCGAAGCGAGGTACCCCAAATGAACGATCCCAGATTCCATACCGCCAATGAGCGTGTTATCGCCCGCAGCCTCGCAGATCAGGACCCGGCCGCTGTTGACGGCCTAACAGTTGTCGATCCAATTTTGAATTCAATCGGCCAGCCGGTCGTGAACCTGTTGGCATCCCCCGGCGGAAGAATGAACCGACAACTGTTATTTGGTGCGGCCATCGAGGTGATGGAGGTGCACAATGGCTATGCCTTTGTCTGTGATCCACGTGATGGCTATGTCGGTTATATCGGGGCCAAACAGTGCCGGGAACCGGTGCAGCCAAGCCACCGTGTTTGCACCAATGCTGCGCAAATCTATCCACGGTCCGACATGAAGACCGCGCCCTATATGACCCTGCCATTCGGGGCGGCGGTTTGCGTCGTGGGATCGCGCAGCGGCTTTGCCAAGCTGGAAACCGGCGGGTTTATGTCCGAGAAGTCAATCGAGAGCCCCGAGATTTTGGCCGACGATCCCGTCACCGTCGCAGAGCGTTTTTTGCACGCGCCCTATCTGTGGGGTGGCAACAGCATTTGGGGGTTGGATTGTTCCGGGCTGGTCCGCGCCGCCTATGGTGTGGCCGGTATTCGGGTTGCCGCCGATAGCGACCTGCAAGAGGCGACGTTGGGTGTGCCGCTGGAGGCAGCCGCGTCGCTGCAGCGCGGGGATTTGGTGTTTTGGAAAGGTCATGTCGGCATTATGCAGACCGCAGATATGATCGTGCATGCAAATGCCCATCATATGGCGGTGACCAGCGAAGCCTTGGCCGATGTTGCCTCGCGAATAGAGCACACCACAGGTGAAACAATTACAAGCCGGCGCAGGCTGGGTTAATCCACGGACCGGATCAGCTTGCGCTCCAGTACTCTCAATACACTGCGCAGATCGGCACCGCGCTTCAAGATGCGGCCGTCCATGCCAATGACAGAGTATTGTCCCTGCTTCTGGTCCAGTTTGGGGCGTTTTTCTATCCGGTAAATCGGATGTTCTGCCGTGCGGCGAAAGATACAAAAAATCGCCACATCTTTCAGCCCCGACATGCCATAATCGCGCCATTCGCCGGCGGCGACCATACGACCGTAAATCGACATTATCGGTGCAATTTCAGTTCGGTGGAAATGCACAATATCGGCGTTTCCCAGTTTTTGTGATCGAGCGGTCGATGCGTCTTGATACATGGTTTTGATTCTGGTCGAGACCGATAAAAAAATCAAGTATCCAATCAAAACAGTCTGTTTTTAAGCCACACATTTGTCTTGGTAAAATGCAACCGACACAATTCTGCCGCTTTGCGCCCATGTATTTGCCCTCATTTGACGCTAGCGTCAAATAATTAACGAGTAAAATAGTACAGGCGTGAGTCGGTTTTTCGTTCCCCGATCGGCCGATCACGCCTTCGTTACTTTAGGGCACTCGATTGACTGTGCAATCCTTTTTGTATCATTTGATGGCTCAATCAGGGACAGTTACATAAATGCGTGATTTTCAATTCCCCGGCCGGTCGGCTGTCTTTGCCCCTACGGGCATGTGTGCAACGTCAAACCCCTTTGCCACCAGTGCTGCGCTCGACATTTTGAAGTCGGGTGGAAATGCTGTGGACGCAGCCATTGCAGGGGCGGTTCTTCAGGGTTTGTGTCAGCCTGCAATGACCGGACTGGGCGGAGATTGTTTTATTTTGTTCAAGCCTGCCGGCGGCGAAAAAATTATTGCGCTGAATGGCTCAGGACGCGCACCCGCAGCAACGGACGCTGACCGGTTGCGGGCGGCCGGGCATAGTAAAATGCCCAAAGACGCCATCGAGCGGGTCACCGTTCCGGGTGCCGTCGATGCGTTTTGCCGATTGTCACAGGACTATGGCAGTATGGATTTGGCGCGGGTTTTTGCACCAGCTATAGGCTATGCGCGCACCGGATTGCCGGTGATGCCCAGGGCCGCGTTAGACTGGCGTTTGGCCGCCGATCAGTTGATCGGGCGGGCTCGTGAGGTATATTTGCTTGATGATCAACCACTTAAGGCCGGTGATCTTTTTCATAATCCGGCCATGGCTGACGTATTGGAGTTGATTGCGCAACAGGGCCGCGCCGGGTTTTATGAAGGCGACGTTGCCGATGATATGGTCCGCTCGTTACGCGCTTTGGGTGGTGTGCATACATTGGACGATTTCGCCAAAACCGAAAGCACGTATTCCGAGCCGATATCGGGGTGCTATCGCGGTACCGATCTGGTTGAGCATCCGCCGAACGGCCAGGGGGCCACGGCAATCCTGATGAATAACATTCTGGCGCATTTCGACATTGCCGCATTGGCTCCTTTGGGCGCCCAACGCGCGCATATCGAGGCAGAGGCTTGCAAGCTTGCCTATGATGCGCGCAACCGGTTTTTGGCAGATCCTGACTACTCCAGCAGACTGGCCCATATGATGTCACTGGAAACCGCAGCCGGGCTGGCGGCACTGATCGATCCAATGCGGGCCATGACAAACCCGTCAATCCTGTCCGAAGATGTCCACCGCGAAACAATCCACATCACGGTGGTGGACAAGGACAGAAATGTCGTGTCGCTGATCTATTCGGTATTTCACGCGTTTGGGTCCGGTCTGGCGTCCGACAAATACGGTATCAATTTTCACAATCGCGGACTGTCGTTTTCATTGGAGCGGGGACACCCGAATGAACTGGGTCCAAACAAACGGCCCATGCATACTATTATTCCGGCCATGCTGCGCAAGACTGGCAAAGTGACAATGTCCTTTGGCGTTATGGGCGGTGCCTATCAAGCCAATGGTCATGCGCGGTTTATGTCAAACCTGCTTGATTTTGGCATGTCACCCCAAGATGCCATAGATGCGCCGCGGTGCTTTTCAGACGCCGGAACGTTTAAGATCGAACGCGGATACGCACCAGACGTCGTGTCTGAACTGGCCGATCTTGGTCATAGGATAGAAATCGCCAAAATGCCAATTGGTGGCGCACAAGCCATTGGTATCAACCCAAAAACCGGCATGTTGCAAGGCGGGTCTGACCCGCGCAAAGACGGTATGGCATTGGGATACTGAACCGGCGCTCAGCCGCTAGTTCATATGATAGGCGCGTTGATATTGGCCGTCTTCCAAGGGACCAAACATTTGATCCACTTCGGGATGTTCCACCGGATCACCGGATCTGTCTGTGACCAGATTTTGTTCCGATACATAGGCAACATAGTAGGACGTGTCGTTTTCTGCCAACAGGTGATAAAATGGTTGATCCCGGACTGGACGCACGTCTTCGGGGATAGAATCCCACCATTCTTCGGTATTTGAAAATGTCGGATCAACGTCGAAAATTACACCGCGAAACGGATGTTTGCGATGCCGAACAACTTGGCCGATCGTGAATTTTGTCGAGGTGGTTAACATAACAACGCCTTTGGATTCCATTTGCCCGACAATACGCCGTACTTGACTTACTGTCCACACAAGGTGAAATGCCGCCGTTAAGTTTTCCGGCGACACTCTGTCGGGTTTGTTGATTGTCCTGCCGATTGTTGCACCGATTTTCCGACTTGCAGCTGATGGGCTTATACGGGTACGACGGGGCTGTGACACCAGCATGGGTTTTGCCACCCCGGTTGCCAATGGCGCTGTCGGTGATCACAATTCCGGTAACATTGGCGTTTCTGGTCTGAATTTGTGGCTTTGTCCTTTGACCTGAGGAAAAAGTCGCGTAGCATTCGGGAAACCAACCAGCGCTAGACTGGAATCGAGCAGATGAAAAAAATAGCACTCTTTTTGGTGTTGACGACCCTTGTTGCCTGTTCAGGCGGCGGTGGATCTGCGCCGCGTAATCTGGATGATGCCTGTCGCATGAAATCTCAGAAACCGACTTGGTTCAAGTCGCTTGCCAAGGCCGAGCGCAAGTGGGGCGTGCCCCAAGCGGTGTTTTTGGCCTCGATCTATCAAGAGAGCAAGTTCGTCGCCAAGGCGCGCACGCCACACCGCTATTCGTTAGGTATTATTCCGATGGGGCGCCAGTCGTCGGCCTATGGGTTCTCTCAGGCCATCGACAGCACTTGGGATTGGTATCGCAAAGATACAGGTCGTCGCAGTGCCAAACGCGACAATTTCAACGATGCGGTGGATTTCATGGGCTGGTACATGAACGAGACGCAGCAGCGCAACAGCATATCCAAGACCGACGCCTATCATCAATACCTCGCGTATCATGAGGGGCATTCAGGGTTTGCTCGCAAAAGCTACAATAAAAAGGCTTGGCTGGTTAAGGTTGCACGAACGGTACAAGATCGTGCTGTTCTGTATGACACGCAATTGAGCTATTGCCGCCGGTAACGGCGTGACCGGTTATTTTTGTTCCGGATTAAGTTTCTGCGCAATCGCCAAGCGGTCAAACAGGCGTGACGACAATCTGACACCTGTTTTCATTTTGCCCAACACAATCCTGGTATTCTGACCGGACTGGTCTGTCATCACCCATTCGCGCAGCTCTGTGGGTGCGGGTGTGAACACAAGTTTGATCCGTCCGTATTCCGGATGTTCGGGATCTTGCGCCGTGACTGACGTGAATTTGCTGGTTATTGCATGATCGATCAGCATGTTATTATTCGCCAAATCAATCCGCCGTTCCAGAAACACGTTTAGGGGCGTCTTTTTCAGGGGAAATACTTGTGGGCCCGCATTGGATTTCTTGTCAAATATGGACAGCGCACCACTACCTGCAACAACAAGGGCGGGGTTCGGATCATCATATTCAAACCGCATGCGACCCGGGCGATGCAGATAGAACGTGCCAAAGGATTTGGATCCGTCCGGATTTATCTGGGTGAATCGCCCTTTGGCAGTGGTTAGCTTTTGAAGATAGGCAGAGACATCGTTGAGCGACAGCGACTTGGCACCGGCCGTCACAGGAGCAAGGCCCAGCATGCCGGCCGCAAGGCAGGCACCAATTCGTAGCGAGAGTTCACGTCTGTTCATAGGTCAAAGATAGCCCTTGTCGGGTGAATTGTAACCCTTCGCTGATCACAAACATAATATTTGGATCGGGGCAGGGGGGATCAGATCAATTTGAGCGGACTATTGCTCGGGCACCAGGATTTCGCGCTTGCCGACGTGGTTGGCAGCAGAGACAACGCCCTGATCTTCCATTTCCTCGACCAGCTTGGCGGCCTTGTTGTATCCAACGGACAGTTTGCGCTGAATATAGGATGTGGAACACTTACGATCCCGCAATACGATGGCGACAGCCTGATCGTACAGCACATCTTCGCTGCCGGTATTGCCACCCAGTCCCAACACCAAAGCGATGTTGTTTTCCTGCTCATCCGAGGGACCCTCAACCACAGAGCCAACATAGACCGGTGGGCCATAGGCCTTCAGATGACTGACAACTTCTTCGACCTCTTCATCCGACACAAACGGTGCGTGGATGCGTGTTATACGGCCGCCACCTTCCATATAGAGCATGTCCCCCATGCCCAACAGTTGTTCGGCACCCATCTCGCCCAGAATTGTGCGGCTATCGATTTTCGAAGTTACCTGAAAAGAAATCCGCGTCGGGAAGTTGGCCTTGATCGTCCCGGTAATCACGTCAACCGACGGGCGTTGCGTCGCCATAATCAGGTGAATACCAGAAGCCCGCGCCATTTGCGCCAAACGCTGGATACAGGCTTCGATTTCTTTGCCCGCGACCATCATCAAGTCGGCCATTTCGTCAACAATGACCACAATAAACGGCAGTTTCTCGGGCTTGAACGTTTGCGTTTCAAACACCGGATCACCGGTTTCGTCGTCAAATCCGGTTTGGACTGTGCGCTCGAAATCTTCGCCTTTGTCCAGCGCATCCTGCACACGGCCATTGTATCCGGCGACGTTGCGCACGCCCATTTTGGACATCTTGCGATACCGTTCTTCCATTTCGCCAACCACCCATTTCAGGGCAACGACCGCCTTCTTCGGGTCGGTTACAACTGGGGATAGCAGATGGGGAATGCCATCATAGACCGACAATTCCAGCATTTTTGGATCGATCATAATCAAGCGGCACTCTTCTGGTGACAGCTTGTACAAAAGCGACAGGATCATCGTGTTAATCGCAACCGACTTGCCCGACCCGGTGGTCCCGGCAATCAGCAAGTGCGGCATCTTGGAAAGGTTCGCGACCTGTGACGCGCCGCCTATATCCTTGCCCAGCGCCAGCGGTAGGCCATGCGATCCGTCGCCATAATCCCTTGACGACAGGATTTCGCGCAACAGAACCGTTTCTCGATGCTCATTGGGCAATTCGATGCCGATGATCGTGCGGCCCGGGATTGTTGAGACCCGCGCAGACAAAGCCGACATAGAGCGCGCGATGTCATCTGCCAGTCCGATAACACGGCTGGCTTTTAAACCCGGAGCCGGTTCCAGTTCGTACATGGTAACAACCGGGCCGGGACGAACAGACACGATGTCGCCTTTGACGCCATAATCATCCAGTACGTTTTCCAACATCCGGGCGTTTTGCTCCAACGCTTCGTCGCTCAGCTGTTGGCGGACGATCTTGGCCGGATTAGACAACAGACCCAGCGCCGGCGTTTCATACGCATCTGAACGCGCGTCGTTAAACAAGGTTGGCTCGGCTTCTTGTTTGGCCTTTTTGCTTTGTGGTGCAGGCTTTTTGAACGGGTGTTGAACCACTGGCTTTTGCATCTCGGGCAGGACACGCGGCACACCAAGGCTTGGCTCTTCAACAGGCAATTCCGGCTCTGGCTCTGCTGCCAGAGACGTCGTTGCCAACTCAGCTGCACTGCTCTCTTGCTTGACGGCCGCCAATTCCTCGGCAAACTTCGCAACCCGCGACACGCCACCCAACGGCGGTATCAGCGGGTTCTCGCCCTCCGCGTCCTGTCCACCAACCAACAGGGAATTGGTCACGAGCGAGGCGTCTGCGTTGCGGTGAACCGCAGCGGAAATCCGGGCGTTGATACGGGCTTCATCCGAGTTAAAATCCTTGTTAAACGGATTGGCGCGGGAAAATTCGGGCATCACATTACTGGACGGCAAAGCGGGACGTTTGGATTTATCCCGGCTCAACAAGCCTGCAAAAATATTCTTACTTGGAACTTCGACCTCGTCTGCGCCATCCTCAATCAGGGAAAAGCGTTTTTCATCGGCCAGCCGCACAGTTTCCTCCTGCTCTTCACGACGTGTCTCTGCCCGTTCTTTGCGCAACTGGTACCTGTTGTATACATAAGCCCCGACGAACGCCAAAAGTGCAACGCCTTTGCGGAGTAGATAGACTACCAGCGACATGACATTGGCATAGACCATAATGACAGAAATCCACATGAACCGCAGGATGCGAAACAGTTCGATCCGGTCAACACCCAGAACGAATAGGCTCAGCCCGATACACACGAGGCCTAGAACCACACTGGTCAAGCGAAAGCCCAGTTCTGGACCCAATGGATTCAGATCAACCAGAAAAATTAGGGCACCATCACCGCCGACACCTCCCAGCCCAAGCCCGGTGCCATGTGGCCAGAAGGCAGGTGGTATATGGGTCGACAAGAAAATAGCCAAGACCGCGACCAAAACAGGAGTGAATATCAAGCGCGAAATCATGCGGTCTTCGCCGATGTGGAGAACGACGCGCACTCCCCATACGGTCAACAATACCGGCACCGCCCAGGCAGCCCAACCAATTGTCAGGATCAAAATTCCCGCAACCCATGCGCCGCCACTGCCCAGCATGTTTTTGGCAGGCTCAGATGTTGCACTGATCCAACTGGGGTCGTCTGGGGAATACGAATAGAGCATCATGCCAAACAGTGCCGCTACACCGATCATCGCCAACCCGGTCAACTCTTTGCCGCGCCGCCGCATCATGTCCTGTACATGGGATTCTAGCAGGGGATCGCGGGGTCTGGTTTGAAAAGCCATCAGTAACCTCAATACAAACACGAGCGGATTTTGCGTAATCCGGATTCGGTTATTTCTTTGTTATGCACCAGTGCGACGCGGATATACCCCGCGCCGGGGTCGCTTTGTGCGGTGGGCCGGCTCAGATACTGGCCGGGCAATACGCGGACGCCGCTGTCCAACCACAACTTCAACGCCGCGTCTTCGCCGTTTTCGACGGGCAACCACAAGAAAAAACCCGCCTGCGGTGATCGGTAGCCGTCCAGCCCGTCGAAAATGATGTCCGCCAGCGCGAATTTTTCAACATAGAGGGCGCGCGAGTGGTCAACGTGCGCCTCATCTGCCCATACACGGGCGGAAACATGCTGGATCGGGGCGGGCAACGGCGCACCAGAATAGGCTCGTAAGTTTCGGATCAAGCCAATGTTGCCGGCACCACTGGCAACAAAGCCAGACCGTAACCCCGGCAGGTTGGATCGTTTTGACAAAGAGTGAAAGACCACAACGCGGTCTGGATCTGCGCCGATCTCGGCGGCGATTTGCAACCCCCCAACCGGGGCTTGATCGCGATAAATCTCGGAATAACACTCGTCTGCGAAAATGCGAAAATCAAAGCGTTCGGCCAAAGCGATCAGTTCGCGCCAATACGCCCGCGAAGCAACTGCGCCCTGCGGATTGGACGGTGAACAAATATAGGCGATTGCAACATCGTTGAGCACATCGTCGGGCAGCCCGGCATAGTCGGGCAGAAAATTCGTTCTGGCCGTCGCAGGCACAAATACCGGCTCCGCGCCCGCCATTTCAGCGGCAACGGCATAGACTTGATAGAAAGGATTCGGAATCAACACCTTCGCTCTTTGACCTCGCTTTTGCTCCACACACAGTGCAAGACATGCGTTAAAAAGACCTTCACGAGACCCGTTAAGAGCCATTAACTCTGTTTCGGGGTCGACCCTGACACCAAAGCGTTTTTGCACCCAGTTGGCGATGGAACCCAACAGTTCTGGCGTGCCGTTGTTGTTTGGATAATTGGCAAACTGCGCCATTGCGTCGTTCATTGCAGCGGGCAGAAAGTCAGGCATAGGGTGACGGGGCTCGCCGATGGTCATATGCAACGCATCACCGCCTGCAGGATGGTGATCCAACAGGGCGCGCAAGCGTGGAAACGCATAAGCCGGAAGGTTCGAAAACCGCTCGGGAAATTCCATATCTGCCTCTTTGTCGGGGTCTAACGCCCCTGTTGCAAAGAAGTTTAAGGGATTTTTCACCCAAACCCAACAGATTTATCGTGGGTTTTCGGATGTTAAGCCAGTTGTGGCATTTCAGCAGACCAAAGCGCAGGCAAGGTTATCCTTGCACCAAGGGGGCAATAGCCGCACCCAGACGCAGCAATTGCGCTTCAGTGTTGGGTGCGCCAAGCAGCATCAATCCGCAAGAGGGTCGATCTGTTGGCAAGGACAGCGCCGATAAGCCCATCAGGTTGCCGATCCGGGTATTGCGCAGCGCCAGTATGTTGGCGCGATTATAATAGGCGTGATCGTCCTGCAGGCGTTGGGCATTGGGTGGCAGTATCGGAGCACTTGGTAGCAAAACGGCATCATATCCTGCGGTGGCCGCCAGATAACTCAGCCGCAATTGATCCAATTTTAACCATGCAGCGACAAATTCATGGCCGGAAAAATTTTGACCTTGGCGAAAACGCGCCAGAATTTCGTCGAACATGGCGTCGGGATTGGCCTCGATGTCCGCAGACCATTGGCCATAGGCCTCTACTGTGAACAGGCAGGGCGACAGTGGCATAGCTGTTGCAACGGCAGGTATGGCTGCGGTGTCAATTTTTGCACCGGCGCGGGACATCCGGTCGATGGCGGCCTCAAACGCCTGTGCGGGCGCGTCTTCCAGGTCATCCAGTGCCATAGTCTGGCAAATCAGAAAACGTTTGCCGGACAGCTCGGCACCGTGCAAATCCGGCGCAGGTGTTCCCGACAACGCAGCCAGTAAATTGGCCGCATCCTCGACCGAGCGGGTCAAGGGACCTACGGTATCGAAACGGGCACAAAGCGGCACAACGCCTTTGAGAGACAACAGCCCCGACGTCGTTTTCAGCCCGACAAGATCGTTCCACGCGGCTGGAATGCGCACTGATCCGCCAGTGTCCGATCCGATCGCGGCAGCCCCAAGGCCAAAGGCAACAGACGCCGCCGCACCTGACGATGAACCTCCCGAAACCGCCGACAGGTCGTTTACACAGGGCGGTGTGGCCGTGACCGGATTCAAGCCCAGACCGGAAAATGCCAGTTCCGACATATGGGTCTTTCCCAAACAAACAGTTCCGGCCCGTGTCGCGTTTTCCAAAACCTGTGCATCTCTGACCGGAACACGGTCTTTAAGCAACGCGCTGCCAGCTTCGGTGGTAGTACCGGCGGTATCAAACAGGTCTTTCCAGGAAATAGGCACACCGTCGAGCGGACCAAGCCGTTGGCCCGATCCAGCTCGTTTTGCAGCAGCAGCTGCCTCTGCTCTGGCCCGAACCGGGGTCGTGCGCGCATAGATCCGGGGCGTCAGATCATGCCGTGCGATGGCCTCCAGATAACATTCGGTCAAGGCGACCGGATCAATGGTGCCGGCACCGATACCGCGGCCTAAATCGGTTGCGGAACTTTTTAGCCAATCCTGTGTCATGCGACCCCCTTTTCGCCAGACTAGCGGCGCTTTGGCCGATGGACAATCCTGCTCGGCAGCGCAATATAGGTGTATGGAACAAAAAACGGATATCGTGATTGTTGGTGGCGGGCTAAACGGCACAGCACTGGCACTGGCATTGGCCCAAGTGGGGCCTCGGGTCACGCTGGTGGACCGTATGCCAGCGGGCGTGCAAGCAGCCGAGGAGTTTGACGGGCGCGGCTATGCTTTGGCGCTGACCTCGCAGCGCATGCTGTCCGCTTTGGGTCTGTGGGAGGGCATCGCGGACCAGGCACAGCCGATTTTGGATATCAAAGTCAGCGACGGGCGTGCCGGCGAAGGCGCCTCGCCGCATTTTCTGCATTTCGATCATACCGAAATCGAAGAAGGCCCGATGGGCTATATGGTCGAGGATCGGTTTTTGCGCCGGGCCTTGTTGCACGCCGTTGCCCAGGAACCTCGCATCACCCATCTGACGGAAACGATTGTCGAAGACCATGGCGTCGGCGCGGGTAACGTCACCGCACAATTGAGCACCGGAAAACAGATAACCGCAAAGTTGTTGGTCGGGTGTGACGGTCGCAAATCAGCAGTGGCGCAGCGCAGCGGCATCCGGCGCACCGGTTGGGATTACAAACAGACGTCACTTGTCTGTGCTGTCGCACATGAACGACCGCACAATGGTGTTGCGCATCAATTTTTCATGCCCTCAGGCCCCTTGGCCATCTTGCCGTTACCTGGGAACAAGTCATCGATTGTCTGGACCGAAGAGCGCACGCGCGCAGCGCAAATCAATGCGCTGGACGAAGCCGGATATCTGGCGGCATTGCGCCCGGCTTTTGGCGATTTTCTGGGCGAGATTACACTGGCAGGCGGGCGATTTGCTTATCCGCTGGACCTGACACTGGCCAACCGGTTTGTCGATGATCGGGTAGCGTTGTTGGGCGACGCGGCACACGGCGTCCACCCTTTGGCGGGACAGGGGCTGAACTTAGGGCTGCGCGATGTTGCAGCTTTGGCCGAAGTGTTGGCCCATGCGATGCGCCGTGGCGAAGATATCGGTTCGGTTCAGGTTCTGGAGCGGTATCAACGGTGGCGCCGGTTCGATACGGCAGAGCTGGCAGTGGCAACAGACAGTATCAACCGTTTGTTTTCCAACGATAATCAATTGCTTCGGTCACTGCGCGATTTGGGCCTAGGTGCAGTCAATGCCATGCCGTCTGTGCGTCGGAGTTTTATCCGGCAAGCGGCAGGGCTGACCGGCGACCTGCCACGGTTGTTGCAAGGGCGGCAAATTTAGGCGCAACGTCGCGCTTCTTGGGTCTATATCTGTTCGACGAACTCGCGCTACCAGGCGATCTGGCACCTGCAGAAACGCCGGACAATCAGTCCTTCAAAATACGCGCCTCGTCCTCGAGCATGATCGGAACACCATTGCGGATGGGATAGGCAAGCCGTGCCTTTTTGGAGATCAATTCGTTGGTCTGTTCGTCATAGTCCAATCGACCACGTGTGACCGGACAGATCAATGCCTCTAACATTTTTGGATCAACCTTGGTTTCGCGCGGGTTCATTGCAGCGGACCCAAGGTGGTATCGCGCAGGGAAAATTCCATCAAAGTTACCAGTGTTTCCCGACGGGTCGTCAGGCAGGGTGCCTCCAACAGCGCCTGTTTTTCCTCGGCATTAAACGGGCAGAGCATCGACAACGAGTTGATCAACATTTCTTCGTCGGCATCGCGCAGCGACTCCCAGTCGGTTGAAAGCTGTCTTTTTTCAAAAAACCGTTGCAGGGTTTTAAAAAATGCTGGCCGGTCAAATGCATGATCCAGTCTGAGCTTGCCGACATCATGGGCAAAACTGGACCAATCCACGTCGCCACGCAGATAGGGCGCAAAGCCCGAATTTTGCGCGATCAGCCGAAAACGACAGATCCCGGACAATGTGATCATATAGCGCCCGTTTTCGGTTTCGGAAAAGGATGTAATCCGACCGGCACAACCAATTTGCTGCAAAGTGGTCGCGCCCAGGCCCTCGGGCGTTTCACGCGGCTGCACCATGCCGATCAACCGTGTTTCGGTTTTCAGGGCATCGTCCAACATCGTCAGATAACGCGGCTCGAAAATATTCAAAGGCAGGCGCGCATGCGGCAGCAACAACGCATCCGACAGTGGAAACAGCGGGATTGTCTGGGGCAGATCAGCAAGAGAGTACATCCGCTTCATCTAATCTGCTCCGTCCGTTAGGCAAATAACATTGAGGACAGACGGCGACGCCCGGTCAAGGCAATCGGGTCCGCAGGGCCAAGCGATTCAAACAGCTTGAACAACTGTTGACGGGCTGCGTCTTCGTTCCAGTCGCGATCGCGGCGGAACAATTCCAGCAAAGTATCGACAGCCCCTTGGGTGTCGTCATTTGCCATCAGAGCCGTGGCCAGATCAAATCGCGCCTGATGGTCGTTCGGATCGACGTCCAGTTTGGCGCGAAACTCGGTGACCTCGCCGGCCTCGGCGGCGGCTTCGAGCAGTTCAATCTGGGCTTTGAGCGCACCAAGCGCCGGATCCGAGGCCAGAGCCTCTGGTGCATTTTCAACCTGTGCTTTGGCCTGATCCAATTGATCCGAGGCCAAATATGATTTGATCAGCCCGATATAGGCGCCTGCATGTTCCGGCTCTTCGCCCAGAACGGCGGCAAAAGTTTCTGCCGCATCGGCGGCGGCTCCGGCATCCAGCATGTCCTGGGCCGCAGCAACCGCATCATCCAGCCCGCCGTCTTCTTCGGGCGCCAGCGCGGCAACCCGTTCGACAAAGGCTTTGATCTCGGACGGGGCTTGGTTGCCCATGAAACCGTCAACCGGTTGGCCGTCGACAAAGGCGAACACAGCCGGGATCGATTGGATGCGCATCTGGCTGGCAAGCGCCTGATTCTGATCGATGTCGACCTTGACCATTTTTACTTTACCACCAGCATCGGCCACTGCCGCTTCCAGCGCCGGGCCCAGCGTTTTACACGGGCCGCACCACGGCGCCCAGAAATCTACGATTACTGGTGTCTCATTGGACGCCTCGATCACATCTTGCATAAATGTGGCTTCGGTCGCATCCGAAACCAAATCGTTGGCCGGTGTGGCGGCGGCTTGTCCAAGGTTAAGCATGTCAGGTTCTCCGTACGTTGGTCATTCCAACAGGTCTAGATGGGATGTAGTCCTCTCGCTGGCGAAGGGCAAGGGCTAGGCGCGGACCGGTTTGATTGGCGGCACACATCCCGTTAGGCCGGCAGGCAAAATTATACGCGCGCCGCGACGATAGAGCGTTCGGCTCAGATCAGGCAATTCGCTGGCGATGGTGATGGAATAGCTGTCGTGTTCAAGGATACGCATATCGGCGTCCAACGCCTGTATCAGCGCGGCAGATGGAAACATCACCCGTGCCGCAGGGGCGGCGCTGGTCCACCACATCACCCCGACAGACAGAGAAAACCAGCCCGACAAGGCCAGACAAGTCGCCCTTATCAAAACCCTAGTAGTCAAAGATATGTTCCAACTGTTCTTCGCTCTCGGCACTGGCTCGAATATAATCCGACAATCGGTTGACCTGCAAATTTACCAGATGGCGATAGTCCGAATAGCCCTGACGTGGAAAAGTGACAAACGCAGCCCGTGACTGTTTGTTGCTCGACAAAACCGACACCAGAATATCGTCATTGCCAGCTATTTCCACAATCGATCCACCCTGTTCGGAAATCACTTTCACAATATCTGTGAAAGCCCGGTATCGCGGCGTTTCAATCTGGGTGCCGGCGTCAGTGCTCAGGATCACATTAACGCCTTCGATTGCGTTTAGCTGTGAATACCCGATGCCGCTTACAACGGACCGGATCGTCAGATCAGCTTTGCCGGTGGCGTCTACGCCTTTGGCAATCAGCTTGGCATAGGCGGCCTTCACCCCAAACTCTGCCCCCAGCGCCATGCGCCTTTCGATATCACGGATCGACTTTTGAGACCGGTCGCGCAATATCTCTCGATCGGTAGAAAAGTCATACTCGTACCAGGGAACTTGCTGTAAAAAGCCAGCATAGTCACGCGCCATTGTCGACGAAATTTCGTCTAAGTTGTCGCGATAAGGCCCCCGGAGCAAAGTGGCGACACGGCCCACCGTTTCCTCATAGGCCGCCTTCATAATGAATTCAAAAGTAAAGCTGGATCCGACGGTATAGACCATAAGCTTGGTATTAAAATCGCCGCCACCATGGGCGTTGGCCTGTTCAGTCAGCGTGCACAGCGACGTCCAGAAATCGATGACAGCCGGCAAAAAACGGAAATGGTGCGGGTCACCGGTTTCTAAAACTTTGGCGTATTCGTCGTAAGCATTCACGACATGCCATTCCGGATAGGTCAGGTAAGTAGCAGACTCCGCCCGGTGATAGGATGCATCGGGCAGCAGCGACACCGCAGCCGATGCCGGCAACGGTTTTCCGCGACAAGCGATTTCGGTGTACCCGACCGGAGCCAGAAGAGCGACGACGACGATCACCAACAGCATGATGATAGATTTGATGAAACTGGCAATGCCCTTGATCATTTTGAACCTTTAATTATGAGTGCGATCCATATATTTTGCAGACCAGACAGCAAAGCCGCCCAGCCCAATATGCGGTAAGTTAGCCATGATTTTAAAACCAAAAGGCAACGCAAGGATACCATTATTTATTATACCGAAATCAAGGTAGCCTGAACCGGTTGCCAAACCCAATGCTCCGTCGGCCAGATATAGCATGCCAAACACGCTTAAAAATATCCAAGACGCCCGATGCGAAGTCAGGGCCGCGGCCAAGGCCCAAAGCGCGGAAACCACATGCAAGGCATCATCGAAGATATCCAGTTCAAAAATCCCGAACGACAACCCGTTCTCGTCTGTCAGACCGGGGATGTAGTTCAAGCTGGCAGCCACCGCGAGGGCGATAAAGTATCCCACTGATATCCAACGCAATCTGGTCATGGCATCCCTACAAGTGTTTGAGGTAACTGTCCCACAACTTGTTCCTAAAAAGCAATTGCGGATCGTAGCGGCGTTTTAGGGCAGCAAATTCCGCCGCACGCAGATAGCTGCGTTCAAACTGATCCCCCGAAGCATGGAGCCGGTACGGCAGATAGTAACTGCCGCCGATTGACAGCGTCGCCTCGATCAGTGCGCGCGTCATTCGCGCCATATCTGCTTCGGCTCTGGCGGTCATTTCCTGACTGAACAGCATGACACAGGCAATGCGTGGCCCGGTTGCATAGGCCAGAACGCTTTGGCGGTCGGTGTCGACATAGCGCAGCGTGATATTCAGCAATTCTTGATAAGACGCGGGGATCACCCGTTTGCACAGGGTTACAAATTCGGCAAATCGATCTGGTGCGACAAAATATTCGTGCAGGATATCGGTGCGGGCGGGATCGCCGTCGTCCAGCGTCACAACCGGTTCATTCAGCAAAGAGTTGCGGCTGACGTTGCCCGCGGCGACCCGCGTAGCCAGTTCGGTTTCCACCCACCAGCGCAGCTCTTTGACCGGCTCATTGCCCAACTGCCCGCGAAACAATGGTTTAGACGCCTTGGATACAAACCCCGAGCCGCTGACTGCGGGAATGTCGGACTGGTCGGCGGAAGGTCGATAGGTGATCATCAACCCGTGGTCAAAAAACCCTTCGCGATCGACGTTCAATCGGCCATACCCCATCTGGATTACCGGATCTTTGGCCAGCTCGGCGGTGAAGGCTGTGCCGAATCCTTTGCCGGGAAGGGCTGTAAATGTGGGGACCAACAGGGAATTTGGTACCATTTCAACGTCCATATCCACGACTACGCCCGTCAGGCCATAGCCGCCCATGGTCAGATTGAAGGCTTCGGTATTTTCGGAACGTGAACAGGTGATCAGATCGCCATCCGCCAGCAACAGCCGGATTTGTCGCACCGTCGATCCCATGCCCGAATGGGTGACCGGCCAACCATGTGCATTGACGCAAAACGTGGCTCCGACGCCGAAATCATTGTTCGACTGCATAACTTTGGGGGCAAAGCCGCGCCGGTCCAGATGCGCAATGATGTCGGACCAACGGGTGCCTGCTGATGTCCGGTACGTGCTTGCCGCACTGTCGAGATCAATGGTCGGGCGGTCCAGTTGAAAGGTATAAGCCGTGCCGTTGCGCGGAATGCTCTGGCCGCCCATGGTATGACGCGCCGCCGCAATCGCAACAGGTCGTTTCGCGGCCTTGGCGGCTTTGAACTCTGCCCTTAGTTCCGCCAACAACGTATCGCGGCCATCCTGTGTTACGACGATATGCTTGGCGACAGGCGTTTGGCTCAGCCCGCTGGCGTCATTGATCGTCTGGGGCGCCGCGCTTGGTTGCAGCGAGGCCGTTCCGCTCATGGTTGGAGTTTTGGCTTGATATTTTTTCGCCCCGAACCAGCCTGCCGCCGCACCAAGCCCCAGTAAAAACGTGCGTTTTGTGAAAGAGGACCTGGTCATGGTTTGTACGGTTACAGATCGAAACTGGCGAATACAGGCGCGTGATCGGATGGTTTTTCCCAGCCGCGTGCGGGCCGCAAAATACGGCTGGAATGTGCAGTGGGGGCGATGTCCTGCGTGGCCCAGATATGATCGAGCCGCCGTCCCTTGTCCGCATCGGCCCAGTCGCGGGCGCGGTAAGACCACCAGCTGTAAAGCTGGCCCTCGGGGATATCCTGACGCGTGATATCAACCCAGTTTCCGGCCCGTTGCACTTGATCCAGATGGTCGACCTCGATCGGTGTGTGCGATACGATTTTGAGCAGGTTTTTGTGGTTCCAGACGTCATCCTCGCGCGGTGCGATGTTCAAGTCACCCACCAGCACGGATTTTTCAGGTGTTTCGGCCGTAAACCAGTCACGCATTTCAGTCAGATAATCGAGCTTTTGGCCGAATTTATCGTTGATGGTCCGGTCAGGCTTGTCGCCGCCGGCAGGCACATAGAAATTATGTACCGTCAGCCCGTTTTCCAATTGTCCGGCAATATGGCGGGCATGGCCGAGATCGGCGAAATCCTTGCGCGCGACTTCCCTCATCGGCAGGCGCGACAGGATAGCCACACCGTTATAGCCCTTCTGCCCGTTGGCCACCATGTGGGAATAGCCCAACGCGGCAAAGCCCTCGGTCGGGATTTTGTC
>CAXMUJ010000076.1:0-8477 GCA_964196455.1 uncultured Myxococcota bacterium | reverse complement strand
GTTCGGACCTTGCGCCACCACACCGGCCGCCTCGTGCCCAAGGATCAAGGGTGCGTTGCGCCGCTCGTCATGACCCAGATAGGCATGCATATCGGACCCACAGATGCCAGAGGCCATAATCCGGACCAATTCATGACCTTCAGGCACGATGGGCATCGGGACAACACTGTACTCAAGTTTTTCAACAGCTGTGTATACAAGTGCTTTCATTTCGAAGAAAATCCCCCATCCAGAAACATGACTTGGCCGGTTATATAGTCTGATGCTCGGCTACACAAAAATAGCATCGGCCCTATAAGATCTGCCGGCTCTCCGTTCCGACCAATACAAGTTTGGTCAGCATTTCGTTGTGCCAGCACCGGATCTGCAAAAACCGGTCCGGTAAGCTCGGTCTCGAAAAAGCCGGGGGCGATGGCGTTGGCGTTAATCCCGGTTTTGGACCAGGCTTCTGCCATGGCGCGGGTCATTTGTTCAACTCCGCCCTTGGACGCGCCGTAACTGATACCATTTGCAAAAGCACGCCGCGACTGGAGCGACGCAAAATTCACAATCCGGCCCCAACCCTTGGCCTGCATTGCAGGAACCATGGCTTGTGCCAGAAAAAACGGTGCGGACAAGTTCAAATTCAGGGTCATGTCCCAACCGTCTTGTGTTACCGCGTCGGCATGTTGGCGGGTATTGATGCCCGCAGCATTGATCAGAATATCCGGAGCCCCGAACGCATCCGCCACCTGCGCTGCTATATCGCCAATCGCGGTCCGGTCCGACAGATCCGCAACCACGGCGGCGGTCTGACCACCGGCCTCTGTTTGCCAGGCGTCCAGCTGATCAGCCCGACGCGCAATGCCGACAACCCGCGCGCCGTTGGCGGCCAACAGGTTGGCCGTGATCCGACCCAGACCGGCACTTGCCCCGGTTACGCACACTATTTTACCGTCAACATCAAACAGATTGCTCATGGTGATTTACCCGATTGCTGACAAGTCGAACTTTTCATTCGGGAAGTATTTGGACAATCTTGCATCTGCCGTTCTGGCATGCCCTTCCATGCCTTCCAGTCGCGAGATGCGCGCAGTGGCTTCTGCCACTGGCTTGGCGCCCTCGCGGGTTGCTTGTTGCCATGTCACGATCTTCATATATTTGTGCACAGACAGGCCACCTGTGTATCGCGCCGACTGCGAGGTCGGCAAAACATGGTTGGTGCCAGAGGCTTTGTCGCCAAAGGCAACTGTGGTTTCTTCGCCCAAAAACAGCGAGCCATAGCATTCCAACCGCGCCATCCACCACGGCAAATCAGTCGCCTGTACGGTCAAATGCTCCGGTGCATATTCGTCAGAGGTTGTGGCCATTTCTTCGCGGCTGTCGCACAGAATAACCTCGGCATAGTCGCGCCATGCGGCCCGGGCGTTGTCGCGATTCAATTCCGGCAAGGTCTCGATCAGATTTGGAACCAGATCCATAACTTTTTCGGCCAGATCACGATCATCTGTCACCAACCAGACCGGAGAATTGTAACCATGCTCTGCCTGACCAACCAAATCGGTCGCGACAATGAACGGGTCGGCTGACGCATCCGCCAGGATCAGACTGTCAGTCGGTCCTGCGATCATATCGATACCGACACGGCCGAACAAAATGCGTTTGGCTTCGGCAACAAACTGATTGCCGGGACCCACAAGAATATCCGCCTGAGGCAGGCCGAACAATCCAAAGGTCATAGCAGCAACGCCCTGAACGCCACCCATCGCCAAAATTTTATCAGCACCGCACAAGTTCGCTGCATAAACAATCGCCGGTGCGATACCCTCTCCTACCCGCGGTGGGGAACATGCAGCGATATGTTTACATCCAGCCACTTTGGCCGTTGTTACCGTCATGATCGCACTGGCGATATGGCTATAACGGCCGCCGGGTACATAACAGCCCGCTGCCTTTACCGGGATCGCCTTTTGACCGGCGATCAGACCGGGAACGATTTCAAGTTGGACATCTGTCAACGTGCTCTTTTGCACTTCGGCAAACCGACGGACGTTGTCATGTGCAAACGCGATGTCGTCTTTTAACTTTTGGGATACTTTTGCCGAAGCCGCCGCGATTTCTTCTTCGCTCAGCAGAACACTGCCTTCGTATTTGTCAAACTTGGCTGCGTAATCTAACGCGCCGGCGTCGCCTCTGGCTTCGATATCATTCAAAATAGATTGAACTGTCGCGTGGACATCCGATGCATCGGACTTTGCTGTCAAACTGGCCTTCTTCAGATATACTCTCGACACTTCGGTGACTCCTATCTTGATATGTTGGGTCTTGATAAATCGGGCTGAACCGATGTTGATCTACTGGCAGCCGACGTTACGCTAATGCGACTCAATCCGGCTCATTATCTGTATGTAAGCGCCTACAAGTCGTTATGCAAGCGCTTACATACGGTATTAAAGCATGTAAAACAGAAATAAGTGGCCCATGACATTGTTGTCAGTGCTATAGGCTGGATAACGATCAGAATTTCTGGAGCGAATATTTGAAAAGCCGAATTGTCCCAACACTAGAGGATGTCGCGCGAAAAGCCGGTGTTTCTACTGCGACGGTTTCACGCTGTCTGAATACGCCAGAACGTGTCGTCGAGAAAACCCGGGTCCGCGTTTTGGATGTTGTACACCAGCTTGGTTATTCACCAAATTTCGGCGCCCGTGTCTTGGCCGCAAATCAGACAAATACCATCGGGGCCATTATCCCGACGATGGAAAACGCCATTTTTGCGCGGGGCATTCAGGCTTTTCAAGAAGAGCTGAGGACGCTTGGCATGACGCTCTTGATTGCCAGCTCGTCCTATCAACAAGAAATCGAAGCCGAACAGATCCGCACCCTGATCGCGCGCGGCGCTGATGGTTTGCTGTTGATCGGCCACCATCGGGACAAAGAGATTTATCATTTTCTTGAAAGCCGTGGGGTTCCAGCCTTGAGCGCCTGGGTTTACGACGCCGACACACCGGCCCTGTCCATTGGTTTCGACAACAAGTTGGCGATGCAGGAACTGGTTGAACAAGTCATTGCGTTAGGACATCGAAACATAGGCGCAATATCGGCTCCGCTGGCCACCAATGACCGCGCCAAGGGACGCGTTGACGGCATTCGGGCCGCAATGACGCATAACGCGCTGGATCCTGACACGCTGAACCTGATTGAAACCCAATACGGGATCGACACTGGAGCAGCTGCATTTTCCCAGATTATGGGCACCCCCACCCCACCCAGCGTTGTCGTCTGCGGCAACGATGTTTTGGCTGTGGGGGCATTGAAACAGGCCAAGGAAATGGGCCTGCGCGTCCCCCAGGATATATCAATCACCGGATTTGACGATATTGATCTGGCAACGCTGGTTGATCCCCAACTGACCACGGTTCACGTCCCACATCGGCAAATGGGTCAAAAAGCTGCGCGTATGCTGGTCGATATGGTCAACGGCAAGATGCCGACCGAAAGCATTCGGTTGCACACCCATTTGTATTTGCGTGGGTCACTTGCGCGGCCTATCGCGAATTAGGTCCCTGGGCAAGCAATGCAGCTTGTCTATCGCAATTCACGATCCTAAACTGGTCAGTACATTCCCTTTCAACCCTGTCCGAGCCTGCAATGGAGTTTCAATGGCCATTCTCAATTTGGGGTCGATAAACATCGACCATGTTTATTCGGTTGCCACATTGGCTCTGCCTGGCGAGACAATCACCGCGGGATCGCTGCAAACCGGTCTTGGCGGAAAAGGTGCCAATCAATCGATAGCTGCGGCGCGCGCCGGCGCCACTGTGCGCCATATCGGGGCGATCGGGAGCGACGCGGATTGGACGTTGGCCAGCTTGAACGCCGCCGGCGTTGACACCAAATTGGTTGCGCAAGTTGATGTGCCAACCGGACATGCCATGATAACTGTGGACGCCGCCGGCGAAAATTCGATTGTTCTGTTCAAAGGCGCCAATCACGCCATAACCAAAGCGCAAATCGATACTGCACTCCAAACTGCCCGAACCGGCGACTGGCTATTGCTGCAAAACGAGACAAATCTATCGGCTTATGCCGCACAACAAGCCCGACATGGCGGCCTCAAAGTTGCCTACTGCGCTGCGCCTTTTGATCCAGAAGCTGTGCGCGAAATGCTGCCCTATACCGATCTTTTGTCGGTCAATGAAATCGAGGCCCGCCAAATACGCCAAAGCCTGCCGGACAAGGCAAAAGAGCTCGACCGGGTTACGTGGCTGACAACATTGGGCGCTGATGGTGCCGCCTATGACAGCGCCGAAAAATCGGTCAAAGTCGCAGCCTATAGGGTGGAACCGGTGGACACCACCGGCGCCGGAGACACATTTCTGGGCTATGCACTGGCCGGTGTGGACACCGGAATGCCCGTTGAAGCAGCCCTGAAACGGGCCTCTGCTGCCGCGGCAATCCAGGTCACGCGCAAAGGCGCGGCAACCGCAATACCCAAGTTGTCAGAGGTTATGGCCTTTATGGAAAGTTCAGACATATGAAGATGATTATCGACACCGATCCCGGCATCGACGATGCAATGGCGGTTTTTTATGCGGCCCTGGATCCAGAAATCGAGCTTTTGGGTCTGACCAGCGTTTTTGGCAACGTAAGCGGCGAAATGGCGACGCGAAACGCGCTGCGACTGGTCGAAATGGCAGGGCTGGACATTCCGGTGGCTCAAGGGGCCAAACATCCCCTGCTCGCCCCGTCCCAACCGCCGCCTGTGCATATCCACGGCACCGAAGGTTTCGGCAACATTCCGGCGCAAACACCGACCGCCAGCGCCAGCGATGAGCCAGCGGCTGAATTTCTGAGCCGTATGGCACGCGAACACGCAGGTGAACTGGTTGTTTGCGCAATTGGACCGATTACAAATATAGCCGACACAATCCACCTTGATCCCGATTTTGCCAGCAACGTCAAAAAAATTGTTTTTATGGGCGGGGCCGCGTTTGTTGCTGGCAACATCACACCCTATGCAGAGGCGAATTCTTACCACGATCCGCATGCGTTTAATCAGGTGATTGCCTCTGGTGCCGATATTACAATGGTTGGTCTGGATGTTACAAATCAGATCCTTTGCACTGCCGAAAATTTTTCCGCGATCGAGGCGACCTCACCCAAACTTGGCGGTTTCCTGCGCGAGGCCAGCCGGTTCTATCTGGAGTTCTATCGACAGGCGTCCGGGCAGGACGGATGCAAACTGCATGATCCGGCAGCCGTTATTGCCTGCACCCATCCAAACCTGTTTGAAATGGTTAATACGCCGATCATCGTGACGCAATCGGGCGACCGGATCGGCCAAACAATAGCCGGCGACACGTTGAATGCCAACACAATCAAGGTCTGCAAGGATGTTGATATAGACGCCGTCAGGTCTCAGTTTATTTCCATGTTCGCAACAAGTTAACACAGAAATTTGGAAATTGTCGCCGTCGGCGAGATGACATGAGCAGATCTATTGGAGCCTAAGAAAACTTGAGCCTTGCCTAATAGAATATGCCACTGTGTACGCGGACATTTTGTTTCTAACCGCCTTGGAAAGTTGCTATAAGTAGAAACCATCCAACAATAAGAGCGCACCCAAGTGCAGAAAACCAACAGCCTTTGGCAAGCCACCGCAGCGGACATTGCAGAATTGCCGCGATTGCAGCGCGATATCCGCACAAAGGTCGTTATTATTGGCGCCGGATATACCGGCTTGTCTGCGGCGTTGCGACTGTCCGAGCACGATATTCCAACCTGCGTGATCGAGGCAAAATCTGTGGGTCACGGCGGGTCGGGGCGAAATGTCGGTCTGGTCAATGCAGGCCTTTGGACACCGCCGGATCTGGTCGAGAAAAAGCTAGGGCAAGCCGACGGTGGCCGATTGAACGCTCTTTTGGCTGCGGGACCACAACGTGTCTTTGACCTGATAGAAAAGCATCACATCGACTGCGATGCCGTTCGCAAGGGAACATTGCACTGTGCGCAGTGTGCCAGCGGGGTGCACGATCTGGCGGAACGGGCCCGCCAACAGGTCGCGCGCGGCGCGCCGGTGTTGCTGCTGGATGCGCTGGAAACCTCAGTGCGAACAGGTGCTCAAGGATTACACGGAGCCCTGTTTGACCAACGCGCCGGCACAATACAACCCCTGTCCTACGCGCGCGGACTTGCCACTGCCGCCCTTAAGGCCGGTGCCCAAATTTATCAAAATTCACCGGCTGATTCTGTGACCTACAGCTCTGGTCTTTGGTATGTGGACACACCATCCGGGCGCGTATCGGCGCCCCATTTGATACAGGCCACCAACGCCTACAGGTTAGGTGAAAATGAGAAAAACAGATTTTTAACAATGTATTACATGCAACTTGCAACCCAACACCTGAATACAGATCAAAGCGAAAAAATCTTGCCCGGTGGCGAGGGTTGTTGGGACACGGCCTCTGTTATGACCTCTTTCAGGCTAAATTCCGAACGCAGGCTATTGATCGGGGCAATCGGCAATCTGGACGGGTTCGGCGGGCGCATCCACCGAAACTGGGCCAAGCGCAAAATGGTCTCTCTGTTTCCACACTTGGCGGCCGTCAACTTCGAGTTCGGTTGGACCGGCCGTGTCGCCGTTTCCGATACTTACCTGCCCAAGATCGTCAACTTAGGGCCCAAAGCCTTGTCAATCTTTGGCTATAGCGGGCGCGGGATATCACCAGGAACCGTGTTCGGTCAGGCCGCTGCGGACTGGATTATCTCGGACGGTGACAGCCCATTGCCGGTCCCCCAGAACACCGCCAAAAGCAATTCGGCCACCGGGCCTAAGGAAAAGTGTTTTGAGTTGGGTTCAGTTTTGACCCATGCGATTGACGCACGCTGAAAAATCTGTCCCAAACCCGGCGACACAATGATCAGCCACCGGTGTGATAACTGTCGATTAGGGCAACTTCGTCCTTGGACCCCAAAACCACCGCAACTCTTTGGTGGTGCGTGGTTGGCTCCACTTCCAGAATTCGGCCAACTCCGGTGGTCGCAGCACCCCCCGCCTGTTCAACCAACATTGCCATCGGGTTCGCTTCGTACATCAGCCGGAGCTTGCCGCCAGCTTTGGCGTTGCCAGTGTCTTTTGGATACAAAAACACCCCGCCTCGTGTTAAAATTCGGTGGACATCGGCCACCATTGATGCGGTCCAGCGCATGTTGAATGCGCGGCCCCGTGGCCCGTCACTGCCGGCTATACATTCATCAAAATACCGCTGAACAGGCGCGTCCCACATTTTATAGCGCGAGGCATTGATCGCAAATTCCGAGGTTTGTTCGGGAACCCGCATTTCGGGATAGGTCAGGCGAAACTCGCCGGTACCCATTTGGTGGGTAAATCCGTTTACACCATTGCCGGTTGTGATCACCAATGCGGTGGACGGTCCATAGATCGCATAGCCGGCACAGATTTGTTTTGTGCCAGACTTGAGCACAGAGCGGTCGTCGGTCGGGTCAATTTTGTTGGTGATCTGAACCACCGAAAAGATCGAGCCAACAGACAGGATCACGTCCAGATTGGACGAGCCGTCAAGCGGGTCGAAATACACCAGATAATCGCCCGGACGCGGATCATCTTTCAACCAGTAAACCTCGTCCACCTCTTCGGATACCAGTGCGGCCACACGCGGGCTGTTGGAACAATGCTCGACAAAAACATCATTGGCGATGACATCCAGCTGCTTTTGGGTTTCGCCCTGAACATTTGTCGAATTTGTTGCACCCAGGGAATTGGAAAATGCACCGCTGCGCACAGAATTAGAGACGATCCTGCAGGCGGTCGCAATGTCCTCCAGCAGAAATATCAGATCGCCATCCAGCAGGTGGTTGGTTTGTTCCTCGATAAGAAATTGTCGAAAAGTTTTCCAGTCAGATGTCATGGCGATCCTTAAATGCAAATGTGTTGAACGGGGCATGCGGCGCGCGCCATTCACTGGCCTAATCACTGGCCTAAATAGGTCGGAACTTCAAGTGCTACACGCTCAAAGTTGCCTTTACAGCGCGTTTCCAGGCCAATACACGGGCTTCTCGGATCGCAGGTGCCAAGCTTGGCACAAATTGACGCTCGCTGCGCCAACTGGCTGCAAACTCTTCTTTTTTGGGGTAAATGCCGGCACGCATACCGGCCAACCAAGCCGCACCCAGCGCGGTGGTCTCAAGCACCGCAGGTCGGTCAACGGCAGCGCCGATAATATCCGACAGGAATTGCATCGTCCAGTTGCTGGCGCTCATCCCGCCGTCAACCCGCAACACGGCGTCGTCGCCTTTGGCCGCCCAATCGGCCCGCATGGCATCCAACAAGTCGCGCGTTTGAAAGCCGACACATTCCAGCGCAGCCCGAGATAGCTCGGCCGGACCGGAATTGCGCGTCAATCCATAAATCGCACCACGACATTCCGCATTCCAATACGGCGCTCCCAATCCGGTAAACGCCGGAACCAGAATCA
>CAXMUJ010000075.1:0-1523 GCA_964196455.1 uncultured Myxococcota bacterium | reverse complement strand
TTCCATCGATTCAGCAATCGTGGCACGCGGGCTTTCAATGCCCAAACGATCCATCGCTTCGCGGAATAATTTCCGATCTTCGGCCATTTCGATGGCTTTACGGTCCGCGCCGATCATCTCGACACCGAATTTGGCAAGCACGCCCATATCGTCCAGCGCCAGTGCTGTGTTCAGACCTGTCTGGCCGCCCATGGTTGGTAGCAACGCATCTGGGCGCTCTTTTTCGATAATCTTGGCGACGACTTCGGGGGTGATAGGTTCAACATATGTTGCATCCGCCATGTCCGGATCGGTCATGATTGTGGCTGGGTTCGAGTTCACCAGGATCACGCGGTAACCTTCTTCCTTCAGGGCTTTACACGCTTGCGCGCCGGAATAATCGAACTCGCAGGCTTGGCCGATAATAATAGGGCCAGCGCCAATAATCATGATGGAGGAGATGTCAGTTCTTTTAGGCATGCCGGTTCCGCGCGTTTTGGCCGCTTACGCTGGCGCGTAGGCAGGGAGGGATTCGTCTGCGAGATGCAAATTGGGGCGGTTATAGTCCGTAGGGCGGTTCGTGCAACCCCATGCGGGCGGAAAATTCGACTGGAAGCAGCGTAAAATTCCGATATATGTGTCGTAATCGGAATGGTCGCGGCACTGAATACCCGCTACACCGACGCCGATTACAAAATTCGCAAAAGGACTGTCGTGAGCACACCGTACATTCGATTTGACAAAGGCCCATCGGGTGTTCCGGAAGAGTTTTCCGGTGCCTCAGCCGTTTTGTGTGCGCAAAGCCCCGAAGAAGTGCCACAGGTTCTGGCTGAAATGGAGGCCGCCCGGCGCAGTGGCGCGTGGCTTGCAGGATACGCCAGTTACGAGCTTGGCTATGCATTAGAGCCAAAGCTGTCAGGTTTGATGCCAGACAACCGGCTGGTGCCTTTGTTGCAATTTGGCGTGTTTGATGGCCCCGTTCCAGCGGCAGACCTGCCAACGCCGAACGCATCGCTGACCGCCTTGCGACCGAGGTGGAGCATGGAGCAATATGCAAAAGCATATGAGGTTGTCGCGCGGTGTATACGACGTGGTGATTTCTATCAGGCCAATTTAACGCTACCGTTGGATGGTGAATTGAAGGGCGATGTGCTTGAGCTTTATTCCGCATTGCTTGAACATCAGGCGACACCATACGGGGCGTACCTTGATTTTGGGGGCGGCCTTAAAATTCTGTCACGTTCGCCGGAATTGTTTTTTGAAATCGCGGCGTCCGGTGCGATTTCGACGCGTCCAATGAAGGGCACCGCCCCGCGGGATGCGGACCCGATAGCGGACCGTGCGTTGGCCGAAACTTTGGCCAAAGACCAAAAGAACCGCGCCGAGAACCTGATGATCGTTGATTTGCTGCGCAATGACCTTAGTCGCGTTTGTGAAATAGGCTCCGTTAAAGTTCCGCAATTGTTCAATGTTGAGACGTATACAACCGTCCACCAGATGGTTTCGCAGGTTGAGGGGCAGTTGTTGCAAGACATAAATGTCAG
>CAXMUJ010000074.1:0-15433 GCA_964196455.1 uncultured Myxococcota bacterium | reverse complement strand
ACCACCGACCACGACGAAGAGATCATGGCAGAGGACTTGGCAGAACCGGCAGAGCTGGAACGCCTGCGGTCCTATCTGGACCAACAACTGGAACCGCTGAAGGGTGCGGTATCCCGACTGGCCAATAAACTACAACGTCGTCTGCAGGCGCAACAAAATCGCAGTTGGCAGTTCGATATGGAAGAGGGCATGCTGGACGCTGGACGCCTAGCCCGTGTGGTCGCCAATCCCACCACACCGCTTTCGTTCAAGGTCGAACAGGACACCGAGTTTCGCGACACGATTGTGACTTTGTTATTGGACAATTCCGGCTCCATGCGGGGCCGTCCGATATCCATTGCTGCCGGCTGTGCCGACGTTTTGGCCCGCACGCTGGAACGCTGTCAGGTCAAATGCGAAGTTCTGGGCTTTACCACCCGCGCGTGGAAAGGCGGCAAAAGCCGCGAGGAATGGCTGGCTGCCGGACGTGATCCAAACCCCGGTCGCCTGAATGACCTGAGGCACATCGTTTACAAGAGCGCCGACGCGCCTTGGCGGCGCACACGGCCTAATCTGGGCCTGATGATGAAAGAAGGCCTGCTGAAAGAAAACATCGACGGCGAGGCACTGGAATGGGCGCACCGACGGATGTTGGCACGACCCGAGGCCCGTCGCATCCTGATGGTTATTTCCGACGGCGCACCTGTGGACGACAGCACCTTGTCGGTGAACTCTGCCAGCTATCTGGAAAAACACCTGCGCGATGTGATCGCCATGATCGAAAATCGCAAGCTGGTCGAGTTGACAGCCATTGGTATCGGTCACGATGTCACGCGGTACTATGAACGCGCAGTCACAATCACCGATCTGGAACAACTGGCCGGTGCGATGACCGAACAATTGGCGTCCCTGTTCGACACCAGCAGTCGCAACAACCACCGCAACAAGTTCCGGCGGCGGCGTTAATGTTTCAAAGCTTCGACGCCACATCCGATCCGGCCAACGGCGGGCCCCGGCTGGCGGCGTTGCGATCCGAAATGAGCCGCACCGGTCTGGACGGGTTTTGGGTGCCCCGCGCAGACGCCCACCAAGGCGAATATGTCTGTGATCATGATGAACGCCTGTCGTGGTTAACCGGCTTTACCGGCTCGGCCGGTTTTTGCATCGCTCTGACGGAAGTTGCCGGTGTGTTCATCGACGGGCGCTATCGCTTGCAGATCCAGGATCAGGTCGACCCTGCGCATTTCACCCCTGTACATTGGCCCGAAGTAAAGCCGGCGCACTGGTTGATCGAAAACCTGCCCAACGGTGGCCGGATTGGCTATGATCCTTGGCTGCACACACAAGGATCGCTGGACAAAGTCCAAGAAGAGCTGGGCGACAGCGGTATCACTCTGCAACCCTGCCCCAACCTGATAGATGCGATTTGGCCAGACCAGCCGCCGCAACCACGCGCCAAAAT
This sequence comes from uncultured Myxococcota bacterium, assembly GCA_964196455.1. Lineage (GTDB taxonomy): Bacteria > Pseudomonadota > Alphaproteobacteria > Rhodobacterales > Rhodobacteraceae > Amylibacter. Next base: position 13,992 of record CAXMUJ010000074.1, on the reverse strand, counting down.
GGTTTCGCATCCTGTCGCGCTGGCGGGCGCCCCACATCTTGAAAAGTTGAAGTCCACCGCGCAGGCACTGACCAAAGCGGGACAAAACGCGGTCGTCCTGACCCTGCCCGACAGTATTGCCTGGCTTTTGAATACGCGTGGCGGCGACATCGACCGCATTCCAGTTACCTTGTGTTTTGCCATTCTGCACGACACCGGCGGGCTGGACCTGTTCTTGCACCCTGACAAAATAGATGATCGGCTTTTGGAGCATTTGGGCGCCGAGATCACTGTCCGCACCGAGACCGAGTTCACCTCGGCCCTTGGTAATTTGACCGGCACAGTGCGCGTGGACAAAGACAGCGCACCCGCGGCTGTAACCCGTATTCTGTTGGACGCAAACGTCGACATTTCTTATGATATAGACCCAGTTATCCTGCCCAAGGCTTGCAAGTCCGAAGCCGAGGTCGCAGGCGCGCGCGCTGCACATATCCGCGACGGCGTTGCCATGGCTCGTTTTCTGGCCTGGATTGATGAAACTGCAGCGACAGGGTCTTTGAGCGAAATAGACGTCGTGACGCGTCTCGAGGATTTTCGCCGCGATACCAATCAGTTGCGCGATATTTCCTTTGACACTATATGTGGCTCTGGCCCGAACGGCGCGATTGTTCATTACCGCGTGACCCACGACACCAACCGCCAGATTGGCAGCGGTGATGTCCTGTTAGTCGACAGCGGTGCGCAATATGCAGACGGCACAACGGACATCACCCGAACGCTGGCCGTGGGGGATGTGTCACCGGACGCCAAGCGTGCTTTCACATTGGTGCTCAAGGGAATGATAGCCATATCGGACCTGCGCTTTCCCGACAGTTTGTCTGGAATGTTCATCGACAGTTTTGCCCGTGCCCCCTTGTGGTCCGCCGGTTTGGACTTTGACCACGGCACAGGTCACGGGGTGGGCGCGTTTCTGTCAGTCCACGAAGGTCCACAGCGGATTAGCCGGCTCTCTGATCAAGTGCTCTTGCCCGGGATGATCTTGTCCAACGAGCCGGGATATTATCGCACCGGGGCCTTTGGTATACGGATCGAAAACCTGGTCGTTGTACAACCAGCGCCGGAAATTGACGGCGCAGACGCGCGTAAAATGAACCAATTTGAAACCTTGACCCTTGCGCCCATTGACCGGCGGATGATCCAGACGGAAATGCTAACCACGGCGGAAATTAACTGGCTCAACGGCTATCACAAACGCATCGTTGAAACGTTAACACCGCTGTGCGACAGCGGCACAGGAACATGGCTCGAAACCGCCTGCCGCCCCTTGTTGGGATAGCCAACGGTTTTAGGAATGTTCTTCGCGGGCAACTTCTGCAAAAGCGCGATTCATTGATTTCAGCGCATCCACCAAGTGCAACACACCGATAATTTCCGGTGTCGTTCCATCGTCGTCAGCGCGCCGGGCGACAGGCATGTATTTCGCACTCGACGCCTGAAATAGCGGCATTGCATGTTCCAACGTACAGTCGGACCAGACAAATATGCCCTTGGCCACCATCTTGTCCAGCTTCTTGAGCTTGCGCAGTTTAGCAGTCTCGATTTCTCGCATCAGATGCGTGACCGAAAACAGCGAGCGTAGATAGGCTTGCGGGCCTTCCGCCAATTTGATGTTGCGCCGCGCCAGTTGGGTCAGAAAGAACGACCGGCTAACCATGCGGCTTGCCAATAGGCTGGACACTGAAACCGCGACCATTACCGCCAGCCCGGCCTGCCAGTCGCCGGTCATCTCGAACACGATCAGCGTGGTCGAAATCGGAGCCCCCAACACAGCGGCGGCCAATGCGCCCATGCCTGCCAAAGCATAGAGCGTCTGATCCCCCTGCACCGACGGAAATATTGCGGAGGCAACCCAGCCAAAGGCCAGCCCAGTCAGCGCGCCCATCATCAACGCCGGACTGAAAACACCTCCGCCCATGCGACCGGCAAAGGTCACGCAGACGGCAAAAACCTTGACCGCGGCAAAAACCACAGCGTTCCAAAATAGCAATTGACCGGTCAAGGCAAGGGTCGTTGTTTCATAACCCACACCGATTATATGAGGAAAGAATACCGCCGTTACACCAAGGATGGCACCGGCCGCCATGGGGCGTAAGGCATTGGGAATTTTCAATTTTTTCTGCACCTTGTCGCCAATATCCTCGGCATAGAAAATCGCCTTCATCATCGCCACCGCAACCAGACCACAAACCAGCCCCAACAGGACAAACGCAGGCAGCTCGGTATAGAATTCCGGCGAATGTTTTGGCAAAGCAAACTCGGTGATATTGCCAAATTCAAGCCGGCTGACAACAGTTCCAGCCACGGCCGCAATAGTGATGGGCGCAAAGGCACGCACCGCAAAATGCCGCAAGACAACCTCGAGCGCAAACAACGAGCCGGCAATTGGTGCGTTGAACGACGCCGAAACCGCCGCCGCAACCGCACAGCCCAACAACTCGCGCGCGGTGATCCCGTCTGCCCTGATAAAGCCGCTGATCTTGCTCGAAATTACGGCGCCCAGATGCACCACTGGTCCTTCTCGACCGGTAGATCCCCCCGTGGATAGGGTGACCAGCGATGCCAAAGTGGACGCAAGCCCGGCCCGGCCTTCGACCCGACCATCGCGCAGCGCCGATCCCTCGATGACATCGGCCACAGAACGGGCCCGCCCATCGGGCGTAAACTTTGACAGGATCAAGCCAACGACCAGACCGCCGATCACCGGAATAATAAACACCAGATACCACGGTAAATCCCGCGCAGCTGACGCCAGCATCACATCGTCAGCCCCATATATTTTTGCTTGCAGCCAGCTGATCGCCAGCCGAAACCCAAGCGTCGCAAAGCCTGCGACTACACCGATCAAAAGCGCGATAAACCAGAACTGTACCTGCGACACACCTTGCTTGCGTATGTGCTGGAGCCTGACAGTCAATCGAGCCCGGCGCGTTTGTTCTGGCGTGTTATCCTGCGACATTAGCGGTGGGCCCAACCTTGTTTGATCCGGTTCATATCCCCGCCAGCATTGGTCGGGGATGTTTGCGGGCATTGGCCCATGATGCAAATCCTGTTGCCGGACACAAGCAGAAATCCTCGGACCAAAGGCCTAGCCGCGCAATAACGCCTCGGCTGCGGCACGCGCTTCGGTGGTGATGACCTCGCCGGACAACATGCGCGCGATCTCGTCTGTGCGGTCGGCGGTTGACAGTTTTTGCACCGTGCTGGTTGTCACATCCTTGGTGACCGATTTTGCGACCCGCCATTGGTGATCGCCTTTGGCTGCAACCTGCGGCGAATGCGTGACCACCAAAATCTGCGCCGACGACGCCAACGCCGACAGACGTTTGCCGACCGCATCTGCCGTTGCCCCTCCGACGCCTCGGTCAATTTCGTCGAAGATCAGCGTCAATCCGTGCGCTTGTGCGGTCAAACAGACTTTGAGCGCCAACAAAAATCGCGACAGCTCGCCACCCGAGGCAATTTTTTCGATCGGACCGGCCGGCGCACCAGGGTTGGTGGCCACCTCAAATGCAACCCGGTCAATTCCCACGCCAGAGGCATCGCATGGGCTGACTGTGATGGTAAACACCGCCCGCTCCATCTTCAAAGGCGCCAGCTCGGCGGCCATTGCCTTGTCCAGTTTTTTCGCCCCCGCCTTGCGTTTCTGCGATACACTATTGGCCAATTGATCAAAAGTTGCCTGCGCCAAATCGCGGGCCGCCTCTAGGGTTCTTATGTGATCAGCACCGGTATCAATAGCGTTCAGGCGTACCCGCATATCCTCGGCCAACGCAGGTAAATCATCGGGCAACACGGTATGTTTGCGGGCCAAATCACGGATAGCAAACAGCCGCTCTTCCAAAATTTCCAAATCCAGAGGATTAAAATCCAACGCCGACAAACAATCCTCGACCCCTGCTTGCGCCTCTGCCAATTCCGACAATGCGCGACCCAATCCGGACAAAGGCGCGTCCAAACGGCCCTCGGCATGTTCGGCCACATCATCCAACCACCGCAATGCGTCGGTGATCCGACCGTCGGCACCGTTTGGACCAATGGCCGCCGCTGCCTTGGCAATTTCCTCGCGGATTTTACCGGCGGATTGCATCAGGCGACGTTGAATATCCAATGCTTTCTCTTCACCTTCGCCCGGTGACAACTGGTCTAGCTCGGCAAGCGCGTGGCGCAAAAAATCCACGTCTTTCTCTGCATTTTCAAGCGCTTGCCTCGCGTTTGACAGGTCCTTGTTGGCCGCAGTCAAATCGCGCCACGCCGCCCGCAGACGCACCAAGTCAACATTGGAAAATTCGTCCAACAGCGCGCGATGACCTTTGGCGTCCAACAAGCCCCGATCGTCATGTTGACCGTGCAATTCGACCAGCGTCTCGGACAGGGCACGCAAAAGCTCTCCCGAACAGCGGCGGTCATTGACAAAGGCCTGCTTGCGACCGTCAGGTGTATTTGTCCGACGTAGAACCAGTTCGTCCACCGGTGTAAATCCAGCCTGCTCCAAAACCGGTCGCGCCGGATGATCCGCGACCAGATCAAACCACGCAGTGACCACGCCTTGATCCGCGCCTGTGCGCACCAGATCGGCACGCCCGCGCCAACCCAGCACAAATCCCAAACTGTCGAGCAAGATAGATTTGCCGGCACCGGTCTCGCCGGTCAGCACATTCAGGCCAGGTTGAAATTCCAGTTGCAGCTGGTCAATCAACAGCATGTTTTGAATGTCGAGACCGCGCAGCATGGCTTCTCCGACTAGATCCAGTCACCCCGAAGAACACGACGATAAATCCGTGTCAGCCAACCATTGCCCTTGGTATCCGCCTCTTCGATCGAGATACCGCGGCCGGTCAGCAAGACATAGCTGTCATGATACCATTCGGTGCTTTGAAAGTTATGGCCCAAAATCGCGCCTGCTGTTTGGGCATCTTTATTCAAGCCCAGTGATAAATAGGATTCAACCAACCGGTGCAGCGCCTCGGCTGTGTGAGTCGTGGTTTGAAAATCCTCGACCACAACCCGGAACCGGTTGAGCGCCGCAGAATAATAGCCCTGCTTGAGGTAAAATCGGCCAATTTCCATTTCTTTTGCCGCCAGATGATCCAGCGCCAAGTCAAACTTTAGAAGTGCCGAGTTAGAGTAATCGCTGTCAGGATAGCGCTCTACTGTTGTGCGCAGGGCTTGCAGCGCTTGAAACGTCACTCCCTGATCGCGTCCAACATCGTCAATCTGGTCATAAAAGCTTAGTGCGATGATATATTGCGCATAGGCTGCATCTTCGGATGCTGGATAGAAATCTAGATACCGCTGCGCGGTGGATCGGCTTTGCTCGTAATCTCCGGCGTTGTGATAGGCAAAGGCCGACATGATCGACGCCCGTTGCGCCCATTCCGAATACGGGTACAGCCGCTCTACTTCTGAAAACAGCGCGGCGGCTTTCTCGGCGTCGCCGTCTTCCAGTTCCAGCTCGGCGCTGTTAAAAATTTGTTCAGGCGGTTGTTGATCCAGGGGAACTTCCTCGGGCCCACCAAAGCCAAAGAAACTTGACCCGCCGCCACCCGCACTGGAGCCTGCACTTGAGCCTGCGCCAAAGCCCGAACATCCGGCAATGGTCAACAAAACAACTGCTAACCCGCTCAATACTATTTTTGTGTGCCAAACCGCCATACTGTGTCCGTCGAATCTTCCATTGTCGCGCCCAACTGGCGGGTGCCTCAGGTCTTAACACATTTTGGAGAAAGGAAAAACGGAATCAAGCGCTTATTGACACATGATCGCGTTGAACAGAAAATTTCCGGTTCAGACCGCTGGTTCAGGCCGCTGAACGATACAAATCGGAGGCTTGGATATGCGCGCCCGGCAAAGTATCATTTTGCACGGGGCTACATTCTACCATTTCCCAGCTGTCGGGGCGCGAAAACAGTTCGCGCAACAACAGGTTGGTCATGCGGTGACCGCCACGGTTGGCAACATAGCGCCCCAGGATCGGTGCACCCGCAAGATACAAATCACCCACTGCATCCAACATCTTGTGCCGTACACATTCGTCGTCCCGGCGGAAACCTTCGGGGTTTAGAACTTTGCCATTATCAACAACAATTGCATTTTCCAAACCGCCACCCTGCGCCAAACCCAGAGATTTCATTTGTTGAACATCACGGTTCAAACAAAAAGTCCGGCAATCGCTAAGCTCGCGGATGAAGGACCCGTTCGCCATATTCAAAGCTTTGTGCTGAACCCCAATCGCTTGGTCGTCAAAATCAATCGCAAAGTCGATTTCCATCATTTCCGCAGGGGACAGGGACACTTCGACATCGTCGATTTTCAGAACCACATCCTTGAGGATACGGATCGCGCGGACCGGCGTCGCCAGTTCTTGAAGGCCCGCAGCCATGATCGCGGCAACGAAAGCTTCGGAGCTGCCATCCATAATTGGGACTTCGGGACCATTAATTTCGATCATGGCATTGTGAATACCAGTGCCCGCCAAAGCGGCCATCAAATGCTCGATCGTGGAAACTTCAGCGCCGGCATCATTGGCGATGCGAGTACACAGACGCGTGTCATTCACATAATCATACAGCGCCGGGATCAGATTGTCCTGTTCGGTCAGATCAACGCGGCGAAACCATATACCATAATTGGCAGAAGCAGGCAAAATACGCAGCACCGCAGGAGCACCGGAATGCAGCCCTTTGCCAGTTATTGTCACTGCCTTGCTGATCGTCGTTTGCACGTTGAGCCTCTTTCGGATTGGACCTCTGTATTCTAGGTACAAAAAACCGCGAAACTCAGCAATTCACGCTTTGTGACTGTTTACAACAATCCTTGTAACATTCGGACTGTTCACGAAAAAAGGCGCGGAAATCCGCGCCTTTTTTCGTGAATGTCTGCAAAATCAATTTGCTTGGCGCCGTAGAAATGCGGGAATTTCAACATTCTCGCCATCGTCTTCGCTTGCTTCCGGTTCTGTGCGGTCAAAGTTATGATGGTTCACAGCAGGTTGTTTGCGCGCTTCGGCCAACTCTTCGAACCGGTCGCTCCGCTGACCAGTCATTTTGGAAATCATGTTCTTTAGACGAAAACCGGTTGGCTTTTCTTCTTCTACGCGTGCCTCTGCACGCGTGGCCGGGCGTTGAAATCCGGAATCAGCAGCCTGAGGAACTTTGCTCACAGCTGCGTGCAGTCGCGCCAGAGTTTCGGCGTTCGGGTTGGCCCGTACTGCCGCTGGTGCAGGCTGAACAGTACGCTCCGTCGGACGATAGGCCGGAGGAGGCAGATCATCAGCAGGAATGCTTGCAGCGGGCAGTGTAGAACTTGTAGGCCGCGCGACGTCGTCAAACAACGTCGGTTCCTGCGCAGGAGTGGCGCCCGATGCGTCGGGTGCGGCAGTTGCAGCGACCTCTTCTGCAGGCGTATCCATAACTCCGGGCTGTGGGTCGTCAGTGGCCGGCTGGGCTGTAGTCTCGTCGGACACGTGCTGTTCAACGGGAGCCAGATCAGCGGTGCTGAGCGGTAATGGTGTTTTCATCGGACGACGCGGAACCGGCATAATGGCATCGCGGTCAGAGACATCGATACCCGTCGCAACAACAGAGACGCGCATTGCACCGTCCAAACCGGTATCCAGCGTAGACCCAACGATAATGTTGGCTTCTGGATCGACTTTTTCGCGAATGCGGTTTGCAGCTTCGTCAAGTTCGAACAATGTCAGGTCGTGGCCGCCTGTGATATTAATCAGAACGCCACGCGCGCCTTCCAGAGAAATCTCGTCCAACAGCGGGTTGGCTATTGCCTTTTCAGCGGCCTGAATGGCGCGATCTTCGCCGGTCGCTTCGCCGGTTCCCATCATCGCCTTGCCCATTTCGTCCATAACAGCCCGAATATCGGCAAAGTCGAGGTTGATCAGGCCCGGGCGAACCATCAAGTCAGTTACGCCCTTGGTGCCCTGGTACAACACGTCATCGGCCAAGGCGAATGCCTCGGTAAATGTGGTTTTCTCATTGGCGATCCGAAACAGGTTCTGGTTCGGAATGATGATCAAAGTATCAACAACTTTTTGCAGGGCTTCAACACCGTCTTCGGCCTGACGCATACGTTTGCCGCCTTCGAACTGGAACGGCTTGGTCACAACTCCAACAGTCAGAATTCCCAACTCGCGGGCGGTTTGCGCGATGATCGGTGCGGCGCCGGTTCCGGTGCCTCCACCCATACCGGCGGTGATAAAGCACATGTGGCTGCCTGCCAGACAGTCGACAATTGCGTCAATACTCTCTTCGGCGGCCGCGGCACCAACCGTCGGTTTCGCGCCGGCGCCCAGACCTTCTGTGACCTTTTCACCAAGCTGAATACGACAGGATGACTTGCTTTGCTGCAATGCCTGTGCATCGGTATTGGCAACAACAAACTCGACCCCTTCGAGGTCCTGTTCGATCATGTTGTTTACCGCATTACCGCCTGCTCCACCGACACCAAAAACGGTGATACGGGGCTTCAGATCCGCCACATCGGGCATCCGCAAGTTCAAAGTCATAGTGCTGTCCGCCTGTATATATATCGTTACTGCTAGGCCGCTTAAGCGGCACGTTTAATTTTATCTGTCCAGTCTAACTTAGTGATTCGGTGGCGTCACGAAAAATCGTCATTTGAAATGATATTTCCTGCAATATCGGCGGAAAAACGTCCAAATGTAGTGTATTCTCACCGAATTACTACCAGTTGTCGCGAAACCACTGTGCAGCTCGGCGTAGTGGGCGACCGCCCAAACGCTCGCTTGGAATGTTGAAATCCCAACATTCGTCCTGCGGGTGGGCGGCGTAAAGTGACAAGCCGACAGCCGACGAAAACGCCGGTCCGGTGGCGGCTTGCGGCAGGCCCTGAATGCGCAATGGCCGGCCCAAACGCACCTGCTGACCCAGAATACGGCTGGCCAATCCTTCCAACCCCGGAATTTGGCTGCCACCACCGGTCAGAACGATCCGTTGGCTTGGCAAAAACTCGAACCCGGCGGCGTCAAGTCGGGCGCGCGCGCCTTCGAGGATTTCTTCGACGCGCGGGCGCATAATTCCGATCAAGTCCGATCTGCTAATCTTGCGCTGATCGTGGTGCCAGTCGCCGGTTTCGCTTTGCAGGTTCAGGATCTCGCGATCGTCCATTCCAGTGGCCATCACGCCGCCGTGCAGCGTTTTCATACGCTCGGCCACGGCACTTGGAATTTGCAGCCCTTGCGAAATGTCCGAAGTCACAAGGTCGCCGCCAATGCGCACGCTGTCGGCAAAAATCATGTGCTTTTTGAAAAAGACCGACACGCCAGTGGCCCCACCACCGAAATCGATACAGGCAGCACCCAATTCCTGTTCATCCTCAACCAACGAGGAAATCGCACTGGCATAGGACGACGACACAACACCGGCCAGTTCCAGATCACAGCGCTTGATACAGACCAGCAAATTGTCCAGCACATGGGCGTCTACCGTCAACATGTGCATATCAACCGACAATTTATTGCCGATTTGGCCACGCGGATCAGACAGGCCGGTGCGGTGGTCCAGGGCAAAGTTAATTGGCATCGCGTGAATTGCTTCGCGATGGCTGCCAAACTCGGGCACCTCACACGCGGCCAGGGCCCGACCGATGTCTTGTTCGCTGACCGTACCATTGTCGATCGATACTTCACCGGTCAAGCCATAGGACCGTGGTGCCGCACCGGAGAAACAAGCAATTACGTGGTCCACACGTGTATTCGCCATTTTCTGTGCGCCCTGAACGGCGGTGCGTACCGCACGCTCGGTTTCTTCCATCGCGTCAATTTCGCCGTAGCGCACACCGCGTGATTTTGTTGTCGCAACCCCAATAACCCGAAAGGCGCCGTGGCGTGCGATGACCCCCTTGCCGACTTGTGCCCGGGACTGAACCGATTGGTCGAACTGAACAACGAAGCAGGCAATTTTCGAGGTGCCGATATCCAGAATGGCCACCACACCGCGTTGCAAGGCGGCACGGCGCTTGTGGCGTAAACTGCGCTGAGAGTCGTATAATGTTGTCATAGGTCAAGATCCACATCTTTGGCAATTGCCCGTCGCAAGCGGCGATCATCCAGCGCGGCTTCAGACAGTCTCAAAATTGGTCTACGCGTGTCTCGCATATCCATCACAATAATATCTCGTGACAGAACATCTTGTTCTGCCTGCAACGTCATGGCGTATTCCACCGCCGGTATCGGGTCGCTTTCCGGCAACAATACGCGCTGGCCACGGTCCAAAATCAAATCCCAACGACGCTCGCCGACGCGCACCAATCCGCGCACCCGTTCTGCAATCGGTCCGGCAGCCGCCAGAATTTCAAGCGCCTGATAGATATGTGGTGCGACGCCGTCGCCCGCAATCAGGGGTAAGTCGGGCCGGACAGAGCGATTGGCGATATAGCCAACCAGAACGCCAGCCTCGTCCAGTATTTCCAACTGGTTGGACCCGCGCCATATCACGGCCGGTATACGTTCCTGAACAACAACGTCCAGGATACCGCCGGCCCGCACGAACAGCGACGCCTTTTTGATTGCGTCTATTTCCTCGATCCGGTCGCGCACGGCGTCCAGATCAAGTTTGAATGAGCTGATCGGCAAGTCCAGATCCGCCGCTTGGCGAACTTTGCCGGCCAAATGTGCATCAACACCTTCCAGGCGCATGGCTTGTACTTGAAATTCCGGGCGTTTCTCAACACTTTCCTTGGCTCGGCTCAGGCTCGCTTCAATCTGGTCTTGCACATCGGGATCGGTCCACAGGCTGTAGCCTACAAGAGCCAACACCGCCAACGGCAGGCCATAGCCAATCAGTTTACGGTACACTGGTGTCAGCCAAATCCGGTGCCAGCGATACAACATGCGGCTGGGTGCCGGATCATGGCGTGGTTTTTGTCGTTTGGAGCTTTTCATCAACGATCGCATGACGCATCCTCGACCATCCAACGCACGAAATGCCCCCACGACACCCCCGCGACGGCTGCCTGTTCAGGTGCCAAAGAGGTCGGCGTCATACCGGGCTGGGTATTGGTTTCCAACAGGATCAATCCCGCCAGCCCCTGCGTGTCGTCCCAGCGAAAGTCGGTCCGCGACACACCGCGACAGCCCAATGCGCGGTGCGCACGCAGGGCATAATCCAGACAGGCAGTATAGATCTCGGGTGGAATATCGGCAGGCACAACGTGGCGCGAACCACCGTCTGAATATTTCGCATCATAGTCATACCAGCCATCCGCATAAATATCTGTGACCCCCAGTGCGCGGTCGCCCATGACCGTTGTTGTCAGTTCGCGTCCCGGAATGAATTTCTCGACCATCACAATTTCGGGCATATCATCGTCCAGTTTTGCCGGACCATTCGCATTTTTGTCCACCAGATACACCCCGACAGACGAGCCTTCGTTATAAGGTTTTACCACATAGGGTGGCGCCATGGGATGCGTGGTTCGCGCCAGATCACGCGGCACTAAAATACTGTCAGCCACAGGCAGACCCGCAGTGCGAAATGCAGCCTTGGTACGTTCTTTGTCCATTGCCAATGCTGAAGAATAGACGCCAGAATGCGTATAGGGAATTTGCAACCATTCCAGCACACCCTGGATACATCCATCTTCGCCCCAGCGCCCATGCAGCGCATTGAACACAACATCGGGGTTGAGAGCTTGCAGGTCCGCAGACACCGAAGAACCAGCGTCCAGCTCTGTGACCTCGTATCCCTCGTCGCGCAACGCAGATGCAACTTCGCGGCCCGACACAAGCGAAACCTCCCGCTCGGCTGATGGGCCACCCTTTAACACTGTTACGCGGGTGATTGTCCTGCTCGACATTCCCGCCTCTTACCGCTTAGCCGTTTTCCGGCCTTTTTATCGGCAACTTTGTTGCCCTTAATCTGCGCCGGGTTCTCCCACGCGCATAATTTCCCACACTAGCTCTATTCCACTGTGTTCGAAAACCCTCTTTCTGACACTTTCGCCCAAATTTTCCAAATCTGCGGCGCTTGCGCCACCCGTGTTGATCAGAAAGTTGGAATGTTTTTCAGACATTTGCGCCCCACCCAGGGTCGCACCACGCAATCCCGCATCGTCGATGACCTTCCACGCCTTCAGGTCATGGACATCGTCGGCCAGACCGGTGCTGCTGAACCCGGCCGGATTGCGAAAGGTTGATCCACAAGACCGATCCTTGACCGGCTGGGTTGCCGCACGTTTTTCCAGGGCATCTGACATTTTTGCCTCGATAGCCTCGGCCCCCCCCGGCGCGCCGCGCAAGATCACAGAGGTAATAACCATCCCGTCGGGCAAATGTGTAGATCGATAGGAAAATCCCATATCTTGCGGCAACAGCGTCACCAGCTCGCCGGTTCGCATCACGGCTTCGGCCGAGACAAAGACATCCGCCGTGTAGGTGCCATAGCACCCGGCATTCATTTTAGCAGCGCCGCCGATCGCACCCGGTATCGTGCGTAAAAACGCCAGATCAATTCCGGCCACAGCAGCTTTGCGGGCGACATGGGCATCCAGGGCACCGGCGCCGGCACGCACATCGGTGTCATTCAAAACCTCTATTGCGTTAAATCCGCGCCCCAACCGGATAACGATGCCGCGCAGGCCACCATCACGAACAATCATATTGGAACAGACACCGATCGGCAGCACAGGAATATCAACAGGCAAGACTGTTAGAAAAGTTTGGAGATCGTGGCGATCAGCAGGTTGAAACAGGACTTCGGCGGGCCCGCCAACGCGCAACCACGACAAATCCGCCATCGGACGGTTCGGCGTCAAAGTACCCCGTACAGAAGGCAGGTTTTTCATCATCGTCCCAAGATCACTTTGGCTTTTCGGATCGTGTTTTTCGTCAGATAGTACAGCGGCCATCGCAAGATCGAACAAAATCCAACTGCGAAAGCCGTCCCAACAACAACACCGTTTTGAATAAACAACCACGGAATAATAATGACGATAGTCGGGATCAACAAAAACACAGCCGCCCGCCAATGGATTTTCCAGGGCAGCAGAGCAATGATCGACGCCACGACAATCCAGACCGCGGCAGAGATCACCGACCCCGTCATTTTGCCATTGCACCGGGCAGGTTATACGCCCATGCGCTGACTGTACCCGCGCCCAGGCAAACCAACAAATCACCAGGCTGACAGTGTTCACGCACGAACGCCAACAATCCTGCTTCGTCTGCGACCACATCGGCGTGGCGATGGCCGTGGCTGCGCAATCCTGCAACCAGATCATCGCGCGATGCGCCCGCAATTGGATCTTCGCCTGCGGAATAAACGTCGGAAATGCCGACAACATCGGCGTCGTTAAAACAGGCGCAAAAGTCCTCAAACAGATCATGCAGTCGGGTGTACCTGTGCGGTTGGTGCACGGCGATCACGCGGCCATCTGTGGCCTTGCGTGCGGCGTGCAACACCGCAGATATCTCGACGGGGTGGTGGGCATAGTCATCAATGATCGTAATACCGTCCACTTCGGCCACATGGGTAAAGCGACGTTTTACGCCCTTGAACGCCGCCAAAGCTTCTCTGATTTCGTGTTTCTTCAAACCCAGATGCCGCGAAACCGCAATCGCAGCCAGCGCATTGGACACATTATGGTCGCCCGGCATCGGCAGCACGACATTGTCAATGCGTTGGTCTTCGGCTTGCAAAACCACATCAAAATAGGCCGAACCATTTTTGTACGTCAGGTTTTCGGCACGCACATCGGCCTGTTTGTTAAATCCGTAGGAAATCACCTTGCGATCATCAATCCGGCCAACAAGTGACTGGACCTCGGGGTGATCGGTATTGCAGATCGCGACACCATAAAACGGGATATTGGATACAAATGTATAAAAAGCATCGCGCAGATTATCAAAGGTTCCATAGTGTTCCATATGTTCGGGATCGATATTGGTAACAACTGCGATTGTTGCCGGCAAACGGTTGAACG
>CAXMUJ010000073.1:0-1854 GCA_964196455.1 uncultured Myxococcota bacterium | reverse complement strand
CGCCGAAGTTGGCATTGTCGACCGCTCGCCGCATGTGGCGATGCTTTACGGCGCCCATCCGGACGGGGATTTTCGCCCCAAGCGGTTGCGTGGCAATATGGCGGATATTCATAACCGCAAGATTGCAAAGTTGAGGCTGGCCCAAGATGCTGTGGGTGACGATCCCCTGCTGATTGCCGCGCTGGACGCAAAAATTTCCAAAGAGGCCGCCGGTCGAGAGTTCGTATCGACACCGGACGACATGCGAAACGCGCTGGCCGACATGCTGGGCATTGTCGCCGCACTGGACGACCGTTTGGCCGACCCTTTGGCCGACCTTTTAGACGACGGGCGGAACTGGGTTTGCGGTGATCAGTTTACCATGGCCGATGTGATGTGGGCCGTTTCGCTGTTTCGGATGCAATGGATCGGCATCGCGTTCTGTTGGACCGGTGGTCATGCGCTGAACCAGACAGCGCGACCAAATGTTGCCGCCTATGCCCGGCGCCTGTTTGCCCGCCCGTCCTTTCAATCCGCGGTAATCCACTGGCCCGGCATACCAAAATCGGAATATGTGGCAGAATTTTACCGCTGATGCGGCGTGCGCTTTTTGCGCAAGACAGCAAAATTGACGCTTTGCGGCTCCCGGTCCGATGATTTTTGGCTTTGTGACGCTTGGCAAATTAGTCAACGGCAAAGCCAGTGCCGCCAGTCCCGTTGTTTCGCATTATCCTCGGCTGTGCGGCGCAAAGTTGCCGTTCGTCCAATCTGAATGAATGTCCGACGTCTAGCGAACTGATGCGAGACATCCTTGTTTCGCGCGGTATCGTAGAAAATACGTAAGAAGGGCAAGCCTTGCTGTAGGTTAATAGCGTTTCAATAGTACTTTTCGTACGTCTTCCCGAGCCGCTTATAAGCGTGGAACGCGACTGTGTCCGACAGACCTTCAACAACATCGTATTTTTCGTGGAAACCAAGATCTTGACGGATTGCTTGGGTCGCTATCTCAAATTGTTGGCGCGGATTTTCTGAACCTTCACTCCAAGGCGTCACTTCTATTTTTCCGGACCAACCGCAAAATGAGGCAATTCGCTGTGCCCATTCAAGTTCGGTAAAAGCTGTGCTTTCAGCGACATTGTAGGTTCGATGCCCCATGATTGGCGAACGAACAGCCAAAGCGACTGCGAATGCTGCATTCTTGTGAAGGCATCTTGAAAACCTAAACGTAGCGCGCTCCTCGGGTAGTTTCATCACAGGCACACCATCGAGCATCTGGTCGAGATAGTCCTCAACTCTGGTAGTATCTGGCCAACCGTAGGTTGCGGGTAATCTGAGGATAATAGCGTTTGCAAAGCCCTCGCGAAGCATCCGTTCAACGCTGATCTTGTCATAGGACGCTCCTTCTGGACCGAGTTTTGATCGCAGCGCCATATCTTCCACTATTGGCGATGGCTGAAACGGCGCTTTCTCGGTGCCGTTCAGCCGACCAAAGACGCGGTAGACATCAATGCTCGAAATTGCCACCAGCTTTGGAGTAATCATCGTCTTGCGTGTGGCTGAAACCAGAGTTTGCGCGTTGGTCGCAGTAAACGGGATCATGTCGATAATAACATCAGGTCGTGCAAACTCAATCGCACGGATGACGCTGGCTTCATCGTCTCTATCGCCTTGTAGACCCACCTCGCAGAAATAGGGTTTTCCCGAGCGTGTCAGTGTCCAAATTTGTGTATCTGGTACGGCTAGAAGTTCGCGTATTACATGAGGGCCGACGAGCGCCGTGCCGCCAATCATTAAAATTCGCACAGCATTACCTCCATTGCCCTTACCTAGCTCGAGACTGAACCACCACCAGCTGAAGCTGGTGGGATCAACAGA
>CAXMUJ010000072.1:0-5625 GCA_964196455.1 uncultured Myxococcota bacterium | reverse complement strand
TTCCACCTTGGCCTGATCTATGCCAAAGGAACCGGCCTGCCCAAAGACGTCGATGTTTCTGCTGCGTGGTATCAAAAGGCAGCAGCACAGGGCCACACCTCGGCGCAGAACAATCTGGGCATCAACTATGTCGAGGGCGCGGGTCTGGAGCAGGACAAACCCCGATCCGCGGACCTGTTCAAAAAGGCCGCGGCCGACGACACGCCCGAAGCACTGTACAATCTTGGCCTTGCCTACGACATGGGTAAAGGGGTTGTGAAAGATCCCGCGAAAGCCGTGGATTTGTACAGGCGTGCAGCCCGTAAAGGGATAGCTGAGGCGCAATACAATCTGGCAGTGAAATACCAAAAGGGCGAAGGCGTTGAGGCAGACGCGATCAAAGCAGCCAAGTGGTACGTAGAGGCCGCCAAACAGGACGTGCCGGGAGCGGCGAAGAATTTGGGAATTCTTTATACGAAAGGCGATGGCATCGCAAAAGACGGCAAAAAGGCAGTTCACTGGCTTTTGAAAGCAATCTCGGATGGCGATACAAGAGCTGCGCTAATACTGGGGGCTCTCTATGCAGAGGGCGCGTTGGTAAACAAGGATATTGGACAGGCGCGCCGTTATTTCTCAATCGCGGCCCGAGATGGCGATATGGATGCCCAGTTTCAACTGGCCTATCATCTTTATCAATCAAAAACCGTTGAGGACAATCGCATTCTGTCCCACATCTGGTTCAATATCGCGCAATCACAAGGGCATGAGAAAGCGCAGAGCAACAAGGAAATTGTTGAAAAAACACTAACGTCCAAACAAATCTCGGATGCCAGAAAGCGCGCGAAACGCTGCTTGGCTACTGGATATTCAATTTGCGATTAGGTCAATCCCAGGTCGGATGAAACTTTTTCGCAGGTGACAGGGTGAAAACCTCGTAGCCATCGTCAGTAACGCCGATCGAGTGCTCGAACTGAGCCGACAGCGACCGGTCCTTGGTGACCGCCGTCCAGTCGTCCGACAGTGTTTTGGTCTCCGGTCGGCCCAGATTGACCATTGGTTCGATGGTAAAGAACATGCCGGCCTCAAGAACCGGGCCGGTACCGGGGCGCCCATAATGCAAGACATTTGGTGGCGAATGGAACACCCGCCCAAGACCGTGCCCACAAAAATCACGCACAACCGAACAGCGTTGCGATTCAACATAGCTCTGGATGGCGTGTCCGATATCACCAAAGGTGTTGCCGGGCCGAACTTCATCAATGCCCAACATCAACGCATCATAGGTGATCTGGATCAACCGCTCGGCCTTGCGTGCAAGTTTTCCGGCGACATACATGCGCGAATTATCGCCAAACCAGCCGTCCAGAATACAGGTCACGTCGATGTTCAGAATGTCGCCGTCGCGCAGTCTTTTATCTGACGGGATACCATGACACACAACATGGTTGATCGAAATACAGGACGACTTCGGATAGCCTTTGTACCCCAGCGTTGCCGGAACCGATCCGTTGGCCACCATATAATCGTGACACAGTTGATCGAGGTAATCCGTCGTTACGCCCGGCTTTACAAACGGGCCTATCATATCCAGAATCTCGGCGGCGAGCAGGCCTGCTTTGCGCATGCCTTCAAATTCATCTGGGTTATGGATCGTGATCCCGTCCCGGTTCAATCGGGGTTGTGATGTGCCTTTCACGGTGGGACTCCAGTTCCTGTGTCGCGCTTGGTTGGTATCATTCAAGGGTGCAATACACCCGTCCAACGGATCAATCAAATATCACGCAGAGCGTCAATGGGCAATCGCGCACCGACCGAGATACCGCGGGTCGAGATATCGGCGCGATAGCACAGACACTCGACCCCCGCCGCATGCGCGTCGCGAAATCCTGCCGCATAAAGCGGATCGAGATCACGCGCCAGATCGAACCTGTCGGCGTCGCTGCGCTGAACCAGATAAAACATCACCGCACGATGGCCGGCTGTCACCATATTTGATAACTCTCGCAAGTGTTTTGTGCCGCGCGCCGTCACGCTGTCGGGAAATTCGGCCAAACCGTCTTGCCGCGACAAGGTGGCGCTTTTGACCTCGACATAGGTATCGCGGTGCCCGGGCGAAGACAGCACAAAATCAACACGGCTTCGCGTGCCGTATTTTACTTCTGACCGGACAGAAGCAAAGCCTGACAGTTCGGGTATTCTGTCTGTGCGCAGCGCCGCGCCGACGATCGTGTTGGCGAGGCCGGTATCGACCCCGACCAAGTGCCCGTCTGGCAATTCTGCCAGCTTCCAGCTATAGCGCAGTTTGCGCTTGGGATCGTCGTTGGGCTCCAGCCATACGCGCAGGCCCGGGTCTTTTAACCCCAACATTGATCCGGGGTTGGCGCAATGCGCCGTCACCGTCTGGCCATCTTCCAGCGTGACGTCCGCGAGGAAACGTTTATATCTATGGATCAAGCGGGCGGGGATCAAAGTTTTTTCGAATTCCATGCCAACCCGTTAAACCGTTATGACTTAAAGGACAATCTTGATGAGCACAGCCCCGAACAGCCAATCGAACCCGACCGCTGCAATGCTGGCCATCGGCGACGAAATTTTGTCGGGCCGCACCCAAGACACCAACACCCGCCATCTTGCGTCCGAACTGACTGCCATTGGCATCGATCTGAAAGAGGTCCGCGTGGTCTCGGACGACGCGCCACATATCATTTCGGCGGTCAACGCACTGCGCCGCCAATATACCTATGTTTTCACCAGCGGCGGAATTGGACCCACCCATGACGACATCACCGCCGACTGCATGGCCGCAGCCTTTGACAGACAGATAGACATTCGCGCTGACGCCCGCGCGGTTCTGGCAACAAACTATGCCAACGGTGCGGCCGATCTGACGCCGGCACGCCTGCGCATGTCCCGCATTCCCGACGGCGCGACCCTGATTGACAATCCGGTGTCCAAGGCCCCCGGCTTTACCTTGGAAAACGTGCATGTCATGGCCGGTGTACCCAGCGTTTTCATGGCGATGGTTGCCGGACTTTTGCCCAAACTGAAAGCGGGTTCAGCGATAACATCTGCCAGCCTGCGGGTTGATCAGCAAGAAAGTCAGGTCGCCGTGCCCTTGGGTGTTTTGGCGGCAAAGTACTCGGATCTGTCTGTAGGATCTTATCCTTTCACCGAAAATGGAGCATATGGTACCAATCTGGTTATACGCGGTGCCGACCCTGATCGCGTCGCCGAAGGGTTTGCCGCCTTGTTGGAATTGTTCGAACAGAGATAACGCCGCATGACCAAACCGGAGCCCATCGATATTTTCGCCGCCATTGACGCCACGTGGCCTGCGCACCGCATTTGGCAATCGGACGGCTGGACTTTTCGCGAGGGGCGTGGCGGTGGCAAACGGACGTCCTCGACGACACTGGCCGCGAGTCTTGGGGCGGTTGATGTCGCGGTCGCATCGCAGACTATGCGCGATATGGGCCAATCCGACCTGTTTATGATCCGCCCCCAAGATACTGCACTGGACCACACATTAAACACACTGGGATTTGAGGTTCTCGATCCGGTGGTCCTGTTGCGCGCGCAGATCGATACGCTCCCAATGCACCCACCGGTTCACGCCGCCGTTTGGCGCGACGCACCTGATGCGGCCATGACGGGCCTGTGGGCATTGGGTGGCATCGAGGCGGGGCGGCTGGATATTATGCGTCGGTGTGAACTGCCAAGGGCCAATGTCATGCTAAGTGTTGATGGCTTGCCTGTGGCAACGGCCTTTGTCGCCGCGTTCAAGACCCTGGCCATGGCGCATGCTGTCGAGGTGCTAAAAGAGCATCGCGGCAAAGGGTACGGCAAAGATATTATGCGCGCGGTTCTGGATTGGTCACGCAATCAGGGTGCGACAGAGTTTGGCATCATCACAACAGCGGAAAACACGGTCGCGTTGAGCCTGTACCGCGGCTTGGGGCTTGTCGATGTTGGACAGTACCACTACCGGATCAAACGGGGTTTGGCGCAATAGCCTACCAGATCTCGTTGCCTTTGTGGCGGAAGTACTCAACCAGATAATCAATGAATTTTCTTAACTTTGGCTGAACAAACTGGCCGGGCTGATAGACAACCTGCACATTGCGCTCTTCCACCGGCAGATGCGTCAAAACCTTGGTCAGTCGGCCGTCGGCCACGGCTTGATGGTACAAAAAGCACGGCAGATAGGTAATCCCCAACCCGGCCTCGGCTGCGCGCAGCAGGGACAGGCCATCATTGACCGTCAAACGCCCGCCAACCCGCACCTGACGGTGTTCGCCCGTGGGCGATTGGATGCGCCAAAACGTGTCAGACGGTTCTGTGGAGTAGTGCAGCAAATTATGCTGGGTCAAATCTTCGATCCGCGCCGGATAACCATAGTCCGCCAAATAATCGGCAGACGCTACAAGCGCCATCTGGGTTGTCGTCAGCTTGCGCGCGCGCAACGAACTGTCGGCCAGGTTGCCGATCCGCAATGCCGCATCAAACCGTTCTGATTGCAGGTCAACCGTGCTGTTGTCGACGACCATGTGCACATTCAAATCCGGATAGGTCTTCAGTAAACCGGCCAGCGCACCGGGCAATTGCCGCGCGCCAAAATCGATCGATGCAGACAATCGCAAAGTTCCCGACGGGCTTGATTGCAGCGCTGTAACCATGGCGTCAGCGGAATGTGCGTCGTCCAGAACCTGTCGGGCGCGATCGTAATAGGCCAGGCCGATCTCGGTCGGGCTAACACGCCGCGTGGTGCGTTCCAGCAGACGCGCGCCAAGCCGCTCTTCCAGTGCCGATATTCCTTTTGAAACTGCTGATTTCGACACACCAAGTTTGCGCGCAGCTTCAGTGAAGCCCCCGTTGTCAACAACGCTCGCAAAGGCCTCCATCTCGGACAGCCGGTCCATAATCATTAATCCCCTACCAATACTCCCCTACTTATGCGCCCAATTGTGACCAGAGTTTGCCCGGATAGGGACAATCCCGTGTCTATTGCCCTATTGCTCCGTTTCTGAGGTTTTGCGTTTTGTCCAAGATTTGATAGATTGCCCTATGGCCGAGTTGAAAACAAAAGAGACCGACGCGGATGTTGGTACGTTTCTGGACACGATAACGCCGGCAAAACGGCGCGAGGATGCTGGGGTGTTGCTGCGGCTGTTTAACAACGCAACGGATCTGCGGCCTCGTATCTGGGGCGACAGCATTATTGGCTATGGCGCTTATGACTACACCTATAAAAGTGGTCGGTCAGGGCGCTGGATGCTAACCGGATTTAGCCCGCGCAAGACAGCCCTGACGGTCTATATTATGCCCGGGTTTGGAAGCTATGGCGCTCTGCTGGACCGGATTGGCCATTTGCGCCATTCGGTGTCTTGCCTGTATATCCCGCGGCTGGACCGGATTGACCAAGCGGCCTTGGCCGAGCTGATCACAACGTCTGTGTCCGACATGCGTCGGATTTATAACGCCCCGGTTTAATCCCAATCCGGCCGATTGAACTCGGGCCTTGCGCAATCCGACCAAGCCGCCTATATGGGTCTCAACAGCGGCAAGACTGGCTTCCACCCCCAGACTTCCATCGGAAATTATACGACGGGCGCTGGCCCGTTTTTTTGTGTTTGGAGTAAAGATGTC
>CAXMUJ010000071.1:0-2870 GCA_964196455.1 uncultured Myxococcota bacterium | reverse complement strand
GGATGTGCACGGCAAGCAGGTATTGCACGCGTCGTCATTGCCACTGTTTTGGCTTTTCGGTGGGACCGAGCGGCTGACCGATGGACAGTTGTGGTATTATGGCGGCGATACCGGATTTGCCGAGGCAGAATTTTTGGTGGTGCCGTTTTGTGTATTGGGCGCCTCCGGGATGACTGCCAGACGGGTTATGCTGGCCGAAATAGAAGCCAACGATCAGCATAATTTCACCGAAATGGACCGGACCGATCTATTTGTGCTGTACCGGCGCGTGCACAATTAAAAGGCCCGGTAGGCCTGCAGCAAATGATAGCCCAGCAATGTTGCCGCCAACGGCAGGCCAAAGGGAAACTTGCGCCCTGTCGAAAACGAGGCCCAGTTTCGGGTGATATCGCGCAGCGCCTCGACACGACCCAGTTGGCGGTGTCCAAATACGGCGATCAGCGACAATACCGCCAACATCTGCAGAACAAGCCAATAGTCACCAGGCGCAACAAACGCTGCGGCTGCGGCGGCAAATTTTGCATCCCCACCCCCCACGCCCAGATAGGTGTTCAGCAAAAAGCCGAGCACAAACATGACGGCGGCCTGTACCAGACGAAGGCCGATTTCCGGCGGGGAAAACGCAAAAGCGCACAGGGCCAGAAAACTTAGCGCCAGCCCCGCGACCACCCAGTTGGGAATTTTCATTCGCGTCAAATCATACGCGGCACAGAGCACTGCAAACGGTGTCACTACTGCCAAAAAAACAAGCGCCCAGACTGGTTCCATAGGGGTCAGCGTACGACCGAACCTTGCAGGTTCTCCAAGCTGGCAACCGCTTCTTTGAAGTGGCGTGGATGCGTGTCTATTGCGGTTTCCAGCAGACCCCGGGCAATATCGGTGTCGCCCTGTTTGGCGGCAGTCAAGGCCAGCGTATAATAAAGCTCTGCCTTTTCAATCTCGCTCATCGGGATGATCGGCAGGTTGTATTTCCGTTGTGACCCGCGTGCCAGAACCAGATTGTTCTTGGCCGTGAACAGGGTTTTATCGTAGGTAATCGCGCGCAAGAATAGTTTTTCCGCCTCGGAATACTTCCTTCGCGTCAGCTTGGAATAACCCCAATTGTTCAACACGCCGGCTGGTTGAGTGGTCAACCCCGCCGCGGTTTCATAGAAGCTGTCGGCCTTGGTCCAGTTCTTCTCGGCGTCAGCCACGATCGCTTCCAGTCGGTAGCGTTGATAGGTTTCAACTGTTGGTGGTACGGCGTTTAACTGTGCTGCCGCCAACTTAAACTCGTTGGTCCGGATCAGACTATCCGCGTAATCCAGATGATCCTTGTCGGTGCCATTGTCGCTGGCGACAATGCCATCCCAGACGGTATTGGCTTCGGCGGGGCGCTTGGCGCGGACCAGTGACAGTGCCAGACCACGACGCAGATCGATCCGCTCGGGGGCCTGGATCGAGGCGTCTGCAAAATACTTCACAGCCTCTTCCGGATCGGCCACCGTCAACATGATATCGTTGAGGTTGCTTTCGTCGACGACACCGATGATGGCCTTTTCGGTCTCTTGGCCTTCTTCTTTGTCTCCACAGGCCGCAATGGCCACAAGACCGCACAGCATTACTGCTGCTTTAACTGATAAACGCATGGGTTGCCTTCCCGTTACTGCTCTACAATTCGTCGGGCGTCGACAGTAGCATGTATCTGCCATTTCCGCGGCGCACCAACTCGTACTCTCTTGGGTCTTCTTGTGTAATAGAATACTGTGTGTTGTCCAATTTTGCGATAGCTTTGGTCAGATTGGCGCGGATTTCGGCTGAATTGCCACTATCCAGCGCAAAGGCCAACCTAAATACCCGCTCTGCCTCGCCGTCTCGGCCCTGACTGGCATAGACAACGCCCAGATTGTTCCACGCCGGTACAAACTTTTCGTCCTCTTTGGTCGCCAGCTTCAGCAGTTTTTCTGCCTGACGCAAACGTCCCAGCCGCAGATTGGCCGATCCGATAGCGCTTAGAACATCTATGGTCATGCCGTGTTGGGCCGCCGCACGGGTATAGGCTTTGAGCGCGACCTCGTATTCACCGGCGGCCATCAGGCGATGTCCAACGATCAATCCATCAACGGCTTCGGTTATATGAACGGTGCCTTCGGGCGCAGCCAAACCTTGATACTGTTCGACCAACGGCCCGGGTCGGGGCGCGCAGGCGGATAACAAAACCAACGCAGCACATGTCAGGAGGTTGCGGATACGCATAAGACTTTACCGTGATTAGCCAATTTTAAAGTAGGTAACAATATCGTAGAGCGAAGGCCCAACAAGGATCACCAACAAAGGTGGCACAGTAAACATCATCGTCGCCAGCGTCATTTTCGTCGGCAAGGTGTTCGCCTTTTCTTCGGCACGCATCACACGTTTGTCGCGCATTTCATCTGCATAAACCCGCAGGGCCTCGCCGATGGTTGTCCCGAAAATCGCAGACTGGATCAGAACGGACACAAAGGCTTTGATGTCAGGCACGTCAGTGCGTTCGGCAAAATCACGCAGCACAGAGGCGCGGTCTTTGCCGGCGCGTACTTCGTTGCTGACGATCGTCAATTCCTCGGACAACGTCGGATAGGAATGAGCGCTTTCACGCGCCACACGCTGGATAGTTTGGTCCAGCGACTGTCCGGCCTCGATACAGACCAGCATTAGGTCCAGCGTATCGGGAAAGGCGTGCAACAGCTCTTCTTTGCGGGTTTGACGTCGGCGTTCTACCCAATAGCTGGGGAAATAGTAGCCAGCAAACGCCGGACCGGCTGTCTTGGCGGCGGCCATAACAATATCGGACTCGGGGACCAGCAAAAATGTATAGAGCGCACCACCGGCCAAGCCAACGAGGGCCAGAA
>CAXMUJ010000070.1:0-17884 GCA_964196455.1 uncultured Myxococcota bacterium | reverse complement strand
TTCCTTGGCCTCACACCAAAACGCCATCAATCCGGCGAGGTGGATTGGTCGGGTAAGATATCCAAATGTGGTGATTGTGATATGCGCCGATTATTATACTCAGCGGCGTCAACATTGATCAGTTGCACGAGAAAGCCATCTCGTTTGAAAGACTGGGCAACAAAGTTAGCCGAGCGCAAAGGGCACAAGAAAGCAGCCGTGGCCGCCTCTCGGAAAATTGCCGTCATCATGCATTGCCTCTGGCGAAACGAAACTGTGTTTGAGCCTGGAATGGAGGGTGCCAGCTGAGAGATTGAGATTTTGAATACCTGCCCGAGAGACAAGGGGTAGGTTCGACGTCCTCCGGGACGCAGGCAGATCGAGCCAGCAAAGCGGCTGAGGTGGGCAACTCCCAACCTCGTGAATGACATTTTGGCAGGTCAGTCCCGTACGCCATCAGGAGGCAGGATACTCCCTGACCTCGTAGAGAACCACGGACCCGGAAGACACGGAACCTAACACCCTTGACTTAACCACAGACAGAGAGCTGCTTTACGGAAACCGCGCCTTACAGTTTGCAACTGCAGCGAAAGTCAGCATTCCGCCCAAAATTACCTCGGTCGCTTACGGCCCGAAGCTGTCTCTGGTGACACATTTCGTCAAATGAAAGTATCTTAGTGAGACCTCCGCATAAGTCTGGGATTCCGCTGAAGGTTTAATTCTGCTATTTTGAGGTCATGCAGAATCCGTTTTCCACTCAACCCGAACTCTTCGTTACCAGCCCCGATCTTGAGCATCGCAGCCTGCAAGGGTTGGACGGAGCTGAGGCCGTGTTGGATTGGGCAAAGCTCGAGCATATCATGTCCGGAATTTACGCCAGCAAGACTGGCCGCCCGAGCTATCCACTTCTGACCTTGCTACGCGCGTCACTGCTGGGCATCTGGTATCGCCTCAGCGATGTGGAACTGGCCCAGACCCTGTTTCGCGATCTGTTGTTCAGGAAATTCTGCCACCTCGAATTGGGTGGTAGTGTTCCGGATGCAAGCACCATCGGTCGTTTTCGAGCAAAGCTGGTCGAGCACGATTTGTGGGAGACTTTGCTTGGCGAAGTGAACCGCCAGCTTGAAGCAAAACACATCATCATGACGGAGGGGCGCATAAATATCATCGATGCCACTCCGGTCGAGGCCGCGCAATCCGGCCCCGGTAAAGGCGCAGACAAGAAGCCCACGCGCGATCCCGAAGCTGGCTGGCACGTCAAGACCGACAGTCGCGGCAATATGAAATCCACCTATGGCTATTCAGTACATACGGGTGTGGACGAGGACGGCTTCATCCACCGCCAAACCGTCACGCCGGGCAATGCCCATGACAGCACCGAACGGGACGCGCTTTTGCTGGGCGACGAGGCGGCGCTTTATGCGGACGCGGCCTATTCATCAAAGGAAACACGCCAAAAGCTCGATCGGTTTGGCATTGACGATCAGGTGCAGCGCAAAGGCTATCGCGGCCATCCCCTGTCGGACGCGAATGCAGCCCGCAACGACGAGATAGCCGTGACGCGCTCCGGCGGCGAACGCCCCTTCGCCACCTATAAATCCCGCTACGGACTGGCTCGAACGCGTCTAATGGGTCTGGCCAGAAACCTGACCTTTTACGGCCTCGCCGCCATCGCCCATAACATCGCAAAAGGCGCAAAATTCCTGCGTCTCTACGGCCTGCCGGACCCGGCACCCACGGGATAAGTACGTCCAAATTCTGGAAATACCGGCCATAACCCGGCAATAGGGCCGCTTCAACACGTCAAAAGGCGAGAATTCAGGCAGGATACCGTCTTGATAGGCTGAAATGTAGGGTTATGCCGGGGGCCCAAGTTAAGTAAAAGAGTTAATAAAACGTCTTCAATTTTTAGATTTCAGACGAATAACCACGTCAATTCTTGACACTTCTGTCCCTTCGGGTGCGGCCGCGACCTGACTAACGATGGCCGCGTTTCTTGGCGCGTCGGTCAGCGTTGCATCGTCTTCCCAATAGTAATGCGGATGCTCGTCGGTACGGGTATCAAAATATGACTTTTGACCGTCGACGGTCACTTCGCTTAACAATCCCGCATCGCTAAACGTCCGCAAAGTATTATAGACTGTCGCCAGGGACACCGCGACCTCACCCTTGATCGCAGCGGCATGCAGGCTCTCGGCGCAAACATGTCGGTGCTGGCCATCGCCGACCAACAGATCAGCCAGCGCCAGACGCTGGCGCGTTGGACGAACATTTCCAGACAAAAGCCAGTCTGTACTGTTTGATAATGGGTCTGTGGTCATTCTGGATATGTCATCAATTCACACTATGTAGCCCTAATATGGTACGGAACTCAGAGAAATTCAAACCAAAACTGACACGCAGAGCTTCACCAGCTCTTGACGTTGCCTATTGCAAGCCGGAAACTGCAAATGTTAGGGACGTTACAAATTTTAATACGCGGGAGAACACAGAGCATGACCGAAAGACCAAGCAGCATTGACTACGAAGGCCTGTTGCAATGTGCACGCGGCGAAATGTTTGGCCCGGGAAATGCCCAGTTGCCCCTGCCGCCGATGCTGATGATGGACCGGATCACGGAAATCTCTGCCGACGGCGGCGAGAACGGCCACGGGCATGTTGTTGCCGAACTGGACATCAACCCAGACCTGTGGTTCTTCCCTTGCCATTTTCAAGGAAATCCAATCATGCCCGGCTGTTTAGGACTGGACGCCTTGTGGCAGATTACCGGCTTCAACCTTGGTTGGCGTGGTATGACCGGTCGCGGCATGGCCTTGGGTGTTGGCGAAGTGAAATTCACCGGCATGGTCACCCCGAAAACAAAACTTGTCCGTTATGAGGTCGACTTCACCCGGGTGATCGACCGAAACAAATTGAAACTGGCACGTGCCAACGGCAAAATGTTTGCCGACGATGTGCACGTTTACACCACAACAGATATGAAGGTTGGCCTGTCCAACGACTAGGCTCACCCCCACTTTCTAGCTCAAGGAACATCCATATGCGTCGCGTCGTTGTCACAGGTATCGGGATCATTTCGTCGATTGGGAACAATACAGACGAAGTATTGTCATCATTGAAAGAAGGAAAATCTGGCATCGTTGCCGCACCGGATTACACCGAGCACGGATTTCGCAGCCAAATCCACGGCATGCCGAAAATTGACGTGACCGAGCATATCGACAAGCGCAATATGCGGTTTATGGGGCAAGGTGCTGCCTATAACTTCCTGGCGATGGAACAAGCCATTGCCGATAGCGGCCTGGAAGACAGCGATGTCTCGAACGAGCGCACCGGTCTGGTCATGGGATCGGGCGGTCCATCGACAATCAACCTGTTCAACGCCCACAAGATCGTCATCGAAAAAGGCGCGCCCAAACGCATGGGACCATTCATGGTCACGCGCGGCATGTCGTCGACGAACTCGGCCTGTTTGGCGACACCGTTCAAGATCAAGGGTGTGAACTATTCGATCACTTCGGCCTGTTCCACCTCGGCACATTGCATCGGCAACGGGGTCGAGCAAATCCAGTTCAACAAACAAGACATCGTTTTTGCCGGTGGCGGCGAAGAGCTGGACTGGACCCTGTCCTGCCTGTTTGATGCCATGGGCGCGATGTCCTCGAAATATAATGACACACCGGAACTGGCCTCACGCGCCTTTGACGCGAAACGCGACGGGTTTGTCATCGCTGGCGGTGGTGGCGTTGTGGTTCTGGAAGAGCTGGAACACGCCAAAGCCCGCGGTGCCAAGATCTATGCAGAGGTCACCGGTTACGGTGCCACATCTGACGGCTATGACATGGTTGCCCCGTCCGGCGAGGGCGGCGAGCGGTCTATGAAACTGGCCACTGCGACCCTGGGTGACCGCACAGTCGACTATATCAACGCCCACGGCACATCGACACCCGCCGGTGACGTGACCGAGGTTCAAGCCGTGCGCCGCGTCTTTGGCGAGGGCACCACACCGGTGATCAGCTCGACCAAATCGCTAACCGGGCATTCGCTGGGTGCGACCGGCGTGCAAGAGGCAATCTATTGCTTGCTGATGCTGGAAAACGATTTCGTCACCGCATCCGCAAACATCCAAGAACTGGACCCCGTGCTCAACCCAGCAGAAATTGCAACCAAGCGCATTGATAACGCAGGGCTGGACACGGTTCTGTCCAACAGTTTCGGGTTTGGCGGCACCAACGCCACGCTGGCCATGTCGAAATACCACGGGTGATCATGATGTCGGATTTGATGAAGGGTAAACGCGGTCTGGTGATGGGTGTCGCAAACGACAAATCCATCGCTTGGGGCATTGCACGCGAACTGGCCGCAAACGGGGCTGAAATGGCGTTCACGTATCAAGGCGCTGGTTTTGGCAAACGGGTTCTGCCTTTGGCCGAAAGTATCGGGTCCAACTTGATCATCGAAGCCGATGTTCAGGACGATGCGTCACTTGATACGGTTTTTGCCACACTCGAGAAAGAATGGGGCAAAATCGACTTTGTCGTCCACGCCATTGCTTTTTCAAACAAGGACGAGCTGACCGGCCGGTTTGTAAATACCAGCCGCGCCAACTTTGCCAATACGATGGATATCTCGTGTTATTCCCTGATCGAAGTGGCGCGGCGTGCGGCACCTTTGATGACCGATGGCGGCACAATCCTGACTTTGACGTTCCAAGGGTCCAACCGTGTCACCCCGTTCTACAATGTTATGGGCGTGGCCAAAGCGGCCTTGGAAAGCACAGTTCGCTATCTGGCCAACGACCTTGGCCCGCAAGGCATCCGCGTCAACGCGATCAGCCCGGGACCCATGCGCACGCTGGCCGGTGCCGCAATTGGCGGTGCGCGCAAAACCTATCGCACGACCGAGGCAAACGCGCCCCTGCGCGCCAATGCAACACTGGAATCGGTTGGTGGTACGGCGGTCTATCTGGCATCCCAGTACGGAGCCTGCACCACCGGCGAAGTCATCTGTGTTGACGGCGGTTATCACGTTCTGGGCATGGCCCAGTCTGAAAATCTCTGATCCCTGCGTGCCGGGCCTGTCGAAATTTGATCGCCAACCCAATCTGACCGGCGCAACCCTGTGCTTGCAACCCATGCGCCAGCTGGATTTCGAACCGCTCTACGTCGCGGCCAGTGACCCTGCTATCTGGATCGGTCACCCGGCCCAAAACCGCCACGAAAAGCCGATTTTCAGACCTTATTTCAAAAAACTGCTGAACAGTGGCGCAACGCTTGTCGTGCGCGAAAATTCCACAGGCTCGGTTGTCGGGTGTTCGAGGTACTACGAGGCCCCTGATGTCCCGGACAGCATGTCGATCGGCTTCACCTTTCTAACGACAACATACTGGGGTGGAACTGCAAATTTCGAAGTTAAGTCCTTGATGTTAAACCATGCGTTCAAATCATATGACGACGTCTGGTTTCACATAAGCCCCAATAACATCAGATCCCAAAAGGCGGTCCTTAAATTAGGAGCAGTCTGGCAATACCAAAAGAACCTGAAGCTGTCGGGGGGCGAGACTGCCACAGCCTGTTTCAGGCTGACAAGATCCGGTTGGATCGAAACCTGCGCCGGTAAAACCTGACCTTGTGACATTTCTGGCCTTTTGGGGCCTTCTATGGGGTGCCATTCTGTGCCATCTTGCCCGACAGGAGAAGTCACAATGACAATCACTACCTGTATTTTTGACGCCTACGGCACCTTGTTTGACGTGTCATCCGCCGCCCGTGCGCTGGCGTCGCGGCCCGACCGCGTCGACTTTGCTGAACATTGGGCCAAGGTCGCAACTGACTGGCGTCACAAACAGCTGCAATATACCTGGCTGCGCGCGATCACCGACGCCCATACCGACTTTTGGAGCGTGACACAGGATGGGCTGGATTTCGCGCTTGAGGCATCGGGCCTATCCGATGACCGCAGATTGCGTGAAGAGTTGCTGGAGCTGTACTGGCATTTGGCAGCCTATGCCGAAGTGCCCCGGGTGTTGAGCGAACTCAAAGAGGCGGGTTTGAGCGTTGCAATCCTGTCCAATGGCTCGCCTGACATGTTGACAGCGGCCGTCCGTTCGGCGGGCATAGCAGACCTGCTGGATGACATTTTGAGCGTCGAGGCCGTCGGCGTATTCAAGCCGCACAAGTCCGTGTATGATCTGGTTGGACAGCGGTTTGGCAATAGCCCGAACACCGTTTTGTTTGTGTCGTCAAACGGTTGGGATGCGGCTGGTGCAGCCGGCTACGGGTTTCAAACGGCGTGGATCAACCGTACCAACGAGCCGATGGATCGGCTGCCGTGGACGCCGCAATCCACATTGAAAGATTTATTACCTATCCCCGAATTGGTGACCAGCTTATGATCGACCCCCAGCATTTCGAGACCTCGGACGGTCTGAATATTGCCTATTTCGACGACGGTGTCGGCGTGCCGGTTTTGTGTCTGTCAGGGCTCAGCCGCAATAGCAGCGATTTCGAGTATATTCGCCCGTTCATGGCTGGTACACGCCTGATCCGGATGGATTATCGCGGCCGCGGCATGTCGCAGTTCGATCCCGACTACAGCAATTACAATTTGATACGCGAAGCCACCGATGTCATCGAATTGCTGGATCACCTTGGGCTGGACAAGGTTGCAATATTGGGAACATCCCGGGGCGGGCTGATCGCGATGGGTCTGGCGACGACACACAAACACCGGTTGTCCGGTGTATTTCTGACCGACATCGGGCCGGTGCTGGACCCGTCCGGCCTGACATATATCATGGCGTTTCTGGGCAAGCGTCCGAAATGGAAAACCATAGACGAGGCGGTTGCAGAACTGCCCGCTGTGTCGGACGGTTTTGCCAATGTTTCGTCAGACCGCTGGCGCCGCGAGGCCGAGCACCGCTGGATCGAAAAACCGGACGGGCTGCACCTGCGCTATGATCCCAAATTGCGCAGCGCAATAGAACACGCAAGCCATGGTGATACCATCGACCTCTGGCCGTTCTTCGACGCGTTAGACGACTTGCCCACCGCATTGGTGCGCGGCGCGAACTCTAATCTTTTGTCCCCGGAAACTGCGGCAGAAATGCGCCGGCGCCGGCCGGACATGATCTATGCCGAAGTGCCGGATCGCGGCCATATTCCGTATTTGGACGAAGCCGAGAGCCTGTCGGCCATCAGGCAATTTCTGAAAGCAATCACATGAGCAATTTCGAGTTGATCCAAGCCGCTGCAAGCAGGCTGCGTGGGCATGCAACGGTAACCCCGTTGCTGTCATCACATGTTCTGGACGCCATGACCGGCCGGCGCCTGCTGGTCAAAGCCGAATGCCTACAAAAGACCGGTTCGTTCAAATTCCGTGGCGGTTGGTCAGCGGTCTCGGCGCTTGGGCCCAAGGAACGCCAGCGTGGCGTGATCGCGTTTTCATCGGGCAACCATGCACAAGGCGTTGCGCTGGCGGCCCGATCCATGGGCGTGCCAGCCGTGATCATCATGCCAACCGATGCGCCAGGCGTGAAAATCGACGGCACCCGGGATTTGGGCGCCGAGGTCGTTCTGTACGACCGCGCGAACGAGGACCGGTTCGACATTGCACAAAAAATTAATGGCACGCGCGGGCTGACCCTGATCCAGCCGTTCGACAATGAACAGGTAATCGCAGGTCAAGGTTCCGTTGGCTTGGAAATCGCGGATCAGGCTGCGGCACTTGGCGTCAACCGCGCCGAGGTTCTGGTCTGCACCGGAGGCGGCGGCCTGATCAGCGGCATCGCACTTGCCTTGGAGCGACAGGCCCCTGCCATGATCGCCCACCCCGTGGAACCCGAAGAGTTCGACGATGTGACGCGCTCGCTCATATCGGGCAAAATCGAGCGCAACATCCAACTGTCGGGATCGCTGTGCGACGCGATCATCACACCCAGCCCCGGAAAGCTGACCTTCCCGATAATGAAACGTCTGTGCGGCGCCGGGATTGTGGTAAGCGAAGACCAAGCCCTGCACGCTATGGCACTGGCGTTTGAACATCTGAAGATCGTTCTGGAACCCGGTGGCGCAGTTAGTCTGGCCGCCGCCCTGTTCCACGGCGACGCGCTGAATATGGACACCGCGATTGCGGTGGTCACAGGGGGCAATGTAGACAAGGCTGTGTTTGACATGGCACTCGCAAAACACGGAGCAACCACATGACCGAATTTTCACTGGCCAGTTTTAACGTCAAGAACCTGATTTCAGCCGATCAGGAATATTACCGGTTCGAGCGCTTCACACCCGAGGAATACGCCTGGAAACAGGTATGGCTATCGGACCAACTGGTGACGCTGAACGCCGATATTGTCTGCTTTCAGGAAATTTTCGAAGCAGAGGCACTTGGCGAAGTAGTCGCAGAGGCTGATGCGCAGGGCACCGCGCTGAATGCACAGGTCATTCCCGACCGCAACAAACGCT
Source organism: uncultured Myxococcota bacterium (assembly GCA_964196455.1). Classification (GTDB taxonomy): domain Bacteria; phylum Pseudomonadota; class Alphaproteobacteria; order Rhodobacterales; family Rhodobacteraceae; genus Amylibacter. The sequence goes on along the minus strand of CAXMUJ010000070.1, from coordinate 9,443 downwards.
ATCACCGCAAGGCGATTTTCCGCAAATTACAATACAAGGCTTACGGCGAAAAAAACCTGTTCTTTGCACCCAATTCCTTTGACGGCGAACCCGGCCAACGCCGACCCGGCCTTGCCATCCTGTCGCGCAACGGCTTTGCCGAACCACCCGAGGTTATTCAGGATCTGAACAAGCCATTGGAGATCTCTTTCCCGGAACTGGGCGAGGACAGCTCTGCCGGCAGCTATCGTATCAATAGGCTGTCGCGCCCGATCATCAAGGCGCGTATTCTTGTGGGCGACCAAATTGTGACGGTATTCAATTGCCACTTTAAATCCAAACTAGGTGAGTATTTGGGGAACAAGGAACTTGGCGGAGCCCCCGAAGCAGACCTGTTGCACTATGATCCATTGGGCCGCGCTATCGGCGAGTTGCGGTCAACTCTGCGTCGAATGGCCGAGGCCGTCGTGCTGCGCAGGCTAATACTGCAAGAGCTGGAGGCGGGTCATCCTGTATTCTCTCTGGGGGATTACAACGATGCCGACCATTCTGTCAGTGCCGCGATCGTTTCCGGCGAAAAGCCGTTCAAGAACTATGCGTGGATGCGCCGCCATGACGCGCAAAAACACAATCACCGGTATACGGACGACGAGGATGCAGAAATTCGCAGCGCGATCGAGGCCAGCCAGATGGTCAATGCAGAGAAATTGTTTGTACGCAAGAGCCTGCGCGATATGGTTTACACCTCGGCCTTTGGTGGCGTTTACGAGAGCATCGACCAGATCCTGATGTCGCGTCATTTCAGCCCAGACAATCCCGATGCGATTGGCGAGATGGATTATTTTACGGTTCTGAACGATCATTTGACCGACGGCTCGCATCCCGAAGCACCGTTTAACAAGCTGGCGTCCGATCACGGACAAATTATGGCCCATATGCGCCTGTTTGATTGAATGCGCAAAAAGCCCCCAAGCTCGCGGCTTGGGGGCAAGGTTTACCTTATGGGAAAGGTTAACCAAACTGGTTCATCGTGTTGTCCTTGCCGGATGCTTTTAGCGCGGCTTCACCGGCAAATGCATCCTTGTGGTCGTCGCCAATATCGGATCCGGCCATATTCTGGTGTTTCACACAGGCGATACCCTGACGGATTTCCTGACGCTGAACACCTTTGACGTAGCCCAACATGCCCTGATCGCCAAAATAGTCCTTGGCCAGATTGTCAGTAGACAAGGCCGTCGTGTGGTAGGTCGGCAGGGTAATCAAGTGGTGAAAAATACCGGCTTCGCGGGCTGCATCTACCTGAAAGGTCCGAATACGGTCGTCGGCTTCTGTCGCCAGTTCGCTGTCGTCGTAGTCAATCGACATCAGCCCTGCACGATCATATGCAGACAGATCTTTGCCCTCTTCGGTCCAGGCATCGAAAACCTGTTGGCGGAAGTTGAGCGTCCAGTTGAACGAAGGCGAGTTGTTATAGACCAGCTTGGCGTTCGGGATAACCTCGCGGATGGCGTTGACCATGCCACTGATCTGAGAGATGTGCGGCTTTTCGGTTTCGATCCACAACAGGTCAGCGCCGGCCTGCAGCGATGTTATGCCATCCAGAACACAACGCGCCTCGCCAGTGCCTTTGGTAAATTCGAACAAGTTCGACGGCAGGCGTTTCGGCCGCATCAATTTACCGTCGCGCTTCAAGACAACGTCACCGTTGGCCATATCGTCCAGCGAAACTTCGTCACACGCAAGGAAGCTGTTGTACTGATCACCCAGATCACCGGGTTCTTTGGTAAACGCGATTTGTTTGGTCAGACCGGCACCCAGGCTGTCGGTGCGGGCAACAATGATCCCGTCATCAACGCCCATTTCCAGAAACGCATAGCGGATGGCGCGGATTTTGGCGTGAAAGTCCTCATGCGGAACTGTCACTTTACCATCCTGGTGGCCACATTGTTTCTCGTCGGAAACCTGATTTTCTATTTGCAGCGCACAGGCGCCGGCTTCGATCATCTTTTTGGCCAACAAATACGTCGCCTCGGCATTCCCGAAACCGGCGTCGATGTCGGCAATGATAGGAACAACGTGGGTCTGGTGATTGTCGATCGCGGATTGTGCCGCGGCCTCGGCAGTGGTGTCACCTGCGTCACGGGCTGCATCCACAGCGCGATAGAGCATACCCAGTTCACGGGCATCGGCTTGACGCAAAAAGGTGTACAGCTCTTCGATCAGGGCCGGCACCGAAGTTTTCTCGTGCATTGACTGATCCGGCAACGGGCCAAATTCGGACCGCAGTGCGGCAACCATCCAGCCGGACAGATACAAGTAACGGCCCTTGGTGGTGCCGAAATGTTTCTTGATCGAGATCAGCTTCTGTTGGCCGATAAACCCGTGCCAGCAGCCCAGAGACTGGGTATAGTCGGCCGGATCCGCGTCATAGGCGTCCATATCACGGCGCATGATACCGGCGGTATATTTGGCAATTTCCAAACCGGTCTTAAACCGGTTCTGAGTCCGCATCCGTGCCACGCTTTCGGCACTGATCGCGTCCCAGGACGGGCCTTGCGACCGCAAAAATGTGTTCAGTGAGTTTGTTTCGCTATCATAGGGCATTTGGGAACTCCTTCTGCCGGGCGATTGTAAATCTTGTTAAGTTGTTTCAATGCATTTTTTCGCATTGCGTACAACTGCATACCGAACAAGTCGCACGACTCAGCCAATGTTTCACTTGAAAACTTGAGAAATCCCGCTGAATTCGTGTCAGGATGTGTGAAGTCTGTAAATTCCGGACTGTAATGTTGTAAATAATTTACAAAACCGGTATCGACAAAAAACCGGTGCGCGCAATTGAAACCGCCGGGTTCATTCCCCATATTCCACATGTCGGCGTCGCTTTGGGGCCGAGCGACCAACGGAGAGTATCCATGTCACTATTAGATTTATTGTCACAAGCACAAGGCGGCCAAGGTCTGTCTCAACTGGCCAAGCAATTCGGCATCGACGATAGCAAAGCGAATGAACTGGCTGAAATGCTGGCACCGACCATCGGGTCGGCGGCCAAGAAAAAGGCGCAGTCGGGCGGGTTGAACGATGTTTTGGCTGCGTTGAAGGGCGAAGGCCAAGGTGGCCTGTTCGATGACGCAACGCAAGCCGCCGCACCACAAGGCCAGCGCCAGGGAATGGATTTTCTGGAGGGCCTGATGGGCGGTTCGCAAGGACCCAAAGATCTGGCGGGCGAGGCCGCGAGCCGGTCGGGTATCGACATCGGCACGATCATGAAATTCCTGCCGGCACTGGCGGCGATGCTGCAAGGCGGCATGCAAAAGAAACTGCCGGACAGCTCCATTGATAGCATGATGGGCGCCGGCGCCTCGGGCGGTGGTCTGGGTAGTTTGATCGGCGGATTGATGGGTGGTGGCAAGTCAAAGGGCGGTCCCGATCTGGGTGCGCTGACAGACATGCTGGATGCCAACGGCGACGGATCACCGCTGGACGATATTTTGGGCCGGTTTATGAAATAGACCGCTTGGTTTAGCGCGGCTGTGTCACAAGAACTGTAGTGTCCAACTCCGCGGCAGATCCGCCCAAATCGATTGCCAGAAAAACTATTGCTTGCACTTTGGTGCTGGTTATTTTTTGATTGCATCGATTTCAGCCTGTGCAAGCAAGGCAGCCGTTTTGCCTGTACTCTACTATTGATAGGCAAAAATATGCATATCCAAACACTCAGTCTAAACCCGTTTGTTGCCGTCATCGACGACTTCTTTGATGCCGATCTGGCCAACCATCTGATCGAGAGCGGCAAGGCCAAACTTGCGCGGGCCAGTGTCGTCAACACCAAGGGCGGCAATATGATCAGCGACCATCGTACCAACTCTGCTGTACCGCTGGATCAATGGTCGGACCCCCGCATGACCGAGCTGGCAACACGTCTCTCGACGCTGCTGCGCCTGCCGCCGGAAAACGCCGAGCCCAGCCAGTTGTTGCACTATGTCAAAGCGCAAGAGTATCACCCGCATTCCGACGCGTTCGTCGCCGATACCGGCGGGATTGAGCAACTGGTTCGAGGCGGCCAGCGCCTGTTCACCACAATCTGTTATCTCAACGACGTTGACAGCGGCGGCGAGACCGAGTTTCCCAAACTGAAAATCAAGGTCAGTCCGCGTCTTGGCCGCGTGCTGATCTTTGGGAACACCCGATTGGGCACGGCCGAAGTCCACCCCCATTCTATTCATGCCGGACGCCCCCTTGGTGGCGAAGACGATGGCGAATATGCTGGCGAGAAATGGGCGCTAACCCATTGGTGGCGCCAACTTGCTTATCACGTTCCCCGAGATTACCCCGCCGAAACCTCGGATACGCGGGTAATATAGTTGACAAAAAGTTACCGAGTAACGATAGTTTGACCATCAACACATGAGAGGTTTTCCCCTATGAAATATATTGTACCTGCCGCAGCAATTGCTCTGGCGGCAACACAAGCAACAGCTGGCAGCCTGGTCGAACCTGAAATGGAACCCATGGTCGAAGTTGTGGAAGAAGAAAGCTCCAGCAGTTCTGGTTGGATCCTGCCCTTGCTTGCAATCGGAATAATCGCCGCAGTGGCAAGTTCCAATAGCAGCAGCTCTACGGTTCCGGGTCCGGCTCAGGCTTCGCCAGGATTGTAACCAAGCTGTTTTGAACGATCTAAGCATTTAAAAAACTCAAAGCCCCACCTGTGTTGTGGGGCTTTGTTGTTTCAAAGGCGCCGACAGTGCCAAGTTTGCATTCCAAGCTGGCACGGGTGTGGGTGGCCTAGGCTGACATTTCGACCAAAATTTTCTCGCCGATTATCTCGGCTGTTGCCGCCGACAGTGTCCAGCCAAGGTGGCCATGACCGGTGTTGTAGTAGACGCCGGGGCGTTTGCCGGCTTTTACAACGGGGACCATATTTGGCATCATCGGGCGCAGACCGGCCCAAGGAATGGCGTGTTCGGTTTCCACATCCGGAAAAAATCGTTCCACCCATTTCACCAGCGGCTTGATCCGGTCATCGCGAATATCCCAGTTATAGCCGTTGAATTCGGCGGTGCCTGCGACCCTGAAACGGTCCTTGCCCAGACGGCTGGTGACAACCTTTGCCTCGTCATCCAGCAGGCTCATCCAAGGTGCCGCATTCTGGCTGACGTCGTCGTCGAGCTTTACGGTAATGGAATAGCCTTTGACCGGATAAACGTTGATCCGGTCGCCCAGCATTTGGCCAAATTTACGGCTGTTGACGCCCGCACAGACAACAAGACCGTCGAATTCATCCTGCTGGAGCGCGCCTTTGCCATCTTTCCAGTGGACGACCGGCCCGCGGTCCGTGTGTTTGATTTCGGTCACATCCGAGCTGAAGTGAAACACGACGCCCTTCTTTTTACAGGCTTCCGACAGACCCCGGCTGTAGCGATGAATGTCACCGGTCGCGTCTGTTGCCGTGTAGTAGCCGCCATAGAAGTCGCCGTTAATCGCCGGCTCCAGCTTTTTGATCTCGTCTGGTGATACGGCCTCTCGGGTTAAACCGCCTTGGGATAACAAGCTGTTTACCCGGGTCGCGTGGTCGTATTCCTTTTTGGTATTATAGATATGCAGAATACCGCGCTCTTCGATATCGAATTCAAAGCCTTCTTTTTTGGCCGATGACTTCAATTGTTCGCGCGCCGCAATTGCCATGCGCACCGTATCAATGGTGTTTTGGTGATAGTGCGGGATATTGGCGACGAACTCGGCCATCCACGAATACTTGTGCCAACTCGGCTTGGGATTGACCAGCAAAGGTGCTCCGCGCTCGAACATCCACTTTACGCCTTTAAAGACTGTGGACCACCGGTTCCAGACCTCGGCGTTCGATGCAGACAACTGCCCGCCATTGGCAAAGGACGTGTCCATGGCCGCATAACGATTCTGATCAAACACAGTGACATCAAAGCCCCTGTTCATCAGCGAATACGCAGTGGTAACGCCGGTTACACCGGCCCCGATAACAGCAATTTTCTTCATGAGGTAAACCCTCCTAAACAGACACAATATGGCATGAGTTGACCATGCCGGTGACCCCTCTGTCCAGGAACCTGAGAGTTTACGCCAAGACCGGGGTCTTTGCTTTCTCCGTCGGTGGGTCAGGCAATTGCGCCAGACCGCTTTCCAGATTGTCAGCTTTTGTGCAGTCCGTTTGCCTGAGAGTTTCCGGGGGGTTGCTCCTTCGGCGCCAGATAATATCTGGTCTCTCCTGCGCAAAGCTATTGCGACAGGCGGTTCCTAGGATGGAAAGTGATTCGCCGCAAGCAATATTCGCCGACCGGATAAACCCGCGCGCCGTGACATCTGGCGCACCGGTCACTGCACCGGGCATTGGCCAATCCAAGGCCGCTTTGGGCCCCGGTCCAATTTAGGGCTGCCGCTACACGCTAGCCGTCCACACGGATGGTTGCGTTCTTGGGATCATAGGGGCTGTCCTGAACAATCTCTGCACTCCAGAGCCGGTCCTGCATTTTGACCATCAGCTTCTGCCCAACATTTGCCAGTTCCGGCACAACATAGCCCATGCCGATACTCTTCTCAAAAGCCACCGAATAGCCCCCCGATGTCAGGCGGCCCACCTTGACATCGCCATCATACAGCGCCTCGCGGCCCCAGGGATCGGCATCGTCAGGTCCGTCAATCAACAGCGTGACGCATTTTGACCGGATACCCTTGGCGACCATTTCGTCCTTGCCGTGAAAGTCCTTGGACAAGTCGATGAACCGCGGCAGATCGGCCTCTACCGGTGTCGCATCGCGGCCCAGTTCGGTGCCAAACGCGCGATAGGATTTTTCCTGCCGCAACCAGTTTTGCGCCCGCGCGCCGACCAGTTTCATGCCGTGCTTTTCACCTGCCTTCATCAGCAGATCATACAGATAATTCTGCATCTCGATCGGGTGATGCAACTCCCAACCCAGCTCGCCGGTATAGGCCACGCGGATCGCGTTGACCGGACACATGCCCAGCTCGATTTTTCGCGCCGTCAGCCACGGGAAGCGCTTGTTGGACAGGGCGGTACTTGGGTCGGCATCGTTGATGACCTCTTTCAGCACATCGCGGGTTTTGGGTCCGGCAATGGCGAAAACGCCCCATTGTGTGGTCACATCCTGAATTTCGATGTAGCCAAACTCGCCCATCTTGTCCTCGGCGGCCTTGCGCAGGAAATCAGCGTCATAGGCTGTCCAACCACCGGCAGAAACCAGATAATACATGTCCGGCGCATTGCGCACGATGGTGTATTCAGTGCGCGTAGTGCCCATCGCCGTCAGGGCATAGGTCAGGTTGATCCGACCGACGTTTGGCAACTTGTTACAGGTGAACCAGTCCAGAAACGCGGTGGCACCCGGCCCTTTGACCACATGTTTGGTAAAGGCTGTTGCATCGATAAGACCTACGCCCTCGCGGATTGATTTGGCCTCGTCCACTGCATATTGCCACCAGCCGCCACGGCGAAAGGATCGCGCGTCGTGATCAAAACTGTCCGGCGCATCCAGCGGGCCGAAATAGTTGGGTCGCTCCCAGCCATTGACCCAACCGAATTGGGCACCCGCAGCTTTTTGCCGGTCATAGGCAGGCGAGGTGCGCAGTGGCCGGCAGGCCGGACGTTCTTCGTCAGGGTGATGCAGGGTATAGACGTGGTCGTAGCATTCTTCGTTCTTGCGCGCGGCGAATTCCGTGGTCATCCAGTCGCCATAGCGTTTCGGATCAAGCGAAGCCATGTCGATCTCGGCCTCGCCGTCGACCATCAATTGCGCCAGATAATAGCCGGTGCCACCCGCAGCCGTGATCCCGAAGGAAAATCCTTCGGCCAACCACATGTTTCGCAGGCCCGGCGCTGGTCCTACAAGAGGATTGCCGTCCGGTGTGTAACAAATCGGGCCATTAAAATCGTCTTTCAGACCGCTGTCTTCACACGATGGAACGCGGTGGATCATTGCCATATACTGATCTTCGATCCGGTCCAGATCCAGCGGGAACAAGTCAGCGCGAAAACTGTCCGGTACACCGTGCTCAAAACAGGCCGGTGCGCCCTTCTCGTAAACGCCCAAAATCCAGCCGCCACGCTCTTCGCGCACATAGGACTGTGCATCTGCATCACGAATGACCGGATGCTCGGGGTTGTCCTTGCGGTAGTCGACCAGCGCCGGATCGGTGTCCATCACGATGAACTGATGCTCGACTGGTATCGCCGGAATTTTAATGCCCAGCATTTTTGCGGTGCGCTGCGCATGGTTGCCCGTGGCCGTCACAACATGCTCGGCGTGGATTTCAAAGGTCTCGTCGCCGGGCACCAGATTGCCGCCCCTTTCGATCATAATTGTACCGCGAACGATCCATTCCGTGCCGGTCCAGTCATAGCTGTCCACTTGCAGCTTGCGGTAAATCTCGACGCCACGTTGCCGCGCACCCTTGGCCATGGCCTGTGTCATATCGGCGGGATTGATATAGCCGTCAGTCGGGTGATACAGCGCGCCTTTCAAATCTTCGGTCCGGATCAGCGGCCAGCGCTCTTTGATTTGGTCGGGTGTCATCCAGTGATATTCGATGCCCACTGTTTCAGCCGTGGTCGCGTAGAGCATGTATTCGTCCATACGCTCTTGGGTTTGTGCCATGCGCAGATTGCCAACAACCGAGAAGCCAGCGTTCAGGCCGGTTTCTTCTTCCAGTGTTTTGTAAAACCTCACTGAATAGTCATGGATATGCGTTGTTGCAAAGGACATGTTGAACAGCGGCAACAGACCGGCCGCGTGCCATGTCGATCCCGATGTCAACTCGTCACGCTCCAACAGAACGACATCATCCCAACCCGCCTTGGCCAGATGATAAGCGATCGAGGCTCCGACGGCACCGCCGCCGACGACACAAGCTTTTACGTGAGTTTTCATAGCCCTTGCTCCGATTTGAATTCTCCTGGCGAAAGATTGCAAATTTTCGATGCAAAAGCGATAAAAAGTCGACCGCAAATGACGCTAGAACGACCTGAGCCCAAATTCCTGACGTGCAAACCGGCCCACCGGGCCTGATCGATCAGTATCTAACGGTTCGTGATTGAAAACTATTGGTTGGTGCCGGAAGTGTTTCGGACAGTATCAGGGCGCGAACGGGAGTGGCGCAAAATCGGATTCTCTATCCCGAAATAGGCTTGAAGCGAGAGACCGCGCGAACTTTTCTTCGCGAAATCGAAGTTAACCATCAGTGCAAGCACCCAGATCACTATGCAAAGACCCCATTTCAACATTTGGCAACACCACGAACTAGAGATTTTAAGAATCGAACTGATTCAGCAGAACATTACTGAACCACCACCAGCTGAAGCTGGTGGGATCAACAGAGGCAGTTGAAACTGCCTTTTCTTAACTGAGCGCCTCCGGCGCACCTTTGAATTTCTTTGTCCGTCTGGAAGACGGAGGGTTTAAACCAAATGGTGGAAA
>CAXMUJ010000069.1:0-10282 GCA_964196455.1 uncultured Myxococcota bacterium | reverse complement strand
GAGGCTGCACCCTCAGGGTGAGTTCATCCACTGGGCCGATCTTGTTTTGAAGAGACGGGCGTTTCTATTGTGGGTAGAGTTGTGGGTAAGAAATTATTTCTTACATTATAATCAATGTATACAGCATGTTAAGCCGTGTATATGGCGGAGAGACAGGGATTCGAACCCTGGAGACGGTCACCCGCCTACACACTTTCGAGGCGTGCGCCTTCGACCACTCGGCCACCTCTCCGTGCGTGGGTTGAATACACGCCGCACTTGATCCCCGCAAGAGGATAATCAGGATTTCACACCAAGAATTGCGGTTTAAATTTTGCCGGCGGTCCGACGCTGAACCGTCGGCATATACGCCCGTTCCGGCTGGCAGGTCCGGCTGGACTAAAAACAACCTGTCGGGAAAGTCGACACGCTAACTCGAAAGCTCCTCAACAGCAGCGGTTCGGAATTTGACACAGAACATCACGCCGAGGTTCCTATCAATCATTCTGCGTGTTGCCTTTCGGGGTGTCAGGGAAAAAATCCTTGGCATTTTTGATTGTGATATCGCGCTGTGCAAAAGGGATTTCGATATTGTGTTGACGAAAGAGCCGCACGATTTCGAAATTGATGTCCGACCGCGTAGAGACCCCCAACAGCACACTTGTCAAAATGCCGCGCAGCTCGAAATCCATCGAATCCGCACCAAAACCCATGAACATTACTTGCGGTTCAGGGTTGGAAAGGATGTTGGCATTTCGGCCCGCGATATCCAGCAATATTTCCCGAATTTGCTCGGGATCACTGTCATAGGATACGCCAATAGGCACGATGATACGGCCCTTGTTAGATTGGTGCGTCCAATTGGTGACCGAACCGGCGATCAAGTCCGCGTTCGGCACCACCACCGTTGCCTGATCAAACGTATCGATTGTTGTAGAGCGGACAGAGATATCCTTCACAAATCCCGAATAAGATCCGACTTCGATCCAGTCGCCTTCTTTGATTGGACGTTCGATCAACAAGATAATGCCGGACACGAAATTAGATACAATTGTTTGCAATCCGAAACCAACGCCAATTGATAACGCGCCTGCGACGATCGTCAGATTGGACAAGTCCAGACCGGTTGAAACGATCGCGGCCAATGCGGCGAAGAATATCCCAACATAGCCCGAACCCGTAACCAATGCGTTCTGTGCACCTTTGTCGAGCTTGGTATTGGGCAGAATAACCGAGCGCAAAAATCCCTGGATCAAACGGGTTAGCGTGTAACCCAGCGCGAATATCAAAACAAAGGCAAAGATCTCGGAAATGGATATGCGCGTACCGCCCACTTGAATACCTTCACGTAGAGCCACCCAAATTTCGCTGATATCCGTCGTGGTTTGCCCCCAAATCAAGGCGAGCGTCGGGACACCAATGCAAAACAGTGCAAATGCAATGGCAAAGCGCAACAAGAAATCAGGTGAGCCGTCTACATCCGCGCCAGATTGCGCGTCTTGCGCCTCGGGGTCGCTGAAACCGCGAAGAATTCCTTCGCCCAATTGTGACAACAGATAAAACGCCACCAACAGCGTCGTCAGCAATGCCAGGCTCAACAATGACGAGAACACAATCAGGCTGCCCAACCGGCCATAGCCCACCAAGGCCACCACTGGCCCGATGCCGCCCGACGCCAAACATGCCATCGCCAACCAGTTGCTTACCCGGTTGGTCAAAGTCTTGGTTTCACCCTGCGCAGATATGCCAAAGTCGGTCATCCGAACGCGATAGCCGATGCGCAGCAACCCCAGTCCACCCAACAACGTGAACGGGAACAGCAATCCCATCAATGCAGGTTCGGAAGCCTGCTGCCCTTCGGCAAGTTGGCCGACAATCAACCTGCCAGCCATCACAACGCCCAATGACACAATCACAAATCGCCCTGTGCGCCCGTTCCAATCGGCCATCGACTGCAACGGACGGTTCTCTGGGTTAACGGGCAAAATACTGCGCGACAGCCACAAGCCGCCAAATATGCACACTCCGGCCAATAAAACAGTCTGGATCGCAAGCCCGCCTTTGTTGTCGACCAGTGCAGCCATATCAATCGCACGTGTGGTCGCGAACAAACCGACCATCGGTGAAAGAAACACCAGCAATGACACCAAGAACCTGCTGACCCCCAGGTACCGCCGTCGCAGCTGTGAAAACCCGTGGTCCCACAGGTCGACAAGCCAGCGGCGCACTGGAAATATCAGCAAAACACCTACCAGAAGCAGTGCAATGATCGCCGGAAAGTTATCGCGTCTTTGATCTCTTTTACCTTCGTTTTGCCAAGCGCTTGATAGCTCGGAACGCAATTCCCGATTGAACCTTGCAAGGGACTGTTGGGCCGCAGTCCAAACAGTAGGCAAAAACGGTGATGGCCCGAGGCTGAGCAAAACTTTGCTCTGGCGTTGGTGCGTTACCCTGTCCAGATCCGTGATAATCCGGTTCAAACGCGCAAATGTTTCGTTGGCAAAACCCTGTCGGGACGAGGCATCCGCCAAAAGCGTGTTCAGCTCGGACCGGCGCCGCGCGGTATCCGCAATTTCCAACAGCCCCTCGGCGGGCTCCGGACCAAGCGCAGTCACTTGCGTTTGCAAAGTGTCCACGCGTTCTTGACCGGTGCCTTGCTCGGCTAAAACCAGCGTTCGGGCCGCTGACAATTGCTGGCGCAACCCTGCCAGATCGGTGTCCGGTGCAATTGCCTGTTCGACGATTACCTCGGCCCGTTCAGCCAGACTGGTAAAGGCAGGGCCGTTAAATGCATTTACAGACGGCGTCTGGGCGGCCGCTGTTGCTGCAAGCAATAAACAAGCGGAGAGACTCAGCAAAAGACGCTGCAATAAAGTCATTGGCGGCAACTATTCAAAGACGATCGGCAGATCAGCGTTGGACGCCGTCAGCCATTCCGGAACTGGCAGTTCTTTGGCCCGCAAGAACGCAGGATTGAACAATTTCGATTGATAGCGATTGCCAAAATCACACAAGACAGTGACGATTGTATGCCCCGGCCCCATGTCCTTGGCCATGCGGATAGCCCCGGCCACGTTGATGCCGCTTGATCCCCCCATACAAAGGCCTTCGTTCAACAGCAGATCAAACACCACTGGCACGGCCTCGCTGTCGTGAATATTGTAGGGCATGTCAACGGACAGGCCTTCGAGATTGGCGGTAATGCGTCCCTGTCCTATGCCCTCGGTGATCGAGTCGTCCTCTGCGCGCAATTCACCATGCGCATAGTGATGATAAAGCGATGAACCGTCCGGGTCGGCAAGACCGATTTTTATATCCGGATTTTTCCCGCGCAGGTATTCCGCAACACCCGCGAGCGTTCCACCGGTACCGACCGAGCAGATAAACCCGTCAACTTTGCCACCGGTTTGGCCCCAAATCTCGGGTCCGGTGCCGTCAATATGGGCCTGTCTGTTGGCGACATTATCAAACTGGTTCGCCCAAATCGCACCATTGGGCTCTGTTTTCGCCAGATGTTCGGCCAAACGTCCCGAGTATTTCACATAGTTGTTGGGGTCACGATATGGTTTGGCGGGCACTTCGACCAGTGCGGCTCCGGCAAGGCGTAACATGTCCTTCTTCTCTTGTGACTGGGTCTCGGGAATGACGATCACTGTTTTGAACCCCATGGAATTCCCAACCAACGCCAACCCGATGCCAGTGTTGCCGGCTGTTCCCTCGACGATTGTACCGCCGGGGCGCAACTGTCCGCTGGCGACCGCGTCTTGAATAATACTCAGGGCTGCGCGGTCTTTCACCGATTGGCCTGGGTTCATGAATTCAGCTTTACCGTAGATGTCACAGCCGGTCTGCTCTGACGCATACTTCAGTTTGATCAGGGGGGTGTTGCCGACGGCTTTTGCCAAATCCGGATAGACGTTCATGTGTAAAATCCCAGTTGCTAGTCGAATTCCTTGATACGCGCCTGCCATTACGACTTCAAGCACCAGTCCAGTCTTTCTGAAGCCGATCACGATTTAATGCCAGCCAAAGCGCCGAAATCACCAGAGGCGAATTATTGATCTGTCCCGTTGTCATCATCGATATCAAATCGTCCACGGCTACCAAATGCGTGGCGATATCTTCGTGCTCGGATGCAAGACCGTGAAAATCACGCTCGAAGCCCGACATATCTACGCAGCCGATGTAGGAATAAATATACTCGTTATAGGCGCCCGGAGTTGTATAATACTCGGAAATTTTTTCGAGCCGGGAAATCGTCAACCCTGCCTCTTCCTCGGCTTCTCTAAGAGCGGCTTCTTCAGGCGTTTGCCCGACTTCGATCCGGCCGGCTACGGCCTCCAGTAACCAGGGCTTTCTGTCACCGCGTGCAAATGCGCCTACACGGAACTGTTCGATCAAAACCACTTTGTCCAAACGCGGATCATAGGGCAAGACCGAGACCGCATCACCAGAGGCAAATACTTCGCGGCGCAAGATATCTGACCGGGTGCCGTCAAACTTTGGATGCGTCAGAGCGAATTCCTGTACCGCAAAAAACTTTGAATATGGCTGGGTCAGGGATTTGACCTCGACATCTGAACTGGTGAAACTGTGGCGCATACCCGTTTGATAGGGCTGTATTTTTGCACGCAGACGCGCATGTGCACGCACAGCAATCGCGGCCACATTTACCGGCAAATTATCCTGTGTCTGGTGGGTATAAACAGACATAATTTCCGAGGCCACTTCGAGAAACTGCGCCCGACCCAACCGTTGCCACAAAGCAAAATCCCAAGGCCCGTCTGTCTGGGCATCGGCGCGATCCGGCACGTATATCTCGGCTTGTACACAGGTTGTTTCGACGTCGACATCCGCCATCTGTAACGAATAGCCAAAAGCCGTTTCAAAGAAATTCAAGCGCGCCATTGCCTGTGCCGGAACATCTGACAGCAACAGGCCATGTGCGACCCCGTCTTGATCGGTGCGGATGGCCGGAAAAACCTGATCCCTGACCTTTTCAACGCACCAGCCGGCGGCGGTTGCCGGACGGGCAGCCTCGTGCAAATTGTCCATTCCAGAGACAAGACCCAACAAAATGGGGTCACGCAGGGTGCCAAATACAAACAAATATGGTGTCACGACAGGCTCTATCGCCAATGCCAGTTTGCAATTCCGGTCAAGCGACCGGCGAGAGCCCCAAAAACAATCATCACACCCCAGATATCTACCCGCAAAGAGCTGGAAAAATAGGCGATCGACTTTCTAATCCAGGTAATAGGAACCTGCATTGGTTTATGATAGGCGTGCTCCGTCATTCCGATATAGACATGATAAAGCCCAAACAGGATCGACGCGACAAGCGCAAGTACGACAACAGATCGCACACCAGCAACGACAGAGTTCCAGCCGCCGAAATAAGAGTTTTGGCCCAAAGTGTACCAGCCAACGCCGAACCCGATCAAACCGGAAATCATATAAAAACTATTGTCAAATGAAACAGTCGGATAGTCCAACTGATAGATATAGGCGACCAGTACCGCCAATAGTCCGAGTATAATACCAGCTATCAATTTTGGTGCCGTAGGCATGAGCGGACCCTATGTTGGTTTACGTACAGTTATTTGCGTCAGGTCGGTTGTACCATATTCAAACCCAGAAGCGCACGAGGTCAAATAGAAATCCCACATATTTTTAAACCGTTGATCAAATCCCAGTTCGGCGATTTCGTCCCACTGCTGATTGAAGGTTTGATACCAGCGCCGCAGCGTCAGGGAATAACTCTTGCCAAATTCAACAGAGTGGCAAACATCCATACCGGCCTGCCTGATCTCTGCGCGCAGCGCAGTCGGGCTTGGCAACATACCGCCCGGGAAAATGTGCTTTTGGATGAAATCGACAGAGGTTCGATACCGGTCAAATAAATCATCGGATATCGTGATGATTTGCAACGTCCCCTGAGCACCCGCCTTCAGTCGGTCATTGACCGTCTGGAAATACACCGGCCAATATTGCTCGCCAACGGCTTCGAACATCTCGATCGAAGCAACCCCGTCATAAATGCCCCGCTCATCGCGGTAGTCGCGCATAACAATATCTACTTTTTCGGCCAAGCCGGCCTTGAATACCCGCTCTTTGGCAAAATCATGCTGTTCGCGGGAAATCGTCAAACCGGTCACCCGGGCACCACGTATGGACGCTGCATATTCGGCAAAACCGCCCCAGCCACATCCGATTTCCAACAGGTGATCGCCCTCTTCCACCCCCATTTGATCACAGATAGAAGCATATTTTTGTGTTTGCGCCTTAGCCAGATCCTCTTGCCCGGATTTAAACAGAGCCGAGGAGTAGGTCATGGTTTCATCCAACCATCTGGAATAAAATTCATTCCCCAAATCGTAGTGATAAGAGATATTCTTGCGGGCCTGACGTTTGGAATTACTGTGCATCCAGTGGCGCACCCGCTCGAACAGGCGTGGTAGCAAAGGCGCACTAAAATTATACCCGATTTCGTTATTATTCGCGAAAACGACATCCAGCAGCGTTTGCAGATCGGGACTGGTCCACCAGCCTTCCAAAAAGGCGTCAGAAAACCCCATGTCGCCTTCGCGGATTACCCGCGAAAACATATCCGGATTGACGACCTCTATACGTCCTACCGAGCCCGGTCGTTTACCTTTGACGACAAATACCCGGCCATCGGGCAGGCCGAATTCGACCACGCCGGATCGCAAATCCTGAACCCGATGAAACACCTGTGCGAAATAACGCGGCAGGTCCATTTGGTCTTCGGTTGTGAAATGCTTTGTCATGCAGTACTCCTCCACCAGACAAATATATCCCATTTTAGTGCTTTATGCCAAGCCCTTGCGTAACGGTAGCAACCAACCCAGTCAAATCAGGCATTCACATCCACAATAACGCGCCCCTTGACGCCACCGGTCAGAATTGCCGCGCCCAGTTCCGGCAGATCGTTCAGGGTCGCAAGCTGGACCATCATTTCCAGCTTGTCCATCGGCAATGACAGCGCGATCCGATCCCAAGCTTCAACACGTTTTTGATAGGGCATCAACACGCTGTCGATACCCAACAGGTTCACGCCGCGCAACAAAAACGGGATTACACTAGCAGGCAAAGCAGTGCCGCCCGCAAGACCAACAGCAGCAACAGAACTGCCGTATTTCATCTGTCCCAACACCCGTGCCAGCATTGCTCCGCCCACGGCATCAATACAGCCCGACCATGCCTCGGATTCCAAAGGCCGCTTGACGGTTTCATTGATATCTTCGCGCGCAACAATCTGGCTCGCCCCCAAAGATGTCAGGTAATCAGCCGTTTCAGGGCGTCCGGTAACCCCCGCAACCTCATATCCCAGATTGGACAAAATCGCTGTCGCCACCGATCCAACACCGCCCGCTGCACCAGTCACCAATACCGGTCCACGCCCCGGAACCAATCCGTGGTCCTCCAGTGCAATGACTGCCAGCATAGCTGTAAATCCCGCCGTCCCCACGGCCATAGCTTGACGGGTGGATATGGCCTCTGGCAATGGCACCAGCCAATCCGCCATAACCCGCGCCCGCTGCGAATACCCGCCCCAATGGGCCTCGCCAAATCGCCAGCCGGTCAAGACCACGCGATCCCCCGACTGGTATCGTGGGTCATCCGACTGTGCGACCACGCCGGCCATATCAATGCCGGGAACATGCGGATATTTCCGCACCAAACCGCCGCCGGGCCCAATGCACAGCCCGTCTTTGTAGTTCAGTGTTGAATACTCCACATCCACCATCACTTCGCCGTGGGGCAAATCATCATCGGTCAAATGAGTGACACGGGCAGACGTCACGCCTGCTTCGGTTTTGTCGACGACTAGGGCTTTGAACGGCATAACATTCCTTTTGTTCTGTGGGTGGCATTCGCAGTCATTCTATGCAACGACTTTACGATCACCTGATTACAATTTGCATGCGCTACGGTCGCACAGCATTCGCACAATTGTCCAATAATTCTATCACTTGGTCAACCGTCCGAATTCGTGAGGCTCGTCACATTAACCCAGAGATAATTGATCTAAGCTGGTACTCGAAAATTTCAAAGTCAGGATGAACAACATGACATTTCGAAAACTTGCAATCTTCTCTGCAATTGTCGCTCTCATTGCCTGCGCCAGCCCGGGTTTTGCCGGAAAAGGTGACGTAAAAGCCGACTATCGAGGCTACAAACAGTGCGGCAAAAAGTTTAGCGGGTCCTTTGAGCATGGGCTTTCCAACAAGTGTTACTCTTGCCCCTCGGGCTATTCCATGGCGATTTGGTCCTTGGTTTTGAAAAAGCCGAGTTGCCTAAAGGGTTTTACCAAGAAGAAGACGGCCACGTATAAAGGACGTGAAGGCTGCGCCGGCAGTTCCAAAGAATACCTGCCGAATGGCAAATGCTACAGCTGCCCTGCCGGCTACAAACGCAACGCAAGTCCGGCCAATCCGGGCAAGTCTGCGGTCTGCAAAATCGACAAAAAGAAGCTCCGCAGCAAGTTCAAGGCGGCCAAGGCAAATAGCAAAAGCGATATCGTATTCTTGCAAAAAAAGATCAAGCAGGACCGTAAAATTCCAAGTACCCGCACATTATCTCGCCGCTTCAACGCTGACGCCCACCGCCCCGAGGCTCCCAGCGTCACCCAATACTCTGGTGATCGTAAACGGATTGATTTTATGTATGATGTGGTGAATAGCTTCGAGAGCCATAACTACGATTACGACAAGAACTATCAAACCGTAACATATGTCAAAACCGCCGGCGGGGCGCTGATAGGTGGCTATGCCCAGGAATGGGGATTCTCCATGACCAAAACCGGCAACGATACCTATGAGTGCCGTAAAGTCAGATCAGACGCATACTCGCTTGGCCTGCAGGTGGACATTGATATCGCAGAAGGTGTCGGCATGCACCAATTCCCGATCGACAGTGTTGCCGGTCACTCCAACGGATACACGTCGGCTGCGGCATGGTTTGACACAACACTATCCTGGACAACAGACGGCGATCCCGCAATTTCGGTCTATTGGCCATCGTTAATTTTCCAAGATGGTTCGATGACAGCCGATGGCGGTGTTATCACAAGTTTAGGCATTTCTGCGGCCTATGCGCATAGCTATTCCAAGCAAGACAGCAATCCCATTTCATGTGAGGTCTTGGTTTGGGGGCCGGATTTCGACAAAGTCGAGTCGAGTTCTTGGGTAAAGTACACCGAATAAAACTGTTGGTCGGGGTGCAAATGCCAATTGAACCCCGACTATTCTTGTCCTATACCCCCCGTCAGGCACCCGTAGCTCAGCTGGATAGAGCGCTGCCCTCCGAAGGCAAGGGTTTAATAAGAAAGAAACGAATAAATACAATTAACTAGAGGAAATCCAAGGAGCTTTAGTCTCCGATTAGTCTCTTAAATGGTCCCGTAGCTCAGCTGGATAGAGTGTTCGCCTCCGAAGCGAAAGGTCACGCGTTCGAATCGCGTCGGGACCACCAATTATTTCAATGCCTCATTGTTCGATGACTGCTTTCACCTGCAAGGCCATTAATTCATATCCAGTATGAAAGTCAGTTTTGCCGCCCTTACTACCAAAAGTCGTATTTTGGAAAGAGGTCGCTTTGTCCGCCCCGCACAGCTGACATTCAGTCAAAATCTAAACTGGACGCTTCCGGCCCAAACCTGCCGTTCGACCTACACTCGCGATGCCAAGGTACGATCCACCGAAGCGGTCATTCATTTGTCACGCAGAATTTATGGAGGGCCAAGGTCTGCAGTGCCGGACTTAGTTGCCGTTAGTAGTTTCGTCAAACCTGATCTACAAATTGGCGAACGGTTTGGGCGATCTCGATTGCAACTTGACTTAACTCCCGATTTTCGACGCTGAAAGCATGCGTCGCGTTTTCGATCCATTTCAATGTCGCTTGATCACCAAGCGGGCGCGTCATTTCTTCGATTTCGCTTCGGGTACCGAGAGTGTCATGCGTCCCCTGAACAAAGAGCATCGGTGTGGACGTGTTTTGCAAATGTTGAGATTGGGCGGGATCACCCTTTCGAGGATATCCCAAGGATATCAACCCTGCCGCAGGAAGTGGAACATCTGCGTCAGCATATGTTGCGATAAACGCACTCATCGAATGACCTCCAACTAACGCCTTCAATTCCGGGTAGTTTTGCAGACCAAACTCCAATGCTGCCCTCATCGTTGCAATGAGAACTTCGTCATCATCGACAGGCATATCACTGAACGGAATAAAATCTGGATCGGAAGAATACGGGTATTCGAACCGCAACGAGGCTATT
>CAXMUJ010000068.1:0-4548 GCA_964196455.1 uncultured Myxococcota bacterium | reverse complement strand
ATTTTTTACTCTGGCCGGCTGATTGATTTAATGACGGTATCAGGTCCCGAGACGTTTTGGGCCGAGCACAAGTACGAGCTGTTTCTGGCGGTTGGGTTCATTTTGCTGTTGCGGCCTTTCGTCATTACGCTGAACCATTTTTTGCTGGATCAAACGCTGGCGACAAACATGCAGGAACAAGTCCGCTGGCGCTCGCACAAATATATGCTGGGGCAGTCCACCAGCTTTTTCCAAAATGATTTTGCCGGGCGATTGTCAAACCGCGTTATGCAAATTGGTCCTGCCGTCGAAGACAGCATCTATATGAGCTTTGAGGGCATCTGGTACGGAACCTCCTATGTCATCGGTGCGATTCTTATTCTCGGACAGATAGATTACCGTCTGGGCTTGCCGCTCGCCGTCTGGCTGGTGGTCTATGTTTGCTATGTGCGCTACATGGCGTTGCGGGTTGGCGTGGCTTCGGAAAAATGGTCCGACGCGCGATCGCTGGTGACCGGACGTGTGGTCGACGCCTATTCCAACATCGAGACGGTGAAGCTGTTTTCTTATGGCAACAGCGAAGAGCGTTATGCCTTGTCGGCCCTGCGCCGTCTGCGGCTGCGGTTTCAACGATTTATGCGCCTGATGACCGAAATGGCATTTGGCATGACGGTGATCAACAGTCTGTTGACATTGGGGGTCGTCGGTCCCGCGATTTGGCTCTGGACCACCGGTGTCGTCACCATTGGCGAAGTTGCTGCGGCCTCGGCGCTGACATTTCGGCTGAACGGGATGAGCGGCTGGATTATGTGGGTCACGATCCGGTTGTTTGAACATGCCGGTGTGATCCGCGAAGGGCTGCAATCGATTGCCCAACCGCAAGCCGTTGTTGACGCGCCAAATGCACCGGCGCTGGTCTTGCGCGATCCAACCATCCGGTTTGCGGAGTTAAGTCACCATTACGGCAAAGAGGCAGGCGGGCTCGACAAGATCAACCTGACAATCCCCAGTGGCCAACGGGTTGGTTTGATCGGGCGGTCGGGGGCCGGGAAATCCAGTCTGGTAAACCTGTTGCTGCGCACGCGCGATCCCGAACGGGGCCAGATATTGATCGATGGTCAATCGGTGACAGAGGTCACACAAGACAGTTTGCGCAAGACCATCGGCATGGTGACACAGGACAGCTCGCTGTTGCACCGGTCGGTTCGGGCCAATATCCTTTATGGCAATCCCGATGCCAGCGAAGACCAAATGATTGCCGCGGCCAAGCGCGCCGCGGCGCATGATTTCATCATGGATCTGGTCGATCCCAAGGGGCGGCGGGGATATAACGCGCAAGTGGGCGAACGCGGCGTCAAACTGTCGGGCGGCCAGCGGCAAAGGGTCGCCATTGCCCGTGTCATCCTCAAAGATGCGCCTATCTTGATACTGGACGAGGCCACATCCGCATTGGACAGCGAAGTCGAAGCCGCGATTCAGCGCACGCTTTACGGGCTCATGCAGGGAAAAACCGTGATTGCGATTGCACACCGCCTGTCTACGATTGCGCGTATGGACCGTATTATAGTGTTGGATCAGGGGCGCGTCGTCGAAGATGGAACCCACGATGTTCTGTTGGCTCTGGGCGGGGTATATGCGCAATTGTGGGACCGGCAGTCGGGCGGGTTTTTGCGCGATCAAGCGGCGGAATAGACGCATTGGCAGTGCTGGCGGCGGTCACCACGCGGTGACAGCGAACTTGATGCCTGTGCCACCTAGTGTCACGCCGTGCGGTTAAGTTTGGACGGATATCTTTAACTCTGGCACATTGGCAGCAGGAGGATACCGCATTGCCCAGTAAATTGAACATCCTGTTTGTCATGTATGATCAACTGCGTTTTGACTATTTGTCCTGCGCCGGTCACCCGCATCTGCACACGCCGAATTTCGACCGCGTCGCCAATATGGGTGTGCGCTTTACCAATACCTATGTGCAGTCACCGATTTGCGGCGCGTCGCGTATGAGCTTTTACACCGGTCGCTATGTCTCGTCGCATGGCGCTCAATGGAACGGGTTTCCCTTGCGGGTCGGCGAGCACACGTTGGGCGACCATTTACGGTGCGAGGGAATGGACTGTTGGCTTATCGGCAAAACACATATGAAGCCGGACGTCGAAGGCATGAAGCGTCTGGGTGTAGACCCCGACAGCATCATCGGAGTGCGGCAATCAGAATGTGGTTTCGACATTTGGACACGTGACGATGGCCTGTGGGCACAGGGTCCTGACGGCTTTTACGATGAAAAACGGTCGCCCTATAATGAATACCTAAAATCCAAAGGCTACCCGTCAGACAATCCGTGGGCCGATTTTGCAAATGCAGGCATCGAATACAACGGCGATACCGCGTCTGGCTGGATGTTCAAAAATGCAGACCTGCCCGCAAATATCCGCGAGCAAGACAGCGAAACGCCCTGGCTCACCCGCGAGACCATTAAGTTTATCGACCAGGCCCGTGATGGATGGTGCGCGCATGTCAGTTATATCAAACCGCACTGGCCGTATATCGTGCCCGCCCCCTACCACAATATGTACGGGCCAAATCACGTGCCACAAGCCGTCCGCCACCAGACAGAGCGCGAAAACCCACACCCCGTATTCGGGGCCTATATGGGAAGCAAAATTTCTCAGGCCTTTCAGAAAGACGCGGTGCGGGACAAAGTTATCCCTGCTTATATGGGGCTGATCAAGCAATGTGATGATCAGCTTGGCGTCCTGCTGGATCATCTGGAGCAAACAGGGCGCATGGAAAACACCATGATCGTTCTGACATCCGATCACGGTGACTATCTGGGCGATCACTGGATGGGCGAGAAGGACCTGTTTCACGAGCCCAGTGTAAAAGTTCCGTTGATTATATACGACCCAAGACGCTTGGCAGACGCAACGCGCGGTACCAATTGTGACGCTCTGGTCGAGAGCATTGATCTGGCGGCTACTTTTGTCGAGGCCGCAGGAGGATCGATCCCCGATCATATCCTCGAAGGCCGATCCCTGATGCCCTGGCTGCGCGCCGAGACACCGGACTGGCGCGACTATGTCATCAGCGAGTATGACTATTCTGCGACACCCCAATGTGCGGCCTTGGGGCTTGAACCCCGTGACGCACGGCTTTTTATGGTCTTTGATGGGCGCTATAAACTAATGCACGCCGAAGGTGGCTTCAGGCCGATGTTGTTTGATCTCGAAACAGATCCGCAAGAGTTCTGCGACCTTGCCAAAGGCGACAGCCACCAAGCGGCCATCGACAGGCTGTATGAGCATTTGGCGCATTGGGGCCGTCGAATGTCACAACGCGTTACCAAATCCGACGCGCAGATCGTATCCTCGCGCGGCGGGTCCGCTCGCAAGGGAATACTGCCGTTTTTGATCGATGGTACCGAAGTGCCCGAGGCCCTGACAGAACGATATCGGGGGCCAGCGCCACGGTCATATCTGGAGGACTGAGACGCGCCCCGCGCGGATACAGCACACCAAAACCGGGTTTGAAAAACTGTGCTCGAACCGGCCCGTCGAACTGGCCCCGGCATTTGCGGCGCTATGCGCTTTACCGCGGTTTGCGTCCGTTAAATGTCTGCTCGATTATCTGTCTGCAGGGCGCGAAAACAGCCTGCGGGTCAAGCACTTGCGCCCAGTCTATTGGTGCTTCACAAAGTTCTGTCAATGTCGCGGCCAATGGCCGGCCAGACAGCACCGCCTGTTTGACCAACGCTTGCGCCTCGGATCTTGGCATATGCTGCGCAAGAGCAAAGCTCGCGGCTTCGGCCATAATGCCGGGGTTTCGGGCCATGTTGTCCAACATGCGGGCCTGATCCGGCTCAAGCGTTTCAGCAATTGCCAAACTGTGACGCAGCGCGCAACCAACCGTCAGGATCAACTGCGGCAAAAAAATCCATTCCACCGTCCAACTGGCCCCGTCGCGTTCCTCGGTAGGGCTGCCTGATGCGATCAAGCCCGCGTGCATTGACGCGGCCAAAACACCCATGGCGGCGATCACTTCGGCCTGCACAGGATTGGCCTTTTGTGGCATCGTCGATGATCCGCCCGCAGTACCTGCATGCAACTCGGCGATCTCGCTGCGAGCCGAGATCATCAGGTCCTTGGCGATTTTGGACAGCGCCACGCTAATGCTCAACAACCATCCCGCCAAGGTGTGAATGCCCAGTCGGTTCGTGTGCCAAGGCAGGCCGTCAGACAGTCCCAGATGCGCCGCCATAAGGTGCGATATTTGTGGTCCGTGCGGCGCGACGGCGGAATTAGCCCCAACTGCACCGCCAAACTGAAGCCTTAACACCTGCTCTTTGATCCGCGTCAGATCGCGCTCCAGCTCGATTAGCGGTTGCGCCCAGCCGGCAATCCGCAAGCCCAGCGTTATCGGCGTTGCCATTTTACTGCGCGTGCGACCGGACATAACAACATCAGAATACTGATGCGCCATGGCCTCGAGTGTGCCGATCAGGGATGCAAGCCTGCGTTCCAGAATGTCCAGACAGCGCGCCGTCTGGAGCATGGCAGCACTGTCCACTATATC
>CAXMUJ010000067.1:0-36302 GCA_964196455.1 uncultured Myxococcota bacterium | reverse complement strand
AACCCATTAGCGCAAGCCGGCTGCTGGGGAGCAGTCGTTTGCTGTCTGCTGCCCGTTTGAGATATCCCTCTTCGATCAAGGTGGTGCAAAGCCGGTGAACGGTTTGCTTGGGTAACCCAATGTGATTGTTGATTTCCGTCGGCGTCATAGGTTGGTCACTATTGCCCAAGACTTCTAGGATTAGCAGCGTGCGAAGATTGGTTGGAATGCGATTTTCAGTCACTTTAAAAAAACCCCTTTGAATGTACCAGTTTCTACTCTATAGCTGATGCTAGTAAAAAACAAGACTAAAAGTCTCATTTATTAACAAGAAGGCCAAAAAATAGAATTTGACTTCATCATCGTAGGGGCCGGATCTGCCGGATGCGCAGTTGCTAGCCGGCTTTCTGAAAACGGAAGGTACAGCGTAGCTGTGCTGGAGGCGGGCGGTAAGGACACCAATCCCTGGATACATATCCCGGTTGGTTATTTCAAAACCATGGGCAATCCGAAAACAGACTGGTGTTACGCAACCCAGCCCGACCCTGGACTGAACGGCAGGTCGATACCCTGGCCGCGCGGCAAGGTTCTGGGCGGCTGTAGTTCGATAAACGGATTGTTGTACGTCCGCGGCCAAGCCGAAGATTTCGATCATTGGCGGCAGCTTGGCAATACCGGCTGGGGCTGGGATGACGTTTTGCCGTTTTTCAAGCGGGCTGAAAACTGGCGCGGTGAACCCAAAAGCGAAGACCGCGGGCAAGGCGGTCCGTTGGCTGTGTCACCAACCAGGCTGTCACGCGAAATAGTTGACAAATGGGTCAGCGCCGCGATTTCCGCAGGTTACAAGGAAAACCCGGACTATAATTCTGGTGATCAAGAAGGCGTCGGTTATTTTCAGCTGACATCGCAAAAGGGCCGCAGATGTAGTGCTGCAGTTGCCTATTTGAAGCCTGCGCGCGGGCGACCCAATCTTGACATTATAACGCACACCCAAGTCGAGCGGCTGGTGATCAAAGAGGGGCGCGTGACCGGGTTGATAGCCGTGACCAAAGGTCAGCGTCGCGAAATGCATGTCCGCAAGGAAGTTATCTTGTCAGCCGGCGCGATTGGTTCGCCGCAGATACTTATGCTGTCCGGTATCGGCGATGCCGCCCACCTCAAAGACGTTGGCGTTGAGGTCGTTCATCATTTGCCGGGTGTCGGAAAGAACCTGCAAGATCATTTGCAAGCCCGGCCAATTTTTAAAACCGACCTGTCTACGATCAATATCGAGACCAACTCTATGTTCAAGCAGGCGATGATCGGCTTGCAGTATGTCCTGAAACGCACCGGCCCGATGACAATGGCCGCAAGCCTTGGGACTGCATTCCTGAAAACCGACCCGCGGTTGGCGACACCGGATATTCAGTTTCATATCCAGCCTTTTAGCGCCACAAGTCCCGCAGAGGGTGCCCACCCGTTTTCCGCCTTTACCGCGTCTGTTCTGCAAATGCGGCCGGAAAGCGTGGGCGAGTTGCGGTTAGCGTCGTCCAGCATGCACGATCATCCCATAATCGAACCGAACTATCTGACAACTGATCTGGATCAAAGGACGATCGTCAAAGGTATTCAAATCGCCCGCACGATCGCAAAATTCGAACCGTTGAAATCGCACGTCACAGAAGAATTCGAGCCCGGAAAAGAAGTGGCTTTTGACGACGAGGTCGCCACACTTAATTGGGCCCGAAACACGTCGGTGACGATCTATCACCCGACGGGGACCTGTAAAATGGGCAACGATGACAAAGCAGTGGTTGATCCCCGCTTGAAGGTGCACGGCATCGAAGGTCTGCGCGTAGCAGATGCGTCGATTATGCCTGTCATCACAAGCGGAAATACAAACGCTCCGTGCATTATGATCGGAGAGAAAGTCGCAAGTATGATTTTAGAGGACACCAGCGCATGATGGACATGGTATTTGACTTCGGCAAAATTATCATTGCCGACTTGATCCTTTCAGGCGACAACGCCCTGATTATTGGTATGGCTGCGGCCAGCCTTTCACCTGAATTGCGGAAAAAGGCCATTCTGTATGGTATGGTCATTGCGGCGGTGCTGCGAATTTTGTTTGCCATAGTTGCTACAAAACTGCTGGGAATACCGGGCATTCTGTTTGTCGGGGCCCTGTTGCTGTTCTGGGTGTGCTGGCGACTGTACTTTGAAATTCGGGCTGGCGTTGACGAATCTGCTGAACACGCGCTCGTGGATGCTGATAACCCCGAAGCGGGTTACACCGGTGCGCCGCGCAGAACGATGATGTCAGCACTGATTTCGATCACAATCGCAGATGTTTCCATGTCATTGGACAATGTTCTGGCCGTCGCTGCAATTGCAGACGGCGACACGAAAATGCTGGTATTCGGCCTGGGTTTGGCAATCGTCCTAATGGCTTTTGCCGCAACACTCATCATGCACCTGCTGACCAAGTATCCATGGATATCGTGGTTGGGCTTGCTGGTGTTGATCTATGTGGCCTCCGAAATGATGTACCGTGGGTTTTTTGACGCCGGAAGCGGGGTAGGCCCAATGCTGGGTTTGGTCGAGGGATGGAATTTAAGCAAAGGTCACTAGCCTTTTGCAAATAGGATATTCAACGGATTTGGGGAAATCGAACGATCAGATCTGATTGAAACAGCCGGACCAAGAGCCTTCGGGGGTCGGTATAAAAATGAGAAGGTAACTTTAGGGAGGAACATTATGTTCAACATGAAAACTATAGCAAAGGGCGCAGTGGCAACGGCTGTTGGCGCTTCTTTGTTTGCGTCTGCGGCATTCGCAGAAAAAGTGCTGCGCGTTCAATCTGTGCTGCCAACAACAGCTGACGAAGTTGTTATGCTGAATGCATTCGGCGATGATGTCTTTGCTTTGACAAATGGCTCTTTGAAAATTGAAGTGCTGCCAGCCGGTGCTGTTGTAGGCTCACGAGACATCATGGATGCTGTTGACGCGGGTCTGGTCGAAGGCGGTTTCGCTTGGACACACTATTGGGGCGGTAAGCACCCAGCAGCAAACCTGTTCGGCGCACCTATTGCCGGCGCTGGTGTTGGTCTTGACAACATCGCATTCCTGTCATGGTTCCAGTACGGCGGCGGCAAAGAGCTGTATGACCGTCTTTGGGGCGAAATGGGCGTGAACGTCAAAGGCTTCATGCTTCAGCCAGTTGGTCCAGAGGCCCTTGGTTGGTTCCCAGAGCCGATCAATTCCATGGACGACTTCCGTAAGCTTCGCTTCCGCGCACCTCCGGGCATGGTTGGTGCTGCTTACACAGACATCGGCGTTGCAGCCGTTGCAATGGGCGGTGGTGACATCCTTCCAGCACTGGAAAAAGGCACAATCGACGCGGCTGAATGGTGCTGCCCGAAGCCTGACTCCGTGTTTGGTTTCCAGAAAGTTCTGAAGCACTATTACCTTCAGGGTCTGCACCAGGTTGTTGTGAACGCCGACATGTATGTGAACGGCGATTTCTACAACGACTTGTCCGATCATGAGAAGAAAGCCATGGAAGTTGCCGCAAACGCGTCTTTGTCTAAGTCCATGTCTTACCGTATCTTCGAAAACGGTAAAGCGTTGAAAGACCTGACCGAGAACCACGGTGTTATCCTTGAAGATACGCCTGCTGAATACTTCACTGAGTATATGGCAGCTGCGAAAAACGCTCTTCAAGCTGCGGCTGACGACAATGAATTCTTCGCAGAAGTATGGCAGTCTCAGAAAGACTTTGCTGACATCGCTGTTCCATTCTGGGCAGGTGCTCAGGCATCAAACGCAGCCCTGGGTAAAGCACACGCTGACACTCTGAAGTAAGCATTTCTTTTTATACGCCCCGGGCTTAGCTTGGGGCGTATATATTCTATTTTTGTAAGGGCAAAAGCCTTTTCAAAAATAGAAGATGAGCCAAAGGCTCGACCAACCAAAGGGAGTTCCGGGGATGGCCGCTGATGAAGTAAATCCAGACGACTTGGAGATAGCTGACGAGTTGATCGCTGAAAGGCGTTCAGAAAAAGCTGGTGAAACGCCGGAAGATATGACTGCCTGGCAACGACCTATTGTCGGCACGATTGATCTCATCAACGACTGGGCAGGAAAAATCCTGTGTTTGTTGATGGTCCCTTTGATCGGTGTTGTTGTTTTCGAAGTTTTCGCGCGTAACGGCTTTGCTGTTTTTGCCAGCAACGGTTGGGATGATCTTGCGCGATCCATTGGCCTTGGGCCCACAGTGTTTGCTTATGATATCAGTCGAATGATCTCTGGCGTGTTGTTCATGGGTGCTGCGGGTTATGGTTTGATGCGAGGCGTGCACATTCGTGCGGATTTCTTGTATCGAAATTGGACTGACAAGACTCAAGCCACAGTTGATGCAGCGCTTTACATGATGTTCTTCATACCTTCGATGATCTTTTTTACGATCATCGCTTCGCAATACTGGCTGGTCGCTTTTTACTCCGGTGAAACGGCATTTGACAGTACTTGGGAGCCCGTATTGTGGCCTGCACGTCTGGCCATGCCGGTTGGTGGTTTGTTGTTGTTCTTGCAAGGTTTCCCAGAATTGTTCCGGGCTTTCCACAAAATGGGCAAAAAGCGTGAAGCATTTTTTGTAAAGCTTCTGATCCCTTATTTCATCATACTGGTCGCCGTAGTTGTGTCTGTGTTCTCACCTGACACACTGCCATTGGGCGACTTTTTCAGTGGACTTTTTGGGGATGGGCCGGGTTTGTCCAAACCGACAATCGGTCTGATCATGCTGGGTGCAATGTTGTTCGTGATTTTCATCGGCTTCCCGATTTCTTTCACGCTGATCTTCCTTGCCTTTGTATTCGGTATTTGGGGATCAAACTTTAAACTCACCACATTGTTGATGACGTTGAACACCAACTCGACCATGCTGAATGATCAGTTGATGGCTGTGCCATTGTTTATCCTCATGGGTATCGTGATGGAGGCTGCCGGGCTGATGGAACGTTTGTTCTCGTCAATCCAAATGATTATGGCGCGTGTTCGCGGCGCGCTGTTCATTGCTGTTCTGATCGTTTCGACGATCTTTGCTGCGGCGACAGGTATCGTTGGTGCGTCTGTGACGCTGCTTGGTATTATGGCCGGGGCAACGATGACCAAGTCTGGATATGACGTTAAATTGGCGGCTGGTACGATTACGGCAGGCGGCACTTTGGGTATTCTGATCCCACCGTCGATCATGTTGATCGTTATGGGTCCAGTGCTAGAGGTTTCAACACTCGACCTGTTCCGAGGTGCCTTTATTCCTGGTGCGCTCCTCGCGACCTTGTATCTGTTGTACACTTTGGGGCGCTGTTGGTTGAACCCTGACTTGGGCCCGATCTTATCCGAAGAAGATCAACCTGATACGTCAAAGTACTATGGCGCTGAGGTTGCTTTGATTTGTTTAGGTGTTCTGACCATTTGCCGCGTCTTCGGACTTGGCATGGGTGGTGCATTTGGCGGGGTGATCCCGTTTGGTGGCTTGATCGTTTTGATCATCGTACTGGCAGGTGCTTATAAAGCGTATAGAAATCTAAATGTTCTTCGGATTGCTGTGCCAATCGCCATGGTGTTCCACGGCTACATGATCATTGCCAAATCGGGACCTGATGGTTTGGCTATCTGGCCGATCATCTTGTTCTCGTTCATGTTGCTTTTGGCATTCCTTGGCAGACCAATATATAAAGCAAATGCGGATAAAGAGTTCTACTTCTCTGATCTGTGGGATGAATTCTTTGCCGGTCTTATGCCGCCAACGATCCTGATCTCATTCGCACTGGGTTCAATCCTCTTGGGTTTTGCAACGCCAGCCGAGGCCGCCGCAATGGGTGCTTTTGGTTCGATCCTTCTGTCAATTGGCTATGGTAAGTTCACCATGCCGAGCTTCTTTAACAGCTTGATCAAAGCGCTGGAAATCACAGTCTTGATTATGTTCTTGGTTGCCGCGTCCAACTTCTTTGGCGCTGAGTTCAGTGCGTTGGGTACACCCAAGATGATGACAGAGATCTTGCTTGGCTTGGATATGTCACCTTATTTGGTCTTGCTCTTGGTTATGGCGCTGATCTTCTTGTTGGGGTGGCCATTGGAGTGGGTGCCGATTGTCTTGATCGTTGTGCCAATTCTACTACCAACAGTGAACGCTTTGGAAATTCACGGCCTTGAACGCTACGACATGATGGTCTGGTTCGGTATCCTTGTTGCGGTGAACCTACAGACCGCATGGCTCAGTCCGCCGGTGGCGCTGTCAGCCTACTTCCTCAAGGGCGTTGTGCCGAATTGGGATCTGAAAGACATCTATCTGGGCATGATGCAGTTTATGCTGGTTCAGTTGCTGGGTCTGACACTGTTGTTCATTTTCCCACAATTGGTGCTTTGGCTACCAAGGGTCATGGGCGGATAATAAAACACAACCCCCGCGCCGGATTATACGGCGCGGGGTATTCCTTGCTTGAAATCTGCCTCTATGTTGTGAAAACTGTTCTTTGCGAAAGAACCCGGAGCCAGAAATGCGCTGTTTAATTCAACGATCAGGACCAGCAACAGTATCCGTCGACGCGCAGACGGTCGGTCATATTGACCACGGGCTGGTTATTCTTGTCTGTGCCATGCACGGCGATACCGAAGCTAAAGTTGCCAAACTTGCTCAAAAAATATCAAAATTACGTATTTTTCGCGATGCTGCTGGCCGTATGAACCGGTCTGTGCTGGACCAGGGCGGCGCGGCACTGGTCGTTAGCCAGTTCACGCTGGCGGCCGACACAACGCGCGGAAATCGCCCGGGTTTTTCGTCTGCCGCACCGCCAGAACTGGGGGAGGCGCTCTATCTGCGGTTTTGCGACTTGCTGACAGAGTTGGGTGTAAGGGTTGAAACCGGATGCTTTGGTGCCGATATGAAAGTGGAGCTGGTCAATGATGGGCCGGTAACAATCTGGATGGATACAGAGACCTGATTGCCATCGGTCGCGGCGTCCGGATGCGTCGCCCTGAAAGGAACCGCATGAAACATATCGTTCAAATTGCTCTTGTTGCAGCATTCGGCATGTCTGCATGCACGCAATTGACCAAAACCACCTGCCAAGAGGGTGATTGGCAAGCGATAGGCCAACGCGATGGCATAAAAGGCCGGGATGCAGTGTTTGTCGACCGACATGTGGACAGTTGCGCCAAGCACGGTTTCACAGTCGATCGCACGCTGTGGGAGCAGGGCCGCCAGCAGGGATTGCAGGTGTTCTGTACGCCGCAATCGCAATATGAGGCTGGCCGTCAAGGTCGACCCTTTAGTGCGATCTGCGCGGCCGAGGAGTTGGAGCAGCACAAGGCGGCTTTTGACACCGGGCGCCAGTACTTTTTGTTGACCCAACGCATAGACCGGTTGCGGGCCAAATATCATGGCCACAACTATCCATTTGATGCAGGTTTTGACGGGTTTATGGCACGGCTCGAAATTGACCGGCTGTTGCGCCAAAGACGGCAGTATGAAGTCTATTCGCAGTAAAGGGCGCGGACACGGGAATTGCATTTCGGATAATCGATTACCGAAACAATTGCCGGAATGATTACCGAAACAATAGTCGCGGATGCCAAACATGCCCGTCAGACCGGCTGCCAACCAGAAAAGAGATGTCTGAAGCTTGGATTTAAGCGCGTCCTGAAAACCGTTGTTGACGTTTTCATGGACGACAGTGTTACAGTTACACCCAAGGACGATAACCGCCATTTCTACTGGAAGTGGCCCAAATTTCTGGAATTGACCATGTCTGCAGGCACCACATTCAATAAATTCCTAGACGCACAGTTGGACGGGCTGCGCGACGAGGGTCTGTACAAAACCGAACGGGTGATAACCACACCCCAGTCGGGGCAGGTTGCTTTGGCGGGCGAAGCTTCGGTCATTAACCTGTGTGCCAATAATTATCTCGGCCTGGCCGATCACCCCGACCTGATTGCCGCAGCCAAGACCGCCTTGGATCGATACGGATATGGCATGGCGTCGGTGCGGTTTATCTGCGGCACGCAAGAAGAGCACAAGGAATTGGAAGCGCGTCTGGCCCGATTTTTGGGATTTGGCGATGCGATCCTTTACGGCAGTTGTTTTGACGCCAACGCGGGCTTGTTCGAGACGGTGTTGGGTCCCGAGGATGCGATCATCTCGGACGCATTGAACCACGCGTCGATAATTGACGGGGTGCGCCTGTGCAAAGCCCGGCGATATCGCTATGCCAATTCCGACATGACCGATCTGGAAACACAGTTGCAAGCGGCGTCAGACGCCCGGCACCGGATGATCGTGACCGACGGTGTCTTTTCGATGGATGGATACTATGCCAAACTGGATCAGATTTGCGATCTGGCCGAAAAATATGACGCGCTCGTGGTTGTGGATGACAGCCACGCGGTGGGTTTTGTCGGCGCGGGCGGGCGTGGCAGTCATGAACAGTGCGGTGTGATGGGGCGCGTCGATATTATGACCGGCACGCTGGGCAAGGCGCTGGGCGGTGCCTCGGGCGGCTATACCGTCGCCAGCGCACAGGTTGTCGACTGGCTTCGCCAACGGTCGCGCCCGTATCTGTTTTCCAACACGCTGGCGCCGGTGATCGCGGCGACCTCGATCAAGGTTCTGGACATGTTGGAAGGCGACGCTGATTTGCGGGCGCGATTGTGGCGCAATGCGGATCACTTTCGGTCGGCAATCGGGGCTTTGGGGTTTGAATTGCTACCCGGCGAGCATGCCATTATTCCGGTGATGCTGCGCGATCCCAAATTGGCTCAGGAGATGGCGCGGCGTTTGCATGCAAAAGGCGTCTTTGTTACGGCGTTTTCCTTTCCTGTGGTTCCGCGACAGCAAGACAGGATACGAACCCAGATGTCTGCCGCGCATACGCTTGACCAGTTGGACCAGGCGATTGCAGCCTTTGCCGATGTGGGCCGTGAATTGGCGGTGATCCAATGAGCAACGAGATGCGTGCGCTGGTAAAGTCAAAGCCCGAAGTTGGGCTGTGGATGGAGCGGGTTCCGGTGCCCGAAGTTGGCGCCCATGATGTTCTGATCAAAATCAAAAAATCTGCGATTTGCGGAACCGATGTTCATATCTGGAATTGGGATGAGTGGTCGCAAAAGGTGGTGCCGATACCCTTGGTCACGGGCCACGAGTTTGTCGGTGAAATAGTCGAGCTTGGGTCGGCGGTGCAAAACTTTACAATCGGGCAACGGGTTTCAGGCGAGGGGCATATCACCTGTGGTCACTGCCGTAACTGTCGCGCCGGCGAAGGCCATCTGTGCCGCAATACTCTGGGTGTCGGTGTGCAACGGGCAGGCAGCTTTGCCGAATACCTGGCCCTGCCACAACAGAATGTTGTTCCCATACCCGACGATATCCCCGACGAAATCGCGGCGATTTTTGACCCGTTTGGCAATGCGGTTCACACAGCACTGTCCTTTGACATGGTCGGTGAAGATGTTTTGGTCACCGGCGCCGGTCCGATCGGGATCATGGGGGCTATGATCGCGCAAAAGGTCGGGGCCCGAAAGGTCGTAATCACCGACCTGAACCCCATCCGTTTGCAACTGGCCCGCAATATGGGGATCGAGCATGCGGTCAACTCCAAGGAAGAAACCCTCAAACAGGTGATGGGGCGAATTGGCATGACCGAAGGTTTTGACGTCGGGTTAGAGATGTCAGGATCGCCGCATGCGATGCGCGATATGGTTGATGCAATGAACAATGGTGGCAAGATAGCCCTGCTGGGTATTGCGCCGGTAAAATTCGAGATCGACTGGAACAAAGTCATCTTCAAAATGCTGCATATCAAAGGCATCTATGGCCGCGAAATATTCGAAACCTGGTACAAGATGATCGCGCTGGTACAAAGCGGTCTGGATGTGTCGGGTTTGATTACGCACAGAATTGATATTGACGACTTTGAAGCGGGGTTTGCGGCAATGCGCGACGGCGTTGCGGGCAAGGTGGTCATGGACTGGACTTAGCCGCAAAGAGTGAGGCGTTGAAACTCCGTGACATAAGTCGGAGCTTTGTCGGCGGTACCGCGGCTCGGCAAACGCCAGAAACTAATTTCCGAACTCTGACAATCGGCATTTGTAAAACGGTTAACTTTGTGCAGAATTGCCGGGATGAGACTAAAAGACTTGGAAATATTTGTTGTTGGCAACCCTGCGCCCGGGTGGGGTGGGCGCTATTTTATATTCGTCAAGCTGACCACGGACAACGGCATTGTCGGCTATGGCGAGGTTTATGCCGCGAGTGTTGGCCCCGTGGCAATGCGCGCCGTAATTGAAGATGTGTTTTCGCGACATATGCAGGCGGAGAACCCCGAAAACATCGAACTGATGTTTCGCCGTGCTTATTCCGCAGGATTTTCACAACGACCAGATCCGACGGTTATGGGGGCGTTTTCCGGTTTGGAGATCGCCTGTTGGGATATTCTTGGCAAGGCGCACGACCGGCCGGCCTATGCCCTGCTTGGCGGGATCATGAACCCGAAAATCCGCAGCTATACATACCTCTATCCATTGGCTCACCATGATACGGATGCTTTTTGGTCGAGCCCGGACATGGCAGCAGAAAGTGCGGCTGAAATGGTGCAGCTCGGATTTACGGCGGTTAAGTTTGATCCCGCAGGGCCTTATACCATCCGTGGCGGGCATTATCCGTCAATGCTGGATATCGACCAATCGGTTGCATTTTGCAAGGCGATCAGAGAGGCAGTCGGCACCAAGGCTGATTTGTTGTTCGGCACGCATGGACAGTTTTCGACCGCGGGTGCGATTAGCATGGGCCGCGCGTTGGAGCCCTATCACCCCCTGTGGTACGAAGAACCTGTACCGCCCGACAATATCGCCGCCATGGCGCAGGTTGCCCGGTCTGTGCGTATTCCTGTGGCCACAGGCGAGCGGTTGACAACCAAAGCAGAATTCGCACCGGTTCTTCAGGCTGGTGCCGCCAGTATTTTACAGCCGGCGCTGGGTCGGTCTGGCGGGATTTTGGAAACCAAAAAAATTGCCGCATTGGCCGAGGCGCACAATGTTCAAATTGCGCCGCACCTCTATGCCGGACCGGTCGAGTGGGCCGCCAATATCCAGCTGGCAGCAAATATTCCCAACCTGCTGATGACCGAGACAATCCAGACTGGCGGTACATTTCACATGCAATTGATAAAGAACAGCCTGATATGGCAAGATGGATATATTCATGCGCCGACTGCTGCCGGGCTGGGGATCGAATTTGACGAGGATTTGGCCCGCGCCAGTCCATACCACGGCGTAGATTTGCATCTTGAAATGCAAGAAGAGCCGTGCAGCTATAGTGAAGGCAATAAATTTAGAGGCGGAGCAGCGGTGGACCGGACCTAGGGACGCTTGCGGGCGTTTAAGGTCTGCAGTGTTGTAACGACATGGAGCGCCCAAAAAAAAGGCCCGCCGGTTAGCGGGCCTTTGATGTTGTTACCAATAATCTCTATTGCGGAATGTCGCCTTCGAGACCTTCGACATAGAAGTTCATACCAGCCAGCGTGCCATCGTCGGCGCTTTCGCCCTCGGCCAACCAGACTGATCCGTCCTGTTTGTTCAACGGACCGGTGAATGGGTGGTAGGAGCCGTCTGCCAGCGCACCCTTCAATGCGAGAGCTTCTGCTTTGACGTCTGCGGGAACAGCATCGGATATTTCACCGATGCCAACCATTCCAGCGCCAATACCGTCCCATGTGTTTACAGAACTCCAAGTACCATCCATGACTGCTTTGGTCCGGGCAATATAGTAGGGTGCCCAGTTGTCCAAAATAGAGGACACGCGCGGACTCGGGCTGAACTCCAGCATGTCCGAAGCCTGACCGAAAGTAATCACATCACCTTTTAGCTGTGCGGCTGCATGTGGTGCGGTTGAATCCGTGTGCTGCAAGATTACATCGGCTCCCTGTTCGATCAGAACTTTGGCAGCGTCTGCCTCTTTGGCTGGGTCAAACCAAGTGAATGCCCAAATGACTTTGAACGTCACGTCAGGGTTCACTTTCTTGGCGTGAATATAGGCAGAGTTGATACCCCGCACCACTTCGGGGATCGGAAAGGATCCGATGTAACCAACAATGTTGGATTTGGTCATGTGACCGGCAATTGTGCCTTGAATGGCGCGTCCTTCGTAAAAACGTGCCGAATAGACCGAGACGTTGTCGGCCTGTTTATAGCCTGTCGCATGCTCAAATTTGACATTTGGAAACTTTTTGGCGACGTTGATGGTCGGGTCCATATAGCCAAAAGAAGTTGTAAAGATCAGGTCAGCACCGTTCAGTGCCATCTGGGTCATCACACGTTCGGCGTCCGCCCCTTCGGGGACACTCTCGACATAGAAAGTTTCAACTTTGTCACCAAGTGCTTTTTCAACCTCTAGGCGCGCGTGATCATGGGCTGTATTCCAACCACCATCAGTTGTAGGCCCGACATAGACAAATCCGACTTTGGTTTTATCCTGCGCCACTGCGGCTGTTGCCAGCCCAGCTGTCAGAACGATTGTAGTCAGTAATTTCGTAAGTTTCATTATGTTTTCCCCTGTAGTTTTTATAGATTGCATCAACTTGATGCGTGAAAAATTCGACCCAGTGACGCCGGTGCGCTGCTCCGGTCGGCAGACATGATCACCAGAACCAGTATGGTTATCAGGTAGGGTGACATGGATAGGTATTCAACCGGTATGGCGACACCGGCTGCTTGCAGGTTCAGTTGCAGGACTGAAACGCCGCCGAAAAGATAGGCGCCCAACAACACGCGCCATGGTTTCCAACTGGCAAACACGACTAGCGCCAACGCGATCCAGCCAGCTCCGGCGGTCATACCTTCGGTCCATTGTGGGACGCGGATCAGACTGATATAGGCCCCGCCCAGTCCGGCACAGGCTCCACCAAACAAAATTGCCATGACGCGAATTCGGACGACCTTGTAACCCAGTGCATGCGCCGCGTCGTGGTTTTCACCGACAGCGCGTAGTACAAGGCCGATGCGTGAATATTTTAAGACAGCCCAAGTGACTGCAACCAGGGCAATGCCGAAATACACCATCAAATCATGCTGGAGCGCGATCGGCCCAAGCACGGGTATGTCACTGATAAACGGGATATGGATGTCAGATGTTTGTGGCGGTTTTACGCCCTGGTACCGCTGGCCCAACAGCGAGCTAAGCCCAAGACCGAACAGTGTCAGCGCCAGACCCGAGGCAACTTGATTGGCCAGCGCAAATTGCGTGAGCCATGCAAACAGCAGCGATAAAAGCGCGCCACCAGCGGCCGCCGCGAAAAAGCCCAACAGGGGTGATCCGGTTTCAACAGCCGCTGCGAACCCGCAAATCGCACCGGTGATCATCATGCCTTCGACGCCCAGATTAAGCACGCCGGCCTTTTCGACAACCAGCTCGCCGACAGCTGCGATCAGTATCGGGGTCGCTGCGACCATTAATGACGCCAGTAGTAATATCGGGTTGATTGAGCTCAAATCCATTATGCGGCCTCTTTCTTGATCAGTCGAATTTTGAAGTTGGTCAGCAGATCAACCGCCAGCAAAAAGAACAGCAGCATACCTTGAAACAACTGGATTGCGGCGGCCGGCAATCCAAGTTGGCCCTGGGCAATTTCGCCGCCTATATAAGTCAGCGCCATCAACAGGCCGGCCATCAGGATGCCAACCGGGTGCAGCCGCCCGAGAAAGGCAACAATGATCGCGGTAAATCCATAACCGGTGTTGAAATCGATGCTGATCTGACCTGCGGGACCGGCGACTTCGAACATGCCCGCCAGACCGGCCAACATGCCGGACGCAC
The DNA here is from genome assembly GCA_964196455.1 of uncultured Myxococcota bacterium. Classification (GTDB taxonomy): domain Bacteria; phylum Pseudomonadota; class Alphaproteobacteria; order Rhodobacterales; family Rhodobacteraceae; genus Amylibacter. The sequence goes on along the minus strand of CAXMUJ010000067.1, from coordinate 22,474 downwards.
CGAGGCAAAACAGGATCAGGCGTGATGGGTTGACGCCTGCGAACTTGGCGGCACGCGGCGCTTGGCCCGTCAGTTTGATGTGGAATCCCAACATATGACGGTTCAGCAGGATATAGGCAAAGATCACCGCGATGAACGCCGCGACGACGCCCCAGTGCATTCCCGATCCAACGAAAATTTCATCATTGAAGGCACTTGCGTAGTCTTTGAGATTGCGCGACCCGGGAAAGCCGTGGCCTTCCGGATTTTTCAACAAACCAAGCGACATAGATGCCAACAGTTGTTCGGCCACATAGACCAGCATCAGCGATACCAGGATCTCGTTGGTTCCGAACCGAACTTTTAATATTGCCGGGATCATCGCCCAAAGGATGCCGCCGATGGCACCGGCGATGATCATGATCGGAAATATATACCACGCTTCGGTAGGGTAAAACGCCAACCCGGCACCGGCGCCGCAAATAGCCCCGACAATGTATTGGCCTTCGGCACCGATGTTCCAGATACCGGCGCGAAACCCCAGGGACAGCCCGATCGCAATCAAGATCAAAGGACCGCCCTTAACCAGCAGTTGTGGACGGTAATAGAATGCAAATTCGCCGAAAAGCGGGTCCCAGAAAATAGTCCGGATCGCCTCAAACGGGTTCTTGCCGAGCATCGCGAATAGAAACCCACCTGCAATCATGGTCGCAATCACGGCCAGTACAGGCGTCATATAGGCCCATTTTTGCGACGGCGTCGGCCGTTTTTCAAGTTTAAACATGGGCTACCTCCATTCCGTGTGCACCGCCCATCATCAGGCCTATTTCGTCGATCGTCAGATCTGCGGCGACCCGTGCTTCGGATAATCGACCCTCATTCAGTGCGGCAAAATGGTCCGAGATTTCCATGAGTTCGTCCAGATCCTGACTAATGACAATAACAGCGGTGCCACCGGCGGCCAGATCCAGCAGGGCCTGACGTATCGATGCCGCCGCAGAGGCGTCAACGCCCCAGGTCGGCTGATTGACAACCAAAACTTCGGGCCGTTGCAAGACTTCGCGGCCAATGACAAACTTTTGCAGGTTGCCACCTGACAGGGCGCGGGCCGCGTTGGCAGCACCCGGTGTGCGAACATCGAATTTCTCGATGATGTCCTCGGCGAAGGCTCGGGCTTTGGGCCAGTTCAAAAAACCTTTGTGCTCCAGACCTTCGCGAATAGATCCGGTCAGCATCGCATTTTCAATCAGGCTCATGTCCGGGGCCGCTGCGTGGCCCAGCCGCTCTTCGGGTGCCGTCAGCAAACCAAGTGCGCGGCGCTGGTTCGGACCAAGATGACCGATGGGTTCTTTGTCCAGTTTGACCGCGTCACTCGCGGTGGGAATTTCGCCAGACAATGCCAACAGCAGTTCATCCTGACCATTGCCCGCGACACCGCCGATGCCCAGAACTTCGCCCTTGCGAACCGTCAAATGGACATTTTTGAGCGCGGTGCCAAAGGCACTGGGCGAGGCAACCGACAGGCCGGACACATCCAGCATGATATCGCCAAAATCGCGACCGGCACTGGTTGGCGTTTGCAATGTGTCGCCGACCATCAATTCTGCCATTTCGCGGGCGGTTGTAACTGCCGGAATACAGGTACCGACATTCTCGCCCAGACGCAGAATGGTTGCGTTGTCGCACAGGGTGCGAATTTCTTCCAATTTGTGGCTGATATACAAAATAGCGGTGCCCTCGGAGCTCAACTTGCGGAGCGTCTCGAAGAGGATGTCAACTTCCTGAGGTGTCAGAACGCTGGTGGGTTCGTCCATGATCAACAGCTTGGGTTCTTGCAGCAAACACCGGATGATCTCGACGCGTTGGCGCTCTCCGGCGGACAAATCCCCGACTGTGCGCTGCGGGTCAAGAGGCAGACCGTAGGCCTCGGATACTTCGCGAATACGGGCGGCCAGATCGCTCATGGGTGGTGGGTTTTCCATGCCCAGAGCAATGTTTTCCGATACGTTCAACGCCTCGAAAAGTGAAAAGTGTTGGAACACCATAGCGACACCAGCGGAGCGGGCCGCGCGAGGTTCAATCGGTTGAAAGGCTTGACCCTTGAATGTCATGGTCCCGCTGTCGGGCCGAACCAGCCCATAGATCATTTTGACCAATGTCGACTTACCGGCACCGTTTTCACCCAAAAGCGCGTGAACCTCGCCTTCGCCGATGTCGAAGCTAACATTGCTATTCGCGATCACGCCAGGATAGGCTTTGGTCAGTCCGGAAATGGAAAGTAACGTCATTGGTAAATTTTCCTCTTCGTTCCATACAGCAGGGCTTCGGTATTATCGCGTCTCGGCAGAGATACGACCTTGTGGTCAGATCGGTTTCGCCGACACGGGTTGCTCAGAACAGTTTGATCACACAGATCCTGTCTGCACCAACCGTTCCTCCGCTTAGAAGAAACGTTTTTGTCATAGTAAAAAACCGCCAACTCTATCTCCATTGCGTTCGCCCGTTGTGGCGTAGGACAGATACAAAGTTAGGCCCTGACCACAGAAAAACAGGAATGCAGTTTCAAAGCAAATTGTTTATTGTCAGTAAAATTAATTAGATGGTTTTCTTGCCAAACCACCCAGACATCGGTGTTTATCGCATTCGAGTGGTGGCGCTGACTGTCAATGCAACCTCTGATTTTATGCGTTCAGATCTGCTGGCTATAAAAAACCAGGCGCCAATGGATTTTAAGGCAATACTTTCATAGAGTAAGATTTTCGAAGTCCAACCCAAAAGAAAAAAGGACCTCGAATTCGGGCCTCGGGTTGTAGATGCTTTTATTTGGCCTAACAATGTAAATCTTGGTGATTGTTCGGAAAATATTGAAAGTCTTTCAGGTGAGCTGACTGTCCCCTGCAGGGTGTTGCCGGTCCCCGGCAGAACCGTTGCGCGGTGGTTCCCGACATGGTGGCGGCCAAAAATGTTGCAAATTAACTTCGAAATACAGCGTTGAGCAATTGGAATTGAACGACGCCTCGGATATCGTTGCACCATGATCAAACTTCCTCGATTCATTCACCTGCGTTTACACACAGCCTTTTCGCTTCTTGAAGGGGCAGTGCAGCTGAAGAAGCTGCCGGATATGTGCAAGAAGGCCGGCATGCCCGCCGTTGCCGTGACCGACAAGAACAATTTGTTCGGTGCGTTGGAGTTTTCCGAATACGCTGGCAAGTCCGGTGTACAGCCGATTATTGGCTGCCAGATTGATGTCGCCTATGCCGCGCCTGCGCGACCCGGCGATCGGATGCCAACGCCCTTGGCTGTGGTGCTGTTGGTGCAAAACGAGACAGGTTACGAGAACCTGATGAAGCTAAGCAGCCGAGTTTTTCTGGAAGCGGGCGATCAAGTGCCACATGTGACGCTGGCCGATCTGGAACGGCATTCAGAGGGGTTGATTTGTTTGTCCGGTGGTGCGCTTGGCCCTGTGGGACAGTTGATCCGCGACGGTCAGATCAACAAGGCAAAGGCGCTGATGGCGCGTTTAACGGCGACGTATCCCGACCGGTTTTACGTCGAACTGCATCGCCACGGTGTCGACGGCGCAAAACACACAGATGCCGAGGCCGCCACAGAACGCCCGTTTGTCGAGATGGCCTATGCGACCGGCCTGCCGTTGGTGGCGACCAATGATGTCTATTTTCCCAAGCGCAATATGTTTGCTGCCCATGACGCCCTGATTTGTATTGCCGACGGAGCCTATGTCGATCAGCAGGAGCCGCGCCGGCAACTGACACCGGAATACTATTTCAAGTCCCAAGACGAGATGGTTGCACTGTTTTCCGATTTGCCCGAGGCCATCGAAAACACCGTGGAAATCGCACAGCGTTGTGCGTTCAAAGTCTATACGCGCGCGCCTATTCTGCCAAAATTTGCCGATGACGAGGTGGTCGAGTTGCGCCGTCAGGCCGAGGCAGGCCTGAAGTCGCGTCTGGCGGTGATCCCGCACGCGACCAGTGTCAAAGAGTACGAGGCGCGGTTGGAGTTCGAGCTGGGTATTATCGAGGGCATGGGCTTTCCCGGCTATTTTCTAATCGTTGCCGATTTCATCAAATGGGCCAAGGATCAGAATATTCCGGTAGGACCGGGGCGGGGGTCCGGTGCGGGGTCACTGGTGGCTTATGCGCTGACAATCACCGACCTTGATCCGTTGCGCTATTCCTTGCTGTTCGAGCGGTTTTTGAACCCCGAACGTGTGTCGATGCCCGATTTCGATATCGATTTTTGCATGGACCGGCGCGAAGAAGTGATCTCGTATGTGCAAGAAAAATATGGCCGTGACCGCGTCGCCCAGATCATCACATTCGGTGCGCTGTTGTCCAAGGCGGCTGTGCGTGATGTTGGCCGCGTCCTGCAGATGCCTTATGGCCAAGTCGACCGCCTGTCCAAGCTGATCCCGGTCGAGGGTGTCAAACCAGTCTCTATCGAAAAGGCGTTGGCGGACGAGCCGCGCCTGCGCCAAGAGGCCAGAAATGAAGAGGTCGTGGACCGGATGCTGACCTATGCCCAACAGGTCGAGGGCCTGTTGCGCAATGCGTCAACCCACGCGGCCGGGGTCGTGATCGGCGATCGGCCATTGGACGAGTTGGTGCCGCTGTACCAAGATCCGCGATCCGATATGCCCGCCACACAGTTCAACATGAAATGGGTTGAACAGGCCGGTCTGGTCAAGTTCGACTTTTTGGGCCTGAAAACCCTGACCGTGATCCAGAATGCCATTGATCTGCTGAAACTGCGCGACATAGAGGTGGACATCGGGACGATCCCGCTGGATGACGAAAAAACCTACGAGCTGTATGCGTCGGCCAAAACGGTTGCGGTGTTTCAGGTGGAAAGTTCGGGCATGATGGATGCGCTGCGGCGCATGAAGCCGACCTGTATCGAGGATATTGTGGCGCTGGTGGCGCTGTACCGTCCCGGCCCGATGGAAAATATACCGACCTATTGCGAGGTCAAGAACGGCGAGAAAAAACGCGAGAGTGTACACCCGTTAATTGACCATATCCTGGAAGAAACCCAAGGCATCATTGTCTATCAGGAACAGGTGATGCAGATCGCTCAGGTCATGGCGGGCTATAGCCTTGGTGGCGCCGACTTGTTGCGCCGTGCCATGGGTAAGAAAATCGCCGAAGAAATGGCCAAAGAGCGGCCCAAGTTTGAAAAAGGCGCCATGGAAAATGGCGTGAAGCAGAAAAAGGCGGCGCAGGTTTTCGACCTGTTGGAGAAATTTGCCAACTACGGGTTCAATAAATCCCACGCCGCCGCCTATGCGGTGGTCAGCTATCAGACCGGTTGGCTCAAGGCCAACTATCCGGTGGAATTTATGGCGGCTGTGATGAATTGCGATATGCACCTGACCGACAAGTTGAATGTTTATAAACAAGAGGTCGACCGGCTGGGCATTGAGCTGGTGCCGCCCTGTGTGAACCGGTCTGATGCCGTGTTCAGCGTGAAGGCCGGCAAGCTGGTCTATGCGCTGGGCGGGCTGAAAAATGTCGGCGTCGAGGCGATGCGTCTGATTACGGACGCGCGCGCCGATGGCCCGTTCAAGGACCTGTTTGATCTGGCCCGTCGTGTGGACCTTAAACGGGTTGGCAAGCGCCCGATGGAAATGTTGGCGCGGTCCGGCGGGTTTGACCAACTGGACGGCAACCGGCGCAAGGTGATGGCCAGTGTCGACAAACTGGTCGCCTATTCCGCCGCAACGCATTCGGAGCGCAACTCTGCCCAAGGCGGCTTGTTTGGTGAGGCGGGTGAAGACCTGCCGGCGCCGCGCTTGCCAATGCCAGAAGACTGGTTGCCGACCGAGCGGCTGCGCGAAGAGCATATGGCCGTGGGGTTTTATCTGTCGGGGCATCCGCTGGACGATTATCTTGGCCCGCTCAAACGCAAGAATGTTCTGACCCTGTCAGAGCTGGAACAAAAAGTGCGCGGCGGGACCGTAGCAACCAAAATTTCAGGTTCGGTCGCCAGCAAGCAGGAACGCAAATCGGCGCGCGGCAATCGCTTTGCCTTTGTTCAGCTCAGCGATCCAACCGGGCTTTACGAGGTGACAGTGTTTTCCGATACCTTGGAAAAATACCGTGATCTGCTGGAGCCGGGCCAGAATGTGGTCTTGGGGGTCGAGGCAACCTTTGAAGCTGAACAGTTAAAGCTGTTGGCGCGGGCGGTGCAAACTGTTGATGATGTGGTGGCCGATGCCGCCGCCGAAGGGCTGAAGGTCTATATCAATGATGAGAAAGCCATTCCATCGATTGCCACGCGATTGTCAGAGTTAAAGAAAGACGGCAAACTGCGCGGCCGTGGACCGGTGCATCTGGTGCTCAGCCACCCCGATTTGCCGGGCGAGGTCGAGATTGCTTTGGACGGCGAATACCCGTTGAACCCGCAGGTCAAGGGCGCGATCAAGCATATTGGTGGTGTGTTGGAGGTTGAGGAATTTTAGAAAACATGCAACGAAGAAATATTTTGGACGGCAAGGTACTGATTGTCAAAGGAGAGCTGTTTGCTTCGGCTCGAATTATGGTGGACGCGTTCCGTGCGCTTGTTGATAACTTTGTTGTCTTACTTAGAATTGCAGTATTGCCACTGTTTGTTGTGGAGTTGGCAGACGAGATGGTTCACTACGCTCGCAATGATGGGTCGACTCTCTTAGCTGAGACAGCTCTCGGACGCACTGCCGAAGCACTCGGTTTTGACACCGGTCTCCTGATTTCGCTGGCTGTCGTGTGGGGCGGCCTCTTTGTAAGTTCCGTTTGGATCGCTGTCGGTTGGCATCGGTACATTCTTTTGGATGAACGGCCAATTGCTTTGTGGCCTCGATGGAATGGTGTTCGATTACTGTCCTACCTTTGGAGGGCAGTTCTGATTGGTCTCCTGCTCAATTTGATTTCAATTCTTCTTGGAAATTTGGCCAGTTTTTTTACTTCGTTGGCCTCTGCTTACGATCTTTCTTTACTATCAATGAATTTGCCTTCTGGGTTTCCTTCATTTGCTTGGACGATTTTCCTAGCAGTACAGAGTTTTATATGGCTTCGAATTGGGCTGGTTTTGCCAGCAGCGGCAGTCGGTAAAAATGTCCGGTTCCGTGAAGCATGGCAGGCTTCACAAAATCGGGTGACCTTGTTGCTCTTGTTAGTTGCCTCAATTCTTCTTTTTGACGCTGTTAGGAACAGTCTATTTTTTCTAATGCATCAAGAACTACACTCCTACTATATTACCAAAGTAGGGTCATTCATTCTGACCTCGCTCTCTGTTATGATCCAAATTAGCATCCTGACCACCCTATACGGCCACTTGATCGAGGGTCGCGAGCTGAACGCCTAACCCGAAAACGCCATTGTCGCCAAAACCAGTGCAATCAGCGCCACCATAGTCGTGATCGCGGTCAGGCGGATCACTTTTTGTCTTGGTGTGCGGCTGCCGCTAAAAATCGACAGAATGGAATAGATCTGTGCCGCCAGCGCCGAAATCGACAGGATCAGCACCGCAACCATCTTGGCCCAGAACACTGTCGGCAGGCCGGACCAACTGCCGTAAGTCGAGGTCACCAGATAACCGCCGGTGCCCAATAGCAGCAACAAGCCAAAGAACGATATCTGACCGATCCGCCGTTGCGAGGCCCGCAGAGGCCCGCGCGCGCCGTCATCGCTGGTGCCTGCCTTGTTCAGAATAACACCGTTGGCGATGCCTCCGCCCAACAGCATTGCCAGACCCAGAAAGTGAAATAGTTTGATTGCGATCAGCATGATGTGTCCCTCTTTTTCAAAAGCTTAGCAAATAAGACACAGAAAATCACGCGGTTTGACCACTATCCCCGAAGGGCTGTCCCATCAGGGTCAAATAGAGGCACCAACATCCGTCGCGCGGTGCACATCTGGCCCAGAATTTCGATCTCGACCGTTAAGTCGTCGGTAATCAGGTCTGTCGGCACAAAACCAAAGGCCATGGATTTTTCGGCAAAGTGGGAATAGCCGCCAGAAGTGCAGAACCCGACGACCGCACCAGCAATCCAGATCGGCTCGTAGGCGACAACATCGGCATCATTTGCCGCGACATCAAACACGCATAATTGTCGGGCGGGGCCGCTGGCCCGTTCCGCAAGCGCTGCCGCTTTGCCAATGAAATCGACGTCTTTGTCATAGGACACAAAACGATCCATTCCGGTTTCGCCGGGCGTGTAATCGGGTGAAAACTCGGCGTTCCAACTGCCGAAAAACCTGTCCAGCCTAAGCGACATCATCGCCCGCATACCGAAGGGGCGCATGCCGTGATCGGCACCGGCCGCGGCCAATGCGCGATAGAGTTTCACTTGGGCGTCCGCGTCGACATAAACCTCAAACCCCAGATCGCCGGTATAGGACACCCGCTGGACCAGCGCATCACAGCCGCCCACCGTCATCTCTTGCACGTCCAGAAATTTGAACGCCGCCGGGGTTACATCCGCATCGGTACAGGCCGCCAGAACCGCGCCTGCCTTGGGCCCTGCAATCTGAAACCCGATACGGCGGGTCGAGATGTTTTCCACCGAAACGCCGTGCTCGGGCAGATGGCTCTCGAACCAGCGCATGTGGATCGCCTGTTGCCCGAAACTGGCGGTCAACTGAAAGATGTTTTCCGACAGGCAGGACACGGTGAAATCACCGATTAGTTTTCCCTGCTCGGACAGCATCGGCGTCAGCGACAGTCGTCCTGTTTTGGGGATCCGTCCGGCCATGATCCGGTTCAGCCAGTCGCGCGCTCCCAGACCTGTGACCAGATATTTACCAAAGTTATGAACCTCGTTGATACCGACGGCCTGGCGCACGGCCAGTGCTTCGCGTTTTGTCGCGGCAAAGGCGTCCGAGCGGCGAAAACTGGGGGTCTCAAAGGTGGGATCATTGTCTTGGGCAAAGTAATTCACCACCTCCATCCCGTATTGCGCACCGAAAACGGCACCCTGTGCAGCCCAGATGTCGTACATCGGTGTGGTCTGGTGCTTGCGTGCCGCCGGCAGTTCTTGGTTCGGGTAGCTGACGGAAAACCGACGTTGATAATTTTCGACGACTTTGCTGCGTGTGTATTCGGGGGTGATCCAGTCGCCAAACCGGCCGACATCCATGGCATAGACATCGCGCTCGGCTGCGCCCTCGATCATCCACTGTGCCAACGACAAGCCAACGCCGCCGCCTTGGCTAAAGCCTGCCATCACGCCGCAAGCGGACCAATAATTGCGCAAGCCCGGAACCGGTCCGACCAGCGGATTGCCGTCTGGCGCAAAGGTAAAGGGCCCGTTGATGATGGTTTTTATACCGGCCCGTTGCAGTACCGGAAACCGGTTGAAGGCAAACTCGACGCTGTCGGAAATGCGGTCCAGCTTGTTCGCCAGCAACTCGTGGCCGAAATCCGGCGGGGTGCCATCGACGGCCCACGGCTCGCAGGCCTGTTCATAAAACCCGATGCAAATACCACGGCCCTCTTGGCGCAGATAGCTCTCGCCGCCGGGGTCCATGACATGGGGCAACTCGGTGTCACGCTCATAGACTTCGGGGGTATCTTCGGTCACCAGATACTGATGCTCCATGGGATGTAACGGCAAATAGACACCCGCCATTGCGCCAAGCTCGCGCGCCCATAAACCGCCGGCGTTGACCACATGTTCGGCGTGGATGGTGCCCTCTTTGGTGACAACATCCCAGGTGCCGTCAGGGCGCTGGTTGGTCTCGATCACCGGATTTCGCAATATAATGTCGGCGCCGCCCATGCGGGCCGCTTTGGCATAGGCATGGGTGGTGCCCGACGGGTCCAGATGGCCATCCAACGGATCATAAAGCCCGCCAATTATGCCATCCGTGTTGGTAATCGGTGACAGGGCTTTGATCTCGTCTGGTGTCACAATCTCGGTGTCCAGCCCCATGTAGCGATGCTTGGCCCGCTCGGCCAGCATCATGTCCATGCGCTCGGGCGTATCTGCTAATGTAACGCCGCCGACATGGTGCAAACCGCAAGACATGCCTGTCAGCTGTTCCAGCTCTTTGTACAGACGGATCGTATAGCCCTGCAACGCTGCCATGTTGGTGTCGCCGTTCAGCGTATGAAACCCGCCCGCCGCATGCCATGTCGAACCCGAGGTCAGTTCGGACCGTTCGACCAGCATCACGTCGGACCAGCCCAGTTTGGTCAAATGATACAACACAGAGGCGCCAACAACGCCCCCGCCGATAACGCAAACTCGGGTTGTGGTATTCATAGACGGCTCCCATCGGTTTTTGTCATGGTCACAGGACTGCCGTTATCAGGCAGAAGCAATGCCGACAAACTCTGTCGTATTTCGAATAATATCGATGCGACGGCGCAGGTTCTGGGCATATGCTGGACCTAGGTCACATTCTTCACCGAGACGACGACCGCGTGCAAGAAAGATTTGGCCGAGGATCGCGCCGACAACAGCAAAAACGCGTCTGCCTCGGTGCGGATCACTAAAACACCCAAATGTTCCATATGTGTTCGGGCCGAGGCGTTCAGCGCGAATACGTCCGGATGCAGATCAACAGGGCAAATCCGTTCCAACGCGGTGCGCGAATTGGGTCCTGACAGCCTCAACACAGCCCAATTGTCGGTCTGGTCGGTGATATAGCCTGCAGTGTTCAGTTGTGCGGCCACCTTATCGCCACCATCGGGTGTCGCGGTATCGAAGAGCAGCAGAAACTGATCGGCTTGGGTTGAAACCAGCCGCACCAACCCGTCTTTACTCTGTGTTGTTGTTGTCGGTTTTGGCACGGCGCAGCCATAGGCGGACTTGATTTTTGCGGCCAGTTTTTTCTGCCCCGCAATGGGAACAGCCACCGATACAATTGCCAGATCAGTCACTTCGCGCAGAACCGCGCCGTCGAAGTCCTGTGAATAGCCGTCTAATGCGGATACTGCGGCAAGAGCGAACTCAGGCACGTTGCAGCCCTCCTTCTGGGTCATAAAAATGTGGCGTGGTTATCTCGACTTTGATATCTGTGCCACGCACACCGTCCCACGCCCGGATGACGTCGCCGTGGCGTATATGGCCAAGTTTGACAAACCCAAGCCCGATGGAATGCCCAAGGGTCGGCGAATGCGCGACCGATGTCATCCAGCCCAGGTCGTTTTCCATCTTGGCTGCCGCGCCGATATCGAGAAAATGTGCACCAGCGGTCAGAGTGTCCGACGTGTCCACGGGTATCAGCCCGACCAAACGCCGGCCATCGTCACGTTGCAGTTCAGAACGCTGTGACAATGCGCTGCCGATACTGTCTTTGGTCTTGGACACCATGCGGTCCATCCCAAGTTCGAGCGCTGTTGTCTGACCGGTCAATTCACTGCCAACCGGATGGCCTTTCTCAATGCGCATCACGCTCAGCGCCTCGACACCATAAGCTGTCACATCGAATTCACGACCTGCTGACATCAGGGCGCGGATCAGCCCGTCGCCATACCGCGTTGGCACCGCAATTTCATATGCCAACTCGCCCGAGAACGAGATCCGAAACAACCGCGCTGCGGTGCCCCCGCAAACAGTCACGTCACCACAGGCCATAAAGCCAAAGGCCTCGGTTGCGATATCGTGCTCGGGATCGACAATTTTTTGGAGCAGTTTGCGCGCGTTTGGACCCGCCACCGCATATTGGGCCCAGCCATCGGTGACCGAGATCAAGTGAACATCCAAGTCCGGCCACAGGCATTGCCGCGTAAACTCCAGCCGCTGATACACCAGCCCGGCATTGGCTGTTGTCGTCGTCATGACATAGTGGGTTTCAGACAGGCGCGCCGTAGTGCCGTCGTCATAGCAAAGGCCGTCCTCGCGCAGCATAATGCCATAGCGGACTTTACCCACGGCAAGCCGTGCAAAGCCATTGGCATAAACCTTGTTCAAAAACGCGGCAGCATCGCGGCCCTGTATGTCGATTTTGCCCAGAGTTGACACATCGCAAATCCCGACGGACGCTCGGGTATCACGCACTTCGCGGTCGACACTCGCGCGCCAATGGGTCTCGCCCGCACGCACAAACCATTGCGCACGCATCCACGCGCCGGTTTCGGTGAAAACGGCACCGCACTCCGTCGCCCATTTATGGCTGGGGGTCAGACGGGTCGGGCGAAATTCATTGCCAACCGCGCGACCGCCAAAAGCCCCCAGTGCCACCGGCGAATAGGGCGGGCGGAAAATAGTTGTGCCGGTTTGCGGGATGCTCTGGCCTGTGGCCTCGGCCATGACGGCCAATCCCAAAACATTGGCGGTTTTACCCTGATCTGTGGCCATGCCCATCGTGGTATAGCGTTTCAGATGCTCCACCGACTGAAAGCCTTCGCGCTGGGCCTGTTTGATGTCCTTGGTTGTGACATCATTTTGCAAATCGACCCAAGCGCGTTTCGATCCGGATACGTGCCAGAACGGTGTCACCGAAAACGCCTCGTCGGACGCTTTGAGAGCAGGTGCGCTGGTGTATTTGAAGCCAAGATCCACAAGCGCCTGACCGGCGGTTTTGCGGCCGGATTTCAGTGCGGCAGCCAGCGTCATTTGCCCCGATGCCGCGCCTGCGACGGTCAGGCCCTTGGGCAACTCCCCGCCCGGAACAAAGGCGGCAATCGCATCGTTCCACTGTGGACGACCGCGCTGGTGACAGGTCAGTTGCACATTGGGTGACCAGCCGCCCGAGACCGCCAAACAGTCCACAGGAACGGTCAACCCGCTGGTCAGTGTGATTGCGTCCAGCGCTTTGCGGCCACGGGTATCCTTGATCCGCCCGCCCATCACCAAAGCGGCGCCGCTGATTGCCATGGGGGCCACGATATCGCGGGTGTCGATGACGGCTGATATACTGATGCCCATTGCGCTTAGATCGGCGGCGGTTTGCCAGCCGCTGTCGTTATTGGTGAAAACGGCAACTTTTTTGCCGGCGGCCACGCCCCAGCGGTTGGCGTAGCTGCGCACCGCACCGGACAACATAATGCCGGGTCGGTCATTGTTTGCAAATGCAATCGACCGCTCAGTTGCACCGGCGCACAGGATCGCGCGTTTGGAATAGACCCGCCACAGCACATGGCGTGGTTTACCGCCGCCATCGGCCAAATGATCGGTCTTGCGCTCCAAAATACCATAGATGCCGTGATCAAAGGCACCGTAAACGGTGCTGCGCCGCAAGATACGCACATTGCTCATGCTGGCCAGTTCGGCCAAACTGTCTTGGGCCCAGTGTGCGCCTGACTGTTCACCTATGCTCTGTGTGTCGCTGTTCAAACGACCTCCCAGTAAGAAATCCTCATCCGCCAAAATGACCCGCGCGCCCGCATGCCCCGCTGCAAGTGCGGCCGCCAAGCCAGCAGGACCTGCGCCGATAATCAGAATGTCACAATGCAAGAAGCCCTTGTCATAGGTGTCGGGGTCGGGCTGCATCGACAGTTTTCCCAGACCGGCACTGGCCCGGATGACCGGTTCATAGACCTTTTCCCAAAACGATTTCGGCCACATAAATGTTTTGTAGTAAAATCCGGCGCTGAGAAACTGTGATAACCGGTCATTGACCGCCATGAAATCATGTTCCAGCGAGCCTCGATGGTTTTGGCTGCTTGCATGCAGCCCGTCAAACAGCTCGGTCACGGTTGCCCGCGTGTTGGGTTCCAGTCGCGCCCCTTGTCCCAAGTGCACCAGCGCGTTGGGCTCTTCTGATCCTGCCGAAAAAATGCCACGCGGGCGATGGTATTTAAACGACCGTGCGACCAACCGTTGCCCGTTCGCCAATAGGGCCGAGGCCAGTGTGTCGCCGGCGTAGCCATACATATCCCGACCGTTAAACGAGAATTTCAATGTCTGTTTGCGGTCGACCAAGCCGCCGTCGATGCGAAAATCCTGTGTCATTGGCCGCGCCGCTGGCTGCGGGCGACATCACGGGCCAGTTCAACTTTGGATATCTCATGGGTGGTGGTGTCGCGGGTCACGACCAGCCAGCTGCGGTCGCCCTGTTCATGATACCACAGCTCGCGGTAGAGGCCGGCGGGGTTGTCGCGCAAATACAGATAGTCATGAAACGCTTCGATCGCGCCCTCGGCCAGCCCGTCGGGGCGGTTGATCAGCCCGGCGTCACCAAGATGGACAAACTCGTCAGCGTCGCGGGGCCCCAAAAGCGGATGGTTGATAATCATAAGTCAGATCCCTAGTGCTGGTTCGGTTGGGCGCCAGCGCCTTTTTCATCAATGATATTGCCACGCAAGAACCGGTCCAGACGGAATTGGCTGGCGGTTGTGTGCGGTTCGTCTTTGGCCAATAGATGCGCGAAACAGTATCCGGCAGCAGGCGTTGCCTTGAACCCGCCATAGCACCAGCCGCCGTTGAAATAGAGCCCGTCTATGGAGGTTTTGTCGATAAAGGGTGATCCGTCCATCGACATGTCCATAACACCGCCCCACATGCGCAACAGCCGGGCGCGGCTGAGCGCCGGTATCATCGCCATGATATCCTCGGCGACGTGTTCTACCACCGGCAAGTTGCCGCGTTGGGCATAGCTGTTATATTTGTCCAGATCGCCGCCAAACACCAATCCGCCCTTGTCCGATTGGCTGATATACAAGTGTCCGGCACCAAAAGTGACCACGCCGGGCAGGGTGGGCTTTAATCCTTCGGTTACAAAGGCCTGCAAGACGTGGCTCTCGATTGGCAGGCGCAGTCCGGCCTGGGTCATTACGCGGCTGGATGAACCCGCAACACTGACGCCGACTTTGCCGGCTTTGATCGGCCCGCGCGTGGTGTCGACACCGACGCATTGACCGTTTTCCATTTTAAATCCGGTGACTTCGCAATTCTGGATAATATCGACGCCATGACTGTCGGCGCTGCGGGCATATCCCCAAGCCACGGCGTCGTGACGGGCGGTGCCGGCGCGCGGTTGCAACAGGCCACCGGTGATCGGAAAGCGGGCAGTGTCAAAGTCCAGAAACGGGCACAAATCGCGCACGGCGTCCCGATCCAGCAGCTTGGCGTCCGCCCCGGCCAACAGCATCGCATTGCCCCGTCGGGCATAGGCGTCACGCTGTACATCGTTGTGACACAGGTTCAGGATGCCGCGCTGGGACATCATGACATTGTAATTCAGGTCTTGTTC
Organism: uncultured Myxococcota bacterium; assembly: GCA_964196455.1. Classification (GTDB taxonomy): domain Bacteria; phylum Pseudomonadota; class Alphaproteobacteria; order Rhodobacterales; family Rhodobacteraceae; genus Amylibacter. The sequence continues at coordinate 7,352 of CAXMUJ010000067.1, read as the reverse complement.
CAACCCTTCCCAAAGCGTCATCGAGAATTCGTAAAATGGCGTGTTTCCGGGCAACAGGTAATTTGATCGCACAATGGTTGTGTTGCGTCCGACATTACCGGACCCAAGCCAGCCTTTTTCCAGAACAGCCACATTTTTGACGCCAAAAACTTTGGCCAGATAATGGGCTGTCGCCAAGCCGTGACCGCCGCCGCCAACAATAATGACGTCATAAGACGGTTTTGGGTTCGGCTGTCGCCAAACAGGTTTCCAACCCTTGTTGCCGGTCAATCCTTCGGTGAGAATTCGCAGCCCCGAGTAACGCATCTGTAGCTCCTGCAAGTTTACCGCAAAGCGGTAGAACAGTGTTACAGATTAAGGACATTTCTACCGGCCCTGACCAGAAAAAAATGACGCATTTGAAAAAAAATGCTCCATTTTCTTGCGCGCAACGCTGGGCATCGGGTCCCTGATGGCGTGTATTATTTTTTAACGCGGTAATCGGAATGGCAGTCTTTGCAGGTCTGGCCAATCTCTTGAAACACACGTGCCACGATCGGATTGTCCACAGTGCCTTCCGGGTCGGTGCGCGTTGTTGGTGCTGCCGAACCGGAAACACCGTTGGCGGCAACTGCTTCCAACTTGCGGGCAAGATGTTCCAACTGGTTCGCGATATCTGCAAACCCGTCCGGGTCTGACCAGATCGTATCGCGGGCTTCGGATGTGGCGGGAACTGGCTCTGCGGGGAACCGCGCGATTAGTGTTTCGCCCGCCTGTTTACGCAACTCGACTGCGGCAGAACGGACTGCGTTTGCGTCATAGTCAACTTTGCCGGACACATAGCCGGACAGGGTTTTCATTGCCTTGCCCATAGACGACATGGCGTCCATGCGTTCCTTGACGATGCCGGTCGCACCGCTATGCGCGAAAGCTGCGACAGCAAGGATTGCAGACAGGCCAATTGCGCCGAGCGTCGGAAGATATCGTTTCATGTGGTTCCATTCGATTTTCTTGGGAGGTTCGCCGCGTTGCATCGTTGCAATTGACGGGCTTCTACGAGGTTTCAGGATTGGCCAGACGGTCAAGAATAGGGCAGTCGGGTCGGTCATTTCCGGAACAAGTTTGGATCAGATGTTTGAGGGCATCACGCATCGCATGCAGCTCTTCGATCTTGGTGTCAATGTCCAGGACATGCTGTTGTGCCAGCGCTTTGACATCTGCGCTGGCCCGGTTGCTGTCATTGTAAAGTGCCAAAAGCTTGCGGCAGTCCTCGATGGAAAAGCCCAAGCCCCGCGCCCGGCTTAAAAACCGCAGCTTGTGCACATCGGCATCATCAAAGGCGCGATAGCCATTGTCCGACCGTTGCGGTTGCACCAGGCCAATCTCTTCGTAATACCGGATTGTCTTGGCTGGAAGATTGGCAAGGATAGCCGCTTGTTTGATGCTATTCAGAGGTTTCACAGTTGCACCTTGCGCAGGCGCAGCGCATTGCCCACCACAGACAGCGATGATCCCGCCATGGCGGCGGCGGCGATCATTGGCGACAATAAGATGCCAAACGCCGGATAGAGGATACCGGCCGCAATCGGAATGCCAATCCCGTTATAGACAAAGGCCAGAAACAAGTTCTGCCGAATGTTTCGCAGCATTGCATCAGCCAGACGACGCGCGCGCAGCACTCCCGCCAACTCGCCGCCGACCAACGTCAGACCGGCACTCTCGATCGCAACATCTGATCCGGTTCCCATGGCAATGCCGACGTCAGCCAGTGCCAATGCCGGCGCATCATTCACGCCGTCACCGATCATGGCAACGCTGTGGCCTTTGGCTTGCAGGTTTTCGACCAACAGCGCCTTGTCTTCGGGCAACAGTCCGGCATGGACATCCGCGAGCCCGAGCGCTGTTGCGACCGCTTTGGCTGTGCGTGGGTCATCGCCGGTGGCCATGATGATGTTTAAACCTTCGGACCGAAGCGCGTTGATAGTTGCGTGTGCGGCCGGTTTTATCGGATCGGCCACGGCTATCAATCCGGCGAAATCGCCCTTGATCGCCAAGTACATTACTGTTTGCCCCTGATCTTGCAAGGCGTTGGCCTGATCTGTTGGAACCTGTACACCGATCTCTTGCATCATTGCCAGATTGCCCAAATCCACACGGGCCTTGCCAACAATACCGCTGACACCTTTGCCGGTAACGGCGGTAAAATCGGTGGTGGGCTTTAGGCTTAACCCCTTGGTTTCTGCGGCGTTGACAATCGCCGACGCCAGCGGATGTTCCGAGCCTTTTTCCAATGCGGCGGCGGCTTGCAAAACTGTGACTTCTTTAACCCGCTTGGCCGGATAGATGCCGGTCAGTTCCGGTCGTCCCAGCGTCAGGGTTCCGGTCTTGTCGACGATCAATGTGTCGACGTGGGAAAATCGTTCCAGCGTTTCGGCATCCTTGATCAAGACACCGGCCTGGGCGCCACGCCCGGTGGCTGTCATCACTGACATCGGCGTTGCTAGTCCTAGAGCACAGGGGCAAGCAATGACCAAAACGGTGATAGCGACTGCAAAAGCATAGCCCAAAGTCGGCGCCGGCCCGATTGCTGCCCAGATTAGAAAGGACAGACCCGACACCGCAATGACCGTTGGCACAAAAAAGGTGGCCGCACGGTCTACTGTTTTTTGGATCGGTGCACGGCTGCGTTGGGCATTGGCGACCATCTCGACAATCTTGGACAGCGTGGTGTCGCCTCCGACCATTTCGGCCCGCACAATCAGGGTTCCGTTGCCGTTTATGGATGCCGCTATGACCCGGTCGCCAATGGCTTTGGCAATCGGTATCGGCTCGCCGGTGATCAGGGCTTCGTCCACGGCAGAGCTGCCTTCTGTGACCACGCCATCAACCGACAATTTTTCGCCCGGTACAACACGCACCAGATCGCCGACTTTCAGGGCTGCAACAGGTACGGTTTCCTCGCGTCCCGTCGGATAGATGCGTTGCGCAGTTTTCGGTGCCAGCTGCATCAGCGCTTGCAGCGCGCCACTGGTTTTCTCTCGCGCCTGCAATTCCAGGATTTGCCCCAGCAAAACCAACACAATGATGACGGCGGCACTCTCGAAATAAACGCCAACGGTGCCATCCATGCCGCGAAATTCGCTCGGAAACGCGCTTGGGACAAGAATAGCCGCCAGCGAAAACACAAAGGCCGCGATCACACCCATGGCGATCAGTGTGAACATGTTCAGATTGCGTGTCCGCACAGACCGCCATCCGCGGACCAAAAATGGCCAACCGGAATAGAATACAACCGGCGTCGCCAAGACGAGTTCCAGAACCGGTGCCAATTCCTCGCCCAGCCAGCTGCGGATTGGCAAGCCCAGCATTGGCCCCATAGACAGGACCAACAACGGTAGCGTTGCCGCAATACCGATTTTGAACCGCTTGGAAAAATCAACCAGTTCCGGATTGGGACCGGCGTCTGCCGGTGCAAGGCCCATCGGTTCCAGCGCCATGCCGCAAATAGGGCAATCGCCCGGGTGATCTTGAATGATTTCGGGGTCCATCGGGCAGGTATATTGGGTTGCCTCGGGAACAGGTTCGGGCGCTGGCCGATCCCCCAGATACATCTCGGGCTCCGCTTTGAATTTGGTCACACAGCCGTCCGAGCAGAAATAAAACTTCTCGCCGTGATGTTTGACAAGGTGGCGCGCCGTTGCCCGCTCCACATCCATGCCACAGACAACATCCCGGGCGGTCAAATAGGTGTCAGGATCCGACAAAAACTTGTCGGCACATCCCTGATGGCAAAAATGATAGGTGTGACCGTCGTGATCCAGACGTGGTTTTCCCGCAGTCGGGTCCACATCCATGCCGCAAACCGGATCGCGTGTGATCAGTGATGATGTTGGTATATTCATGAGGTACATATAAAGCTTCCAGTTACTGGAAGGTCAAGGGGTGACTTGTTCCCAAGGGATTTTAATTTTAGGGCGGTTCCGGTAATCCTGCGTCGGCCAAGACCGCCGAGAAATGCCGCTCTGCCATTGCGTGATTGCATCGCAACGTGTTGGCGTGGCCTTTGGCAAATTTCCAACTGGCCGGGGCAAAGATTTCGACAGCCATTGCCCGATCGACATGGCGTTGTGCCTGATCGGGACGGGCCAGCAAGCGCGCAAAGCATGGAACGTTTGGCGTGTTACTGGGCGTCTGTTTGCGCGCGGTGATAGGGCCATTGTTGGGTAAGTTTTTTATCCATCGCCCCGGACCGGCTTGAACCCTTGGTCGTCAGGTGAATTTCGGCACGCCATTTCTGAACCGGAGCGCTTGGGCGTCAAAAAATTCGGAAATCCATCGGGTGGGGTGTCAGTCACAAGCTTGACAGCTTTGACGCATTGCTGACCTGCAGCGCGTGGGGTGAGCAGCCCGCAAACCAGTTGCGGACCGCTCTGGGAGACACCTATATTGTGCCGCCGAGCGACCCTTCTAGTGTCGCCAATTCCTGACCGCGGGCCATCAAGTCTTGCAGCGCGTCCGGTGTGATCTGGCCGCGCTCTGCCGTGCCAAGTGTTTTGCCACGGCAGCAATTCCGGCTGCGATAGAATTCCGAGGGCGCTCGAAAGTCATCGGTCGCCCTCAAAAAGTTCATGTTCAAAATCAAACGTCAGGCCGCGCCCTCGAACTCGGCCCCGGTTTTTGCACCAGTGATGTAGGCAACCACGTCCTGCCCGTCGGTTTCCGTTACTTTGAGGTCGGCAACCATGCGACCGCGCCGGAAGACGATGATGCGGTCCATTAGATCCATGACCTGCCGCATATTGTGGCTGACCAGGATCAATGGCTCGCCTGCTTCTTTCAGCGTGCGAATGATGTTCTCGACCTGCGCGGTTTCTTGAACGCCCAACGCTGCTGTCGGTTCGTCCATGATCGTCAAGCGCGAGTGAAAGGTGGCAGTTCGCGCGATGGCCACACATTGCCGCTGGCCACCCGACATGTTTTGGATGGTATTGCGGATATTGGGGATTTTAACCCCCGTTTTCTCAAGGCCTGCCATCGTGGCTTTGTGCATCGCCTTGTAGTCAAGAATACGGAAGGGGCCGAGCCAATTCATCTTGGTGATCTCTCGGCCAAGGAAAAGATTGTCGGGCACGTCCAGATCATCCGCCAGCGCAAGTGTCTGGAACACGGTTTCAATGCCAGCTTCACGGGCCTCCAATGGACCGGCAAAACTAACCTTTTCGCCATAAAGCCAGACATCGCCGCGTGTCCGCTGCTCTACGCCGGTGATTTGGCGCACGAAGGTCGACTTGCCCGCGCCGTTGTCGCCCATGACGGCGATGTGTTCGCCTTTCTTCAGTTCGAAATTGGCGCCTTCCAGCGCGTGTACCCCACCGTAGTGCTTGGTCAGGTCCTCGGTTCTAAGAACGAGTTCTTCGCTCATGATGAATTCTCCTGCTCTTAAGCTTTGTTACGTTGGCGGTATTGGTCAAGGATGACCGCCGCGATGATTATGCCACCCATGGCCATTAACTGATATGACCCGTCAAGTTTGACGAAGGTAAAGCCCGAACGGATAACGCCAAGCACCATAGCGCCAAGAACGGTGCCGATGATTGAACCGCGACCCCCGGTCAAGCTGATGCCGCCGATAACCGCCATTGCGATAGCGAAGAGTTCGTAAAACTCGCCCATACCTGCTTGTGCTGTTGAGGCTTTTGAGCTCAGTACAACGCCTGCGAAGGCCGCAAGCATGGATGCGATCATGTAAACCATAACCTTGTGACGCTTAACGTTAATGCCCGACATCCGCGCGGCTTCTTCGTTCGAACCGATAGCGTAGGTGTGTTTGCCGTAGACCGTATAGCGCAGGATCACATGGAAAACCACGGCCAGTGACAGAAACCACACCACCGGCATCATGCCAGAGCCGATGAATTTGTAGCTCTCGGTTGGAAAGGATACTGGTCGGCCCGCGGACCACCAAAGCGCGATACCGCGGCAGATCAGGAACATACCGAGTGTCGCAATAAAGGGTGGGATGCGGAAGTAAGCGATGAATGTACCGTTTATGGCCCCGATAAAGGCCCCAAATGTGAGCCCCACGACCACGGGTATAAGGACCGGTAGATCCATGGCCCAAGTGCCAAAGATCGCCTTGGGGTTCGGGTTACCATTAACAAGCTCGGTCTGTGCAAAACTCATAGCGATCATGGCTGTTGCGGCGACAAGTGGACCGGAACTCAGGTCGATACCTGAAGTTATGATAACCTGTGTCACGCCAAGCGCTATGATCCCGATAATCGCAACTTGCAGGATGATAATCTGCAGCCGCGCCTCGTTGAAAATTGTGTCGAAACGGCCCCGTGTATCAAAGAGAAAACTCTGGCCGTTCATGTAGGGCAGAGCTTGCCCCATTATCTCAAATATTACGATGATGATGATCAGCGCAAATAGGATGTTCATTTCATTGGGCCAAGACCTTTTGCTCTTGTCAAAGGTTAGCCCGCCGATGCCGTGGCTGGTATCTGTCATTGATGCCGCTCCTTTTAAGCGCTGATTAGGATTACGAGACGGCACCGTTAGCGCCGTCCCGCGTATTCAGTTTGGAACCGAATTTAGTTTTTGCTGAGGAATTCGTCCATGTTGGCCGGTGTTACCAGCTTGAACGGAATGTAGACTTTCTGGTCTACCGTCTTGCCAGCAGCAAGTGCCAGTGCCGTGTCAACCGACCCTGAACCCTGACCGAACGCGTCCTGGAAAACAGTTACGTCATAGTCTCCAGCTTGCATTGTAAGCAAAGCGTCCTGACTGGCGTCAACACCACCAACCTGAACGTCAGCCATGTCCATACCAGCAGCTTTCATGGCTTGGATCGCGCCAATGGCCATTTCGTCATTGTTAGCAAGAACGAAATCGAACGGCTCACCCGATGACATCCAGTTGGTCATAAGATCCTGTGCTTCGTCGCGTGACCAGTTCGCTGTTTGCTCATCGATGATGGTCATGAAGCTACACATGTCGATGCCAATAATGTCACGAACGTCCTTGGTACGCTGGACAGCTGCCTGGTTTGAAAGCTGGCCGTTCATAAGATAGCCCTTCGCACCACCAGCTTTACCGTCAGCACGCAAGTTGTTGCAGACTTGGAAAGCCGAAAGCGTGCCGGATTCGATCTCGTTTGACGCAACGAATGCTTGGGTCGGTGGCAGATCATTCACGTTGTCAGGTTCGCGGTTGACGTAAACTAGGGGCGTAGAGCCTGCGGCTTCGGTGATTGCGGCGCCTGCCGATGTGTCAACGATGTTCACGATGATCGCGTCAACGCCGGATGCAACGAAGTTACGTACTTGGTCGATCTGCTTGGCAAGGTCGTCACTGGCGTCTTCCATTTG
>CAXMUJ010000066.1:0-6499 GCA_964196455.1 uncultured Myxococcota bacterium | reverse complement strand
AAGTGCATCGCGGTTTCTTCGGCTTCTTTCTTGGGGATCTTGCGAACCCAGATCGGTGCCAGCGTGCAATTTTCCAGAATGCTCAGATGCGGAAACAGGTTGAAGTGCTGAAAGCACATGCCAACTTCTGACCGGATCTTGTCGATGTTCTTGAGGTCGGACGACAAAACAGTGCCGTCCACCTCGATCCGACCTTCCTGGTGTTCCTCCAACGCGTTGATACAGCGGATCAGGGTGGATTTGCCGGATCCCGACGGTCCACAAACCACAATCCGTTCACCGCGATTAACCGTCAGGTCGATATCGCGCAGAACATGGAATGTGCCGTACCACTTGTTCATCTTGGTAATCTGGATGGCGATCTCGTCCGAGACTTCCATCCGCTTGGCTGGTGCTTCAGCTGCTGCTTGTGCCATATTTAAAGTTCCTTATTAGTGGCCGGTCTTGAGCTTGCGCTCGAGGTACATGGAGTATCGGGCCATTGAAAAACAAAAGACGAAGAAGACTACGGCGATGAAGCCATAAAGTTCCCAGATAATGCCCTGCCAGTTCGTATCAGCGCGGATATTCGCAGTCAGACCAATCGGGTCCAGCAAGCCAATGATCGACACAAGTGTCGTATCCTTGAACAGGCCGATAAACGTCGACACGATGCCCGGAATGGATATTTTCAGCGCCTGCGGCATAATGATCAGCTGCTGCGCCTTCCAATAGTCCAGTCCCAGACTGTCTGCGGCCTCGTACTGGCCAGTTGGCAATGCCGCCAGGCCCCCACGAACCACCTCGGCCATATAGGCCGACGCAAACAGCGTCACCATGATCATCACCCGCAGAACTAGGTCAAAGTTTGTCCCCGGTGGCAAGAAGATGTTCAGAAGCGTCGAGGCGACAAACAACAGCGTGATCAAAGGCACGCCCCGAATGAACTCGATAAATCCGATACACATGGACCGCAGGATAAACAGATCCGACTGACGCCCCAAGGCCAACAAAATCCCGATCGGCAACGATAGGGCGATGCCCGTCACGCCGATGGTCACCGACAACATAAAGCCACCAAATTTATCCGAAGCAACTGGCTCTAGTCCGATCGGGATGATCGAGGCCAAACCGGATGCTACAGGGGCTGCCAACAGCAACCACCACAGGATCGGTACGGCAAAAGCCGAAACCACCCCCGCCAAATTGCCTAGCGCCTTGCCGATAAAGACAAAGGCGAAATATCCGGCAACAAAACCTCCAAGCACCGAGATCGGGAACCAGATCGCACCACCCCACAACAGCCAGAAGCAGATGAAAGGATAGAGCGCCGAGAACCAGATCATCTTGCGTGGCAAGTTGGCAAACAAAACCGGTGCAACAGCAACTAACAGGCCGACAAAGGCAAGGTTGACACGCCAGTAAAGTTCGGACGGATAGAACCCGTAGAACAGTTGCAGATAGCGTTCACCGATAACCGACCAACAGGCCGCCGTGGCATGTTCGCCATAAGTGTCGCGAATAATCGCACGACAATCCTGCAAGGATGTCCCGGTCCAGGAGCCGTGCCAAATCCAGGGCATAATCCCCATCAGAACTTTGGCAATCAGCAGGAATGCGACAATCGTCAGTATGGAATTCAGCCACCCGTTGAACAGGTTATTCCGAACCCAGCCGATGGGACCCGCCGCAGTAACCGGCGGTGACTTCTCGCCCAGCATTTCTGTGCGAACATAAGATAGTTTAGCCATATCAGCGCTCCTGCAGTTTCACACGTTCGTTGTACCAGTTCATAACGGCCGAAATAGACAACGAGATTGAAAGGTAGGTCAGCATCAGAAGCATAATTGCCTCCAGCTCCCGACCGGTTTGGTTCAGTGTGATACCACCCAATGTCCCGGTAATATCCATATAGCCCACCGCAATCGCCAAGGACGAGTTTTTGGTCAGGTTCAGGTATTGGGAAATCAGCGGCGGAATAATCACCCGCAGCGCTTGAGGCAGGATAACCAGGTTCATCGTGCGGTTCGGGCGCAAGCCCAGCGCCGCCGCTGCCTCTGATTGGCCCTTGGAAATGGCCATGATACCGGCCCGCACATTTTCCGCAATAAACGCCGCTGTGTAGAGCGACAAGGCAAGCCACAAGGCGATTAACGAATTTCGGAAGTGTGTTCCGCCGGAAAAGTTAAAGCCCTTTAGCACTGGATAACCAAGATAGAACCCCAGAAATGCCAGAACAATGACAGGAGGCACGACTATCAGACCCAAACGCTGCCACATTGTGGCAGGCCTTACGCCCGTATCCTCTTGCACTTTGTCGGCCCGTTTCTTGACGCGGGCAGCGGCATACAAACCACCAAACAAAGCGATAAGAAACATAATCAAATCAAGACTGATGTCGAAACGCAGACTGCTTTCACCGAATATATGAATATTCCCAAGGCTCCGCGAAAACAGCGGTTCCGGTATATACACACCACGGTTTGTAACGGCCACAGTATCGAACAGGCTCATCGTCGCGGCTGGGTCCTCGCCGCGGAAATCGCGTGGTTGCGGCATGCTCTCGATCATCACGGACATCACTACGATAATCCACAAAAGAACCGGGACGTTGCGAATACCCTCGACATAGATGGTCATCAACCGTGCAACCAGCCAATTGTTTGACAGGCGCAAAACGCCGACGGCAACACCGATGACCGTTGCAGTAATGCAGCCCAAAAAGGCAACAACCAAAGTATTCAAAAGACCAATCAGCGCCGCACGCATATGCGTGTCACTTGCAGAGTAGTCCAACAATCTTTGGTTAATGTCATAGCCAGCCGGGTCGGCCAAGAACCCGAAGCCCAGAGATTTATCCAGAACTTCGAGATTGGCCAATGTGTTATTTACCAGCCAGCCGACCAAGGCAATAAAGCCGATCAATGCGACAACCTGAATGGTCATAGACCGATATCGGGTATCGTAGATCAGCATACCAAGGCGGAAGCCCTGGTTCGGAGGATCACTTAGTGCAGTCATAAACGCACACTCCCTTTTTGATTTAACATGATTGCGCACTGCCGCGTTGATCGCAGCTAATGATCATGTTCAATTTATTATGAGTAGCACCGCTACAAATGAAAAGGGCGCAGGATGTCCTGCGCCCTGATTTTGTATCCTAGCGGAAAGGAGGCGAATAGAGCAAGCCACCTTCGGTCCACTGCGCGTTCAGACCGCGTGCCAGACCGATCGGAGTGCTTTCGCCGATGTAACGTTCAAAGATTTCGCCGTAGTTACCACCAGCGGCAACAACGTTTTTGCCCCAGTCTGCGGACAGACCCAGCATTTCACCCAAAGTACCCGATGAACCCAGCAGACGGCTGATTTCAGGGTTTGAGTCTTGTTTGCTCATCTCTTCAAGATTGACCGAAGTCACGCCCAGCTCTTCTGCTGTGACCAGCGCATTCAGTGTCCACATTACGATGTCGGACCATTGGTCGTCCCCGTGACGCACAAGCGGGCCAAGCGGCTCTTTGGAAATGATTTCCGGCAGAATGATATGATCCGCTGGTTTTTCCAGAGCAGCCCGCGAAGCGGCCAGACCGGATGCATCGGTTGTGTACGCATCACAAGCACCAGCCGAATATTGCTGAATACCTTCAGCGTTGGTTTCGATGGGCACAGGCTCATAGCTGATGTTGTTAGCACGGAAGTAATCCGACAGGTTCAGCTCGGTTGTGGTGCCGGTCTGAATACAAACTGTCGCACCGTCCAGATCCTTGGCAGATGACACGCCAAGCTCTTTGGACACCATAAACCCTTGACCGTCGTAGTAATTAACACCCGCGAAAGTGAATTTCAAATCCACGTCACGAGAGAAAGTCCAGGTTGTATTCCGGGCAAGCAAGTCGACTTCGCCAGATGACAGGGCTGTAAACCGTGTTTTACCAGTTGTTGGTGTGAACTTCACGTAGTCATCGCCACCGTTCCCGAACACTGCTGCTGCAACGGCGCGGCACACAGCCACATCAAATCCGCCCCAGACACCGTTCGCGTCAGCCATTGCAAATCCGGCAACGCCGGTCGAAACGCCGCATTGTACAAAGCCTTTGGCTTTTACGTCGTCAAGAGTGCCAGCCGACGCAAAGCCGGCGGCAAGTGTCGCGGCTGCAAAAGCACCGCAAAAAGTTGTTTTTTTCATGTTTTCCTCATCCTGATGTTTGCCCATTTGGGCTATTCCCAGCTTTATGCCAGGTAAGTTATCCCGGAAAATTTGCTCCGATCTCTGAAAGAATGGCCCTCAAAGCGGCCAGAGGTCAAGGTTAGATTATACAAACTGCTCTTTGGGGTCGGATACGTCACGTCGGAGCTGGAATAGGTAAATGTTGCTTACCATATTGGTATAAACACATTTTTCCCGTCGCTTTAAAAACTGGGAAATCAATGCTATCGCCCAATAATAGTAAGCAAAACTTACTCAATGAGACGTCTGCATAACCCCTATTTTGTTAAAAACTCGAAAATACACCATTGATTTTGTTTAGTAAAATTTCGTGAAATCCACCAAAATGGAGTTATGCTGAGGTCTCTCAATATCCGTTCTTTTTACTATAAATGTGGGGAAGTCTGCGCATCCAGCGACAACAGAAAACGATGCGCGAACCTGAAATCCCGTTCTTTGATCGCGATTGTCGCTGCGGCATCCTCATCGGTGCCCCACTGCTCGATTTGCCAGCTTTCATCAACGCGACTGGATGTCCAAGCCAAATTAACGCTTAAGTGATTCGCGGCTGTGGCCAGTCCGATCACCAATGATCCCGACAATGCGACCAGATCGTGCAGCGCCGCCAAAGCAAAAAAATCGTGCCCGCAAACCGCCTTTGACAATCGCTCCAAACTGGCCTGTGGTTGATCGACAGGCAGAACGCCAGTTGTTACCACAAGCGGTGCACCCAACGCCTGTTTTGACCAATCGATCAAGGGATCCCAAACGGCAGCTTGACGGGCCACCAACTCTTGCGGCGTATCGGCACGATAACAGATCAGATCGGTGCCACCGTATTCGGCCAACATATCCGCCACCGCATCAAATTGCACAGCAACCAGATCGAGCGCCGCATTCGCCATTCGCGTCGCAGGCATAGTGTCGGGTTTGACATCACCTTGCTGATCCCGCCATTCTGCGGCAATCATTTCCGCCAATGCCACTGTGGGCACCAGAAGTCGGGCCTTGGCCGGCGTGCGCACTGGCCGCCCATCTAACAGAATACCATATCCACGGTCTGTCGGATCAACAGCGGCCTCGGTCCAAAATCGTTTTTTAAGAGAAGGGTTTATTGCCACAGTGTTCTGACCTTGCCCGGACTATCGCAAGTGCTCAAACGGATCGACCGGCGCGTATTTCACCTGCCAGCCAAACATATCCCATGTCTTGACCATGTGATCCGGCAAGGGCGCGGTTATGTGCAATCGGGCACCGGTTAGCGGATGATCCAAGGTAATTGAGCGGGCATGCAAGTGCATTTTGCGCGAGATATCACCGCCCAGTTGCGACCCCCAGCCATCACCTTCGTTGACCTGAGCATTGGTTCCGTACTTCCCGTCGCCGACAATGGGATGGCCCAATTCGGCCATATGCACGCGCAGCTGGTGCGTGCGCCCTGTGATTGGCACCAAAGCCACCCATGCGGCCCGCTTGCCCACGTCTTCCAATACTGAGAAGTCAGTGGTTGCATGTTTCGCACCGGGCGTCGTTTCGACCTCGCGCGGATGGATGCAGTGCATTTTTTCTCCGGCTTGGTTTGGCCCATGCCCCAAGGCTTTGACCAACCCGTACTTGATGGTTCCGACCTTTGGATGTGGACAGCCCGCAACCGCCGCCCAATAGATTTTTCGTGTTTCGCGCGATTTGAAGGCCTTGGCCAGCTCTGCCGCTGCCTTGCCGTGCCGCGCCAAAATCAACACACCGGACGTATCCTTGTCCAACCGGTGCACCAGTTTGGGCTTGGCGGTTTGGTCGAATGTAAGAGCTTCGGCCATGCCGTCAATATGGCGGTCCTGTTTCGACCCGCCCTGCGTCGCAATTCCAGCAGGCTTGTTGATCGCAATGAGATCATCATCGCGGTACAGCACGCACGACCGGATCAATTGCGCATCAGCGTCCGTCAAGGGCCGCGCCGACAGGGACGCGCGCGACGGGGCCGCACCATCGGGCATCGGTGGCACCCGTACTATCTGGCCGACCTGCAATCGCGTTGATGCACGCACCCGGCCGCCATCCACACGCAGATCACCCTTGCGACAGATCTTTTCGATCCTGCCTTGCGTCACCTGTGGGAACATCCGATGCAGCCAGCGATCTATGCGACAGTCATCGTCATCCGACAATACTTCTATCTTTTGAACACCGCTCATGACCAGAGCCCCCTTGCTATGGAAACGCCTGCCATCAGCGCTAAAATCGACAATCCAACAGACCCGCCGACATAAGCCGCTGCGGCACCGATCCGGCCTTTCTCAAACAACATGACCGTATCCA
>CAXMUJ010000065.1:0-2766 GCA_964196455.1 uncultured Myxococcota bacterium | reverse complement strand
GCGCTATTTGGCCGAGGATTTGGCAGCGCTAGCGCCGGCCGGTGTGACGTGGGACGACAATCCTGATCGCACGCCCGCTGACTTGAAATCATGGTTCGGCGATGATCGCCAGGTCTGGCTCGAGGTCGGCTTTGGCGGCGGTGAGCATATGGTGCATCAGGCGGTTCAAAACCCCGATGTCGGGATTATCGGTTGCGAGCCTTATGTCAATGGCGTGGCGATGTTGCTGGGCAAAATCCGCGGCGCCGGCGTGACCAACGTCAAGGTCCATCCCGGTGACGCGCGCGACATGATGGATGTGCTGCCGACAGGCTCGATTGACCGCGCCTTTCTGCTATACCCTGATCCGTGGCCGAAAAAACGCCACCACCGGCGGCGGTTTGTGACGCCCGAACACCTTGATCCCTTGGCGCGTTGCCTCAAGGTCGGCGCGATTTTTCGCGTGGCCACCGATATTCCAGACTATGTGCGGCAAACGCTGGAACAAATGGCGTTGCGTGACGATTTTGAATGGCTGGCCGAAGGGCCCGAGGATTGGCGCACCGCCTGGCCCGACTGGATTTCCACGCGCTACGAGCAAAAGGCCCTGCGCGAAGATCGTGTGCCGCATTACCTTACCTTTCGCCGTATTAGACAGATCGGAATAGACCCCGCCCCGCCAATCCAGTATAGCCGTTTGGAAACTTCTAATACGGATTAAAACATGTCTGGCCACGGCACCCCCATTCCCATGACCTCGCGCAAGTCGACACCTCTGCGCGGTACTGCAATTATACCGGGTGACAAGTCGGTGTCGCACCGGTCCCTTATCCTAGGGGCGTTGGCCGTCGGTGAAACCAAGATCGCCGGATTGCTGGAAGGCCAAGACGTTCTGGATACCGCCAAAGCGATGCGGGCATTCGGGGCCGAGGTTCAACAGGTCGGCGATGGCGAATGGTCGGTGCACGGTGTCGGTGTAGGCGGCTTTGCCGAGCCCGAGGACGTGATCGACTGTGGCAATGCCGGGACCGGCGTGCGCCTGATCATGGGGGCCATGGCCACCACGCCAATCACCGCAACTTTTACCGGCGACGCCAGCCTGCGGTCGCGCCCGATGGGCCGAATTACTGATCCGATGGCCCTGTTCGGGGCACACTCCTACGGTCGGTCCAAGGGCCGCTTGCCGCTGACGCTGGTGGGGGCCGAAAATCCGATTCCGGTGCGCTATGCTTCGCCGCATCCATCCGCCCAGATCAAATCCGCCGTATTGCTGGCCGGTTTGAATGCACCGGGTGAAACCGTGTTGGTTGAGACCGCCGCCACCCGCGATCATTCCGAGCGGATGCTGCGCGGCTTTGGTGCAACCGTGGACACGGTAAAAACCGATGCAGGTTTCGAGATTACGTTGCAAGGCCAACCAGAGCTGAAACCGCAAACTATTGCTGTTCCGCGCGACCCGTCCTCGGCGGCATTTCCAATTTGTGCGGCCCTGATTGTCGAAGGGTCCGATATTTTGGTCCCCAACATCGGGCTGAACCCGACGCGGGCCGGTCTGATCACTACGCTGATTGAAATGGGTGCGGATATCGAGCTGATTGACGAGCGTGAAGAGGGTGGCGAGCCTGTTGCCGACCTGCGGGTAAAACACAGCGCCTTGCAAGGCATCGAAGTCCCCCCCGAACGTGCGCCCAGTATGATCGACGAATACCCGATCCTGTCGGTTGTGGCCTCGTTCGCGTCCGGCAAAACCGTTATGCGCGGGGTGCAGGAATTGCGGGTCAAGGAATGCGACCGGCTGGACGCCATGGCGCGCGGGCTAGAGGCAAACGGTGTTACTCTTGAAGAGGGCGCGGATTTCCTGATCGTGCACGGCCAGAACGGCGACGTGCGCGGCGGCGGCACCGCTAAAACTTTCCTCGATCACCGGATTGCCATGTCGTTCCTGTGTATGGGGTTGGCGACGCAGAAACCGGTGAGCGTCGATGACGGCGGCGCGATTGCCACCAGCTTTCCGAATTTTGTGCCACTGATGAGCACGCTGGGCGCTGTGTTTCAGCACGACAACCGGTGAAGTTCACAGTTGCCATAGACGGGCCTGCGGCGGCAGGCAAAGGCACGATTTCCAAAGCGGTCGCAGCTCATTTCGGCTTTGCCCATCTGGACACCGGCCTGTTGTATCGCGGCGTCGGGGAAAAAGCGCTGACCTATAAAGAGACCTCGTACGATCCCGAAGTGGCCGAAAAACTGGCGCGTGAGCTGACCCCCGAGGATTTACAGGCCGATGATTTGCGAACCACCCGTGTGGCGCAAGCCGCCAGCAAGGTCGCGGTAATCCCCGAAGTCCGTGCGGTTCTGCTGCAATTCCAACGGGATTTTGCCGCCCGTGACGGTGGCGCAGTATTGGACGGGCGCGATATCGGCACGGTGGTTTGCCCCGAGGCGCAGGTCAAAATTTTTGTCACCGCCAGCGCCGAGATCCGTGCCGAACGCCGGTTTCTGGAACTGGACGCCAAGGGCGAAGACGTGACCCGCGACGGCGTTCTGGCCGATGTGATCGCCCGCGACAAACGCGATGCCGAACGCGAAGTGTCACCGATGGTGGCGGCAAAAGATGCGATAGTAATCGATACGTCCGATCTGACGATTGACGATGCAATTGCGCAGGCGATTGCGGTGATAAAAGCTGAAAAGAGCAGTAGAATTGAAGGGGTGTAGTGGGCATCCCGACCAAGGGAACTTATTCCAAGAAAACGCTGTTTTTCTGGTTTGTCCTGACAACAGCATGGA
>CAXMUJ010000064.1:0-2370 GCA_964196455.1 uncultured Myxococcota bacterium | reverse complement strand
TGCGCGGCTTTGATCTCAACGAAATTGCCAACTTTGGCACCCAAATCCAATTCGGCACCGGGGCGCAGGCGCGCATAAGGGCCAACCTGACAGTTGCGGGCAACATGACACCCTTCAAGATGCGAGAAGGCGCGGATAGTTGCGCCGCTTTCAATTGTTACTTCGGGGCCGAAAAATACGTTCGGCTCGATTATCGCGTCGCGACCAATATGGGTATCAAAGGCAAGGTGCACCGTATCTGGTGCAGTTAATGTCACGCCGTTTTCCATCACCGTCGCGCGCGCTGTTGCTTGAAATACGGCCTCGGCAGTTGCAAGGTCCTGTCGCGAATTAACGCCCAATGTCTCGGATTCTGCACAGGTAATTGCCGTGCAGGAAAGTTCGCGGGCGCGTGCAATAGATATAACATCGGTCAAATAAACCTCGCCATTTGCGTTGTCGTTTCCGACTTCTTCAAGAAGCGAGAACAACAATTGGGCGGGGGCGCAGATTACGCCGGAATTGCAGAACGTAATTTCCAGTTGTGCTGGCGTGCAGTCTTTGGCTTCAATGATGGCGTCCAGACTGGTACCTTGCATTTGAAGGCGGCCGTATCCGGCGGGTGTGTCTGTTTCAAACCCCAATACCACGACAGAGTTTTGTGATCTGGCGGCGAGCATTTGTTGCAGTGTGTCGGATTGAACAAACGGCGTGTCGCCATAAAGGACGATCACTTCGCCGTCGAAACCCTTCAGAACATCGGCGGCTTGTTGAACCGCATCACCCGTTCCGTTCTGCTCCTTTTGCCAGACAATCTCTGCATCCGGATTATACGCGAGCGCGGAATTAGCCGTTTGATCGCCGCCGTGGCCAACGATTACGATAGTGCGGTCGGCCTCAATCTGGTTCGCACGTTGCATCGCGTGCCACAACATCGGGACACCCGCAATATTGTGCAGAACCTTGGGAAGGTCTGATTTCATGCGGCTGCCCTGTCCGGCAGCGAGGATAATAACGGCGGTGCTCATTGCGTGTCTCCGATTTGGTTGAGGCCTTTTAGCAGCCCCGCGCGGTGGGCAAAAGCGCTATCGCCCCAACAAATCATTTCAACGTGTTTCAAGAATATTCGTTTGAAACGAATTCAAACGCGCAGTATTGAGAATATGAATACAGAGCTGGGAGATAGCCATGACGCATCCGTTGATCACGCAAGACCACATTGACACATACCAAAAGGACGGCGTCGTGCTGGTTAAAGGCCTATTTAAAGACTTCATCAAACCGCTTCGCGCTGGAATTGCTGCAAACATGGCCGATCCCAGCGATTTTGGAAAACAGGCGAACCTTAAGGAAGGGGCCGCTGGAACGTTTTTTGACGACTACTGTAATTGGAACCGCATTCCGGAATTCGAAGATGTGATCCGCAATTCGCCTGCGGCAGAAGTTGGTGCCGATCTTATGCGCTCAAAAACCGTTCAGGTATTCCATGATCATGTATTGGTCAAAGAGCCGGGCACCGCGGCTGCCACGCCTTGGCATCAGGATGGGCCGTATTATTTTGTTGAAGGACAACAGACGGTTTCGTTTTGGACGCCGCTGGATATCGTGAAAGACGCAACCCTTCGCATGGTTCCCGGCTCGCATCTTTGGGAAAAACCCGTTCTTCCACTGCGCTGGCTATCCGAAGAGGATTTTTATGCGGGCGAAGATATCTACATGCCGGTACCAGACCCCGACGGCGAAGGTATGCCCGTTGTTGAATGGGCAATGGAACCGGGTGACGCGGTCGCGTTTAACTACGGTACACTTCATGGCACGCGCGGCGAAACGCTGGATACCCGCCGCAGGGCCTTTTCCCTTCGTCTTCTAGGGGATGATGCACGATATGTGGAGCGCGCAGGCCCAACATCGCCGCCTTATTCGGGGCATAATATGGTCGGTGGTCAAAAGCTTCGCGAAGACTGGTTTCCAACTATCTATTCTAGGTAATCGTTTTTGACGCGCAGAAATTGCTATGCGCAGGTGTGTATGCTTTCGTTTGCTACACTAAGTGTGCCGGCAATTTCTGCGGGTATTTCTTTGTCTACGACAATCGTTGTGGACGGTGGAATCGTAGATAGACACACTTGTCCAACCGTTCCAAATTTGGTGTGATCGACCAGCAAAAAGGGTATGCGGGCACGGTCCAACATTGTTTCGCGCAACGTTGCGGCCTCGCTGGTGAAATCCGTAAAACCTGCTTGCGCGCTTAGCCCACCAACTCCGACGAGGGCGAATTCTGCACGGTAGCGCATAAGCGCGTTGATAGTGTCCAGCCCTTGGGACGCTAATTCGCCTTCGGCCAACCTTCCACCGAGGATTACTAATTCTCGGGATGTCGGTGCTAGAATT
>CAXMUJ010000063.1:0-6444 GCA_964196455.1 uncultured Myxococcota bacterium | reverse complement strand
TGGGCTCAAACCGGACTTTCACTTGCACTACTGGACCTCACCCTCACGGCCACTTCGCCACCGGTGGCAGGCTCATCAGCACGGCACTGGGATCGTGGCCGCTGTGCAAGCCGAAATGGGTGCCACGGTCATAGACCAGATTGAACTCGGCATAGCGGCCGCGTTTGACCAGTTGGACCTCGCGGTCATCGTCTGTCCATGCCTCGGTCCGGCGTTTTTCAGTGAGCGGCAGGAAGGCTTGCAGAAACGCGCGGCCTGCGTCTTGGGTAAAGGCGAAATCCGCCTCCCAGTTGCCGGTGTCCAGATCGTCAAAGAAGATGCCGCCAACACCGCGCGGCTCATTCCAGTGTTTGATCATGAAATACTCGTCTGCCCAGGCCTTGAACCGGCGATAGTAATCCGGATCATGGCTGTCACAGGCGTCTTTCTGGACAGCGTGGAAAAACGCCGTGTCTTCGGGCACCTCGACCATCGGATTGAGGTCGGAGCCGCCGCCAAACCATGCGCCAGAGGGCGTCCAGAACATGCGGGTATTCATGTGCACGGCCGGGCATTTCGGGCTATTCATATGCGCCACCAGTGAAATGCCAGAGGCCCAAAACGTCGGGTTTTCAGCGAGGCCGGGCAGTTCTTTGCGCGCGGTCAGGCTGCGCTGTGCGGCCTCGCCCAAGGTTCCGTGCACGGTCGAGATATTGACGCCAACTTTTTCGAACACGCGCCCGCCGCGCATCACCGACATCAATCCGCCGCCGGCATCACCGCCGTCCGGCGCGTTGCGTTTGGTCTCGCGCAGCTCGAACCGGCCCGGGGCCAATTTGGCGTGGGGGCCAAAGGTTTGGCTGTCTTCCAGCGTCTCGAAGGCATCGCAAATCTGGTTGCGCAGTTCGCGAAACCACGCTGATGCGCGGGCTTGCTGTTGGGCGATTGTTTCGGTGGTGTTGGTCACGGGGCATTCTCCTTGCTTGGACGCTGGTTATCCGATTCCCCGCCCCGCCGCCAAGGGAATTTCGCCGCAGTTTGGCGATTGCGCTTGATCGCAGGCAGGCCTAGTGTCGGCGCGACCCCGCCAAGGAGACCGGAATAATGCCGGACCACAGCATTCCCGCGACCAAAGAAGCCCAACAAAACTCTGACAATCTGCGGGGAATGGCCTGGTTGGGGGCTTCGGTTGTCGGGGCCAGCATTATGATTGTAGGCGTGCGGTTTGCGTCGGTCGAGCTTTCGACCTCGATGATTGTATTTCTGCGCGCAGCGGTTGCCTTGGCCATTTTGGTGGTCGTGCTGGCGGCACTGCCCAGCGCCCGATCCAAGCTGCGTTTTTCGCACCCCTGGCTGCATGTGGTGCGCGGCTGTCTGATCGGGGCGTCAACCCAGTTCGGCTTTTACAGCATTTCGGTCACGCCGCTGGCAACGGTTGCCGCCCTGATGCTGACGGCGCCGATATTCGCGGCGATATTCAACGTATTTTTGCACAAAGAAGTCGTCGGACCCAGACGTGTCATTGCCGCCGCCGTTGGCTTTGCCGGCGCCATGATCGTTCTGCGCCCGACAATAAGCGGCGTTGATTTCGGCATGGTTTGCGCTTTGATCAGCTCGGTTCTGTTTGGCATGACCCTGTCGTTGTCGCGCAATGTGACCAAAGCCGACGGCGCGGCAAGCGCCTATGCCTCGTCGGTAGTCTTTACCGTCCTGATGGCATTGCCACTGGCGTTGTGGGACTTTCAGCTGCCGTCGACGTTGGGAGTTTGGCTTGCAGTGGGCGTTGTCGTTATCACCAGTTTTGTGCGCAATATCGGCGATATTCTGGCCTATCACTGGGCCGAGGCCAGTGCGCTGATCACTTTGACCTACACGCGTTTGATTTTTATTGGCGCGCTGGCCTATTTCTTCTTTGACGAAGTGCCGGACGTGCCAACCTTGATCGGCGCGGCGATCATTATTGGATCAACACTCTATATTGCCCAACGACAGGCGGCGTTGAAGCGCAAGGCGGCGGCGCGACAGGGTTAGGCCGCTACCCGTTGATACCCGAGGTCGCGTTCATGGACGAGGACGGGGTAGCATACGCATGTAGTCGCGATATCACCGCTCGCAGGCGGACCACGGAACATGACCACGCACAATACGCATAATACGCCCACTGTGATCCACTGTAATTTCAGCTAAATTTTCTTGCGGGCCGTCAACGCCGCCGTGATTGTACCGTCGTCCAGATAGTCCAACTCACCCCCGATGGGCACGCCTTGGGCCAACGAGGTCAGGTCCACCGGCATATCTTCGAGCTGATCGGCAATGTAATGCGCCGTGGTCTGGCCATCGACGGTGGCGTTCAGCGCAAGGATCACTTCTGAGATGTCGTCATTGGCAACGCGGTCGACCAAATTCGGAATGCGCAGCTCCTCGGGCCCGACCCCGTCAAGTGCGGACAAAACCCCGCCCAAAACATGATAGCGGCCCTTGAACACCCGCGAGCGTTCCAGAGCCCACAGGTCGGACACATCCTCGACCACGCATAAAATACCATTGGCGCGGCGGGCATCCATGCAGATGTCACACCGGTCCGCCGTGCCGATATTGCCGCACTCCACACATTCGCGCACCGATTGACCGACAGCAAACATAGCGTCGGCCAAGGGTGACAGTAACAGCGCCCGTTTCTTGATCAGATGCAAGACCGCGCGACGCGCCGAACGGGGGCCAAGCCCGGGCAGCTTGGCCATGAGCGTGATCAGATTGTCGATATCGCGGTTATTACTGTTCACTGACCCACCCGGACCTGTTGCACTCTAGAACGGCAGTTTCATACCCTCGGGCAGGTTCATGCCCTCGGTCAGCTTGCCCATTTCGGCGGCCTTGGTTTCAGCGGCGCGGGTTTGCCCGTCCTTGAGTGCCGCAATGATCAGATCCTCGATCACCTCTTTGTCGTCGGCATTCAGGATACTTGCGTCGATATCCAGACCAACGACATCGCCCTTGGCTGTTACGCGTACTTTGACCATGCCGGCACCGGCAACGCCATCGACGACAATGTCGTCCAACCGGCCCTGTGCCTCTTGCATTTTGGATTGCATTTGTTGCGCCTGTTTCATGATATTAGCCATATCACCCAGTCCGCCTAGTCCTTTCAGCATATCGCTGCTCCTTTGATCGGTTTAGTCATCCTCGAACGGATCCCAGTCGTCATCCATCTCTGGAAGCTCTGTTATCATGTCGTCATCCGAGGTCAATTCGTCAAGCGTTCGAACATCGCGAATTTCCGAATTCGGAAACGCCAGCAATGTGGCCGCCACCAAAGGATGCGCTGCCACGCGGGCATGCAAGTCGTCGCGATCGGCAGACCGCTGTTCGGCCAGTGTGGCCCCGCCGCCATCGGAGACAACCGTGACACCCCAGCGGGCGCCGGTCCAGCGTTGCAGGCTGCTGGCCAGTTTCGACGCCAGATCATTGTTGGCGTCAGCCGTCGGTTGAAACTCTATCCGGCCTGGCGAATAGCGCACCAGCCTTAGGTTGTTCTCCACCTCGACCAACAGCGTCATATCACGCCGGGCACGGATCAACTCGACCACGTGGTGAAAATCCGCAAACCGTGCCAAAGCGTGTTCGGCAGCCGGTATCGCCCGCGCCGCCATCGCTTGCCCGCCGGCCATTGCCGTGGGCTGGCCAATTGTTCCAATCGGGGCTGGTGTGGCCATGCCGCTCTGTCCGGTCTGCGCACCGCTGCCTCCGGCCATCGGCGCGGTCAGACCGCCGCCGCCACCGCCACCACCGCCATTTGGTGCGGGGCTATCCACCGTGCTTTGCAATTTACGGATCAATTCGTCTGGCGTTGGCAGTTCGGCGACATGGGTCATGCGAATGACCGCCATTTCAGCGGCCATCATTGCATTGGGCGCATGTGCCACTTCTTCCAGTGCTTTGAGAACCATCTGCCACATCCGGGTCATCGCCCGCATCGGCAGATCGGTTGCGGCAGCCTTGCCGCGGTCGCGTTCTTCGGGTGAGACTGTCGGGTCATCGGCCGCCGCCGGCGAGATTTTCAGCACAGAGACCCAGTGCGTCACCTCGGCCAGATCACGCAGCACCGCCATCGGGTCGGCGCCGTCGGCATATTGTGACGACAGCTCTGTCAGGGCAGCTGCTGCATCGCCACGCATAATATGTTCAAACAGATCCAGCACACGGGCGCGGTCCGCCAGTCCCAGCATGGCGCGCACCTGATCGACGGTGGTTTCACCGGCCCCGTGCGCAATCGCCTGATCCAACAAGGACAGGGCATCGCGGGCCGAGCCCTCGGCGGCGCGGGTTATCAAAGACAGCGCATCACCGGCAATTTCGGCTTTTTCCAGATCGGCGATCTTGCGCAAATGGGCGTTCATATCTTCGGGTTCAATCCGGCGCAGGTCGAAACGCTGGCAGCGCGACAAGACCGTGACCGGAATTTTACGGATTTCCGTGGTGGCAAAGATGAATTTTACATGCTCTGGCGGCTCTTCCAGTGTTTTCAGCAAAGCGTTAAACGCGTTTGTCGACAGCATGTGCACTTCGTCGATGATATAGATCTTGTAGCGGGCAGATGCCGCGCGATACCGCACACTGTCGATTATTTCGCGGATATCACCGACACCAGTTCGAGAGGCGGCGTCCATCTCCATCACATCGACATGACGGCCCTGACCAATGGAAACGCAATTATCGCAGACGCCGCAGGGCTCGATCGTTGGCCCGCCATCGCCGTCCGGCCCGATACAGTTCATGCCTTTGGCGATAATCCGCGCGGTTGTGGTTTTACCAATCCCGCGCACGCCGGTCATGATAAAGGCATGCGCAATGCGGTCAGCCTCGAAGGCGTTGCGCAGGGTGCGCACCATTGCATCCTGACCAATCAGGTCCTTGAATGTTTGCGGTCGGTATTTTCGCGCAGAGACCTGGTATACGGTGGTGGCGGTTTCCTCGGGCATGTGCTGGTGGTTTCCTGCTGGTGCTGTGTTACGCTCGGCCACACCCTAGCGCGGTGCGGGCTATTGCGGCAAGAGAGGCTTGCCGCTAAAATCATTCAGATGACAGATTTTTCTATTTCCAAACTGTTAACTCTCCCACAGGGCCAGATTGGTCTGTCGCCGGTTCCCGGTACCAGCGGCGATTTCGAGGCCGATGTCTCGATGATGGTGTTGTGGCGGCCAAAGTTGGTGGTGTCCCTGACCACGGACACCGAAATGGGCGGCCTGTCGGACCAGGATATGGCGTTTCGCCTGCACCGCAATCAAATTGACCGGGTGCATTTTCCCATAGCGGATTTCGGCGTGCCGGACGCGGCGGGCGAGGCCGCATGGGCAGAGCTGTCACCAAAAATTCATGCGATTCTGGACCAGCGCGGACGGGTTCTGGCGCATTGTAACGCCGGCCGTGGCCGGTCGGGCATGATTGCCATGCGGCTGTTGGTCGAGGCCGGAATAGAGCCGGACAAGGCGTTCGAGGCCGTGCGGGCAGTTCGGGCCGGTGCCGTAGAGACAGAGGCGCAGCGCCAGTGGGCGGAGAGGCTCAAATAGAGAAGTTATATTTTAGGTGTATAGATGACGAGAATAGAGATTCAGGTATTAGACGATTGCGGTGACATTCTAAAAACCTACAAAATCCCGGAAGGACGCGAGCCATTTGAGGATGTTCAATGGGACGGTGCCTATTTAGGTGGAGCGCAGTTGTCCGGTGCCAACTTTAAGAACGCTCAACTTTATTGGGCAATTTTTTTTATGGCAAACTTAGACGGAGCAAATTTTGAAGGTGCCAACTTGCAGGGGGCCGACCTTAAAGATGCTTCATGTGTTGGCACAAGTTTTCGTGGGGCCAACCTCGGAAGGGACAATCTTGGCGGAAGCAGCCAACTACAAGGTGCGGATTTTTCTGGCGCCATTCTAAATAGGGCGAACTTTGAAGGAGCAGAATACGACGCGGACACCACATTCCCCAAAGGGTTTTACCCAGACTCCCACGGAATGATTGACAAAAGCGACTAGCGGCGCGGCGCAGTCATTCATCAAAGTTGGAGAATTGGTGAGAGGCTGGACAACGACCCAAACGGGACTCGTTACGGCTGCTTCCTTCCGGATCTGACCGGCTTGGCGAGGCGCTCGCCCGCGCCAACCTCTCTGGGGTCATATACTGTGAGTCTGTCGCAGGGGCAAGACCCTCGATTGCGTACGACGCTGTTCCGTGGCAAGACATGTCCAACCCCATGCGCAACGGAGCCAGAGTATGAAACTAGCGGAAACAGTGACCTTTGGCGGCGCCGGAATTGACCGTGCCGATCACCTGCGCTGCACTGCAAACGCCTTGGCCGCAACACGGGCTGATCGGGCCGCGCGCGCTGTGGTGTTCTGGCGTGGCAAAACTATGGTTGATCTGGGCACTTAGGCATTGGCGCGAGTGGCAATGGATCATTTCATTCTG
>CAXMUJ010000062.1:0-3987 GCA_964196455.1 uncultured Myxococcota bacterium | reverse complement strand
TCCTGATCCTTGATCTCCAGCAATATCGGCACATGCCCGGCGACCAGTTCGAGAAAATTCGACAACGACGGAATCCCTTCGTCGCCACCTGTAAGCTGAATTTCCGCCAGCTCGCCCGTCGTCCTTTGGCGCACCGCGCCTTTCGCTTCAGTCAACCGACTAAGCGCATAGTCGTGGAAAACGACCGCCCCGGCGTCGGCAGTCGCCTGCACGTCCAGCTCAATCCCATAGCCATGCGTAATCGCCGCCTCCGCCGCAGCCAGTGAGTTTTCAGGACGGCCATCAGCCACATCATGAAACCCACGATGCGCAAACGGACGGCTCAGGTATGTCGCCGGAAGACTCATGCGATCTCAAAAATGCCTTCGATTTCGACCGCGACCCCAAGCGGCAATGAGGCCGCACTGACGGCGGAGCGAGAATGCCGCCCGGCATCACCCAAAAGCCCAACCAACAGATCCGAACACCCGTTGATCACCTTTGGCTGTTCGGTGAAATCCGCTGTCGAATTGACAAAGCCCGTCAGCTTGATCACCCGCTTCAGCCGCGACAAGTCGCCACCGCACGCGGCTTTCACCTGCGCCAGCAATGACAAAGCGCATCGCGCCGCCGCTTTCGCGCCGTCCTCAACCGCCATGTCGGCCCCGAGCTTGCCCTGGATCAACCCGCTGGCGTCCTGCGATATCTGCCCGGACACAAAGACGAGATCACCTGTGATCACATACGGAACATAGTTGGCCGCCGGCGCCGGCGCATCAGGCAATACAAGCCCCATATCGGCTAATTCCTGGTCAAATTTCAATGACATAGGCCTGTCTCCCCGATTTCGCGTGCACTGACGCGGTGACTTCTTGCCCACATTGGGCGATGCGCATGATTTCGCCCAGTCGTCGGGAACAGGCAACACCTAACATGCAATAGCGTGAAATTGCGCGATCTTCCCCTGTTCTTTGCACCGAAATCGCTTATTTAGGTCCGCACCAAATGACGAACAATATTGAATTAAGAGCGACCCAAGTGCTGCCGCAAATGTCGACAATTCACCGGCCCGCAATTTCAGCGGGCGCGCTTCTACTCGCGGCTTGTTCCGTGCCGGATGCGCCCACGGATATCCATGACCCGTACGAGGCGGTCAATCGGGTAACTCACGACGTCAACACAGCAGTTGATACCGTTGCGTTGCGCCCGGCAAGCCAAGTCTACGGCGGCGTCGTGCCGCAACCCGTAAGATCAAAACTTGATAATGCCACCCGCAACCTTGGCCTTCCGGCCGCGATGATCAACAAGCTGCTTCAGGGCCAGGTTGAGAAAGCTGCGGAAAACGGATTTCGGTTCGCGATTAATTCGACGCTTGGGCTATTCGGCCTTTTCGACCCGGCCCAGGACTTTGGGTTTCACGAAAACGAGGCTGGATTTGGCGATACTCTTGCGGTTTGGGGCGCTCCCGAAGGTGCTTATGTTGTTCTGCCGGTGCTCGGCCCATCCACCGAACGCGATACCGCTGGTTTGATCGTCGATATTGCGACCAATCCGATTGGCACACTTTTTGGCACAGACGTCGAGGAAGCCCAGCTCGGCCTCACAGTCACAGAAGCGCTGAACTATCGCTACACATTCGCAGAAACGTTCGACAGCATCCTCTACGACAGCGAGGACAGCTACGCGCAGCTCCGGCTCTTTTATCTGGACAGCCGCCGTTTCCAATTGGGGCAAAGCACCGACGATGCCACTATCGATCCACACGAGGACTTGTATGATGGCCTTTATGAAGAGTGATCTGACACGCCGCGCCTTCCTTGGTTCCGGTGTCGCGGCTGGTGCGCTGGTGGCGTACCCCGCGAATGCGTTGACGTCTGACGAGGCGCGCAAATTGATCGACCGTGTCGTCGGCGACATCAACAATGTGATCAACTCGGGCAAATCGCAGAACGCCATGTTCCGTGACTTTGAGAATATTTTTCGTCGCTACGCTGACGTGCCAACGATTGCGCGCTTGGCTCTTGGGCCACCTGCCAGAGAAGCCAGCAAATCGCAGATGAGCCAGTTCTCCAAAGCTCTTACGGGCTATCTTGCCCGAAAATACGGCAAGCGCTTTCGCGAGTTTATTGGTGGCAAGATCAGTGTCACCGGCGCGCGGCAAGTTAAAAGTCGTCAGGAAGTTCAGGCTGTAGCTGATCTTCGCGGCCAGCCGCCATTTGCAGTCAATTTCATCGTTTCTGATCGCTCTGGCACAAACCGGTTCATCGATATTTGGATTGAAGGCATTAGCATGGTCAAAGTGGAACGCGCCGAGATCGGCACAATGCTCGACCGTCGCCGTGGCGACATCGACGCGCTGACCAAAGACCTCGCGAAGGCCGGTTAGGGTCGGGGCAAATTCTTCGTTGTTACTGAATAATGTGCGCTGTAAAGACGCTCCTGAATTTCGCTGCATGTACGACAAAGGCTGGTGCTGTCAGCCTTAGCAATTCTCGGTAGAACGCTGACAGAGGACACATGTACCGCAGATTACGATACAATTGGTGGCGTACAGAAAGTGAATTCATTGCTGAGAGGCGTCAGGATTGGCGCTAGGCATAAATAGAAATATTTTTCGTTAGAACAAATAAACGACTGTTCCCCACGTGCATCACAAGCCGCATCGGCGTCGATTGCCGAAAAGACCCCTGCCCCGCTCAAGCATCATCGCTCTGACAATTCGCGGCCTGCATTGACTTGCATCAAGGGCGCCGAAGCGGGTTTTGGGCATATTCTCTATATGACGGAGATCAGATTCTCTATATGATAGAGATCAGAACAGGGGAGTTATTCAATGAACAAGATATCTTTTTCATACACAGCCACGCGTGTTCTTGCCGGTCTATCATCTGCGGCAATGGCGCTGGCGCTGGCCGTTATCATAACGCCATTCACTGTTGGCGCCGGCTTTTCCGAGGAAACTGATTCATCGATCGCGCGCGGCGGGCAGCTGTATGACAAATGGTTCGCAGTAATTGGTGCGGAAAAACCATCCGAAACGCACCCGGCCTGGCCTGCGTCCAACGAAAACAAATCGGGCGATGCTACTCAAAGGTGCAAGGCGTGTCACGGTTGGGATCTTCGCGGCGCTGACGGTGCCTACAAGTCCGGGTCTTACAAAACGGGCATCGCGGGTCTGACCGCCTTTGCCGGTGGCGACAACGCCGCTGTCATTGCTGCCATCAAGGACGACACACATGGCTTCACTGGCATGTCGGATCGGGACTACACCGATCTGGCGAACTTTGTCACCAAGGGCCAGTTTGACATCGCTGCGGTTATCAATGACGAAACCAAGGCCGCGACGGGTGATGTGGCCAAGGGTGAAGCATACTACAACACGGTGTGTGCCAATTGCCACGGTGTGGACGGAACGCTGCCCAAGGATCTTGAGCATCCGCTTGGTGCTTTGGCGCGTGGCAATCCTTGGGAAATCATTCAAAAAATCCAGAACGGCCAGCCCGCTGAAAAGATGCCGGCCATGCGCGCCTTTGGAATCGAAACCTCGGCGGCCATATTGGCCTATCTGCAAACGCTGCCAGACTGATCAATCCAGTATGGGTTGGGGAAGATGTCTGGCCACTCTGGTGGCCGGCCTTCCCTATTTGAAAGAAACCCGGACATGAGCAAGATCAGGATAGTATGGCGCTGGTTCTGGACCCCTACAGCTCGGTTTGCTTGGGGTGCCATCCTGCTGGTCGGCTTTGTTGGCGGTATCATCTTCTGGGGCGGATTCCACACGGCGATGGAAGCAACCAACACGCTTGAATTCTGCATAAGTTGCCATGAGATGCGTGACACGGTTTATGTCGAGTATAAAAAATCACGGCACTACAAGAATGCATCCGGGGTGCGGGCCATTTGTTCGGATTGCCATGTCCCGCACGCGTGGGGGCCCAAGGTAATCCGCAAGATCCAGGCATCGGGCGAATTGTGGGGCGCAATTACCGGTAAGATCGATACCCCTGA
>CAXMUJ010000061.1:0-11827 GCA_964196455.1 uncultured Myxococcota bacterium | reverse complement strand
GGAGCGGATGGAGCCTATCGAGGCGATGATCAGCCGGGGTGTTTCTGTATTCCATTTTGACAGCCCCACGCCGCTATCGCCTCCGATTATTTCCATTTCAGATGGCTCAGTCGGCTATGGCGGCGATCCGGTTCTGTCGCGGCTGAACTTGCGTATCGACCATGATGACCGGATCGCGCTGTTGGGGGCGAACGGACAGGGCAAATCGACATTGTCGAAATTGCTGGCCGGAAAACTGAGATCTTCAACCGGCGAAGTTGTCACCTCGTCCAAACTGCGCGTCGGCTATTTTTCGCAACACCAGATGGACGAGCTTAACGCAGACGAAACGCCGCTGGTACACATCCAGCGCGAATTCCCGAAAACTCCACCCTCGCAATTGCGAGCGCGTCTGGCGCGCGGTGGCATGGGTCCGGATCAGGTCGATACAATCGCTGCTAAATTGTCCGGTGGTCAGCGGTCAAGGCTGGCCATGCTGATGGCGACTTTGAACCAGCCGCATCTTTTGATACTGGATGAGCCGACAAACCACTTGGACATTGAAAGCCGCGAGGCATTGATATCCGCCCTGATGGAATTCAACGGGGCGGTGATATTGGTCAGCCATGACGCGCACCTTGTGAATGCTGTGGCCGATCAACTGTGGTTGGTGAACAACGGCACCGTCAAGCCGTTTGACGGCGACATGGAGGCCTATCGCTCGTTTCTGCTGTCGGAAACCGGCAAAGGCGGCGCGGTAAGCGAGACCAAAAATCGTCAAACCAAACAAAAACCCAAGTCCGAAGCACGTAAAACATTGGCCCCCCTGCAAGCAGAAGTGACCAAATCCGAACAACGTATCGTGAAGCTGGAAGACATGCGGGCCACAATCGACTCCCGCTTGGCAAATCCGCTGCTCTATACCAAACGCGATGCCTCTGAT
Organism: uncultured Myxococcota bacterium; assembly: GCA_964196455.1. Taxonomy (GTDB): domain Bacteria; phylum Pseudomonadota; class Alphaproteobacteria; order Rhodobacterales; family Rhodobacteraceae; genus Amylibacter. The sequence goes on along the minus strand of CAXMUJ010000061.1, from coordinate 10,905 downwards.
ATTGAGAAGCTCAACAAAAAACGGTCCGAAGTGGCGGATGCGCTTGTCCGGGCCGAAAAACTTTGGTTAGGCGCGTTGGAAAAGTTGGAAAAGGTTAAGGCAGGTTAGATGTACGAGTTTTATATCACGTCCTTTGTGACATTGTTTTTGATTGTTGATCCGATCGCCTTGACCCCTCTGTTCATTGCGCTGACCCAAGGCATGACCAACCCCCAGCGTCGCGGTGTGGCGCTCAGGGCCTTGATCATTGCCTTTGTAATCTTGTCGGCTTTTGCCATTGTCGGCGAGCGTTTGCTGGAGTTCATCGGTATCGGCATGCCGGCCTTTCGCATTGCCGGCGGTTTGCTGGTGTTTTTAATTGCGGTTGAAATGCTATTCGAACGACGTTCCGTGCGGCGTGAAAAACAATCTGAAGACGCGGATCGCCCTGATCCCTCTGTCTTTCCACTGGCCACGCCTATGCTGGCCGGTCCGGGGGCCATGGCGGCAATGATCCTGTTGGCTGGTCAAGTTGAGCAAGAATTCAACGCCATACTGACGTCAATACTTTCGCTATTGTCAGTGATGGTTCTGTCCTTTGTGATGTTTAGCTTTTCCGGCGCGTTCGAACGTCTGTTGGGCCACACTGGCATCAACGTGGTCACGCGGTTGCTCGGGATGTTGTTGGCCGCCTTGGCCGTACAGTTTGTCGTTGATGGCGTCTTTAGCCTAATCCCCCAGTCATGAATGCCGATGACATAAGCCGGTTTGCCTATCTGTCGCTGCTACTGTTGGTTATCGGCTACTGGTTTTTTCGCTCTAACCGCCAACGCTTGAGCCAGACGCTGCAACAGGCGGCGATCTGGGTCTTGATTTTCCTTGGCGCGATTACGGCCTTTGGCTTCAAAGATGTGATCCGCGAGCAATTGTCGCCGAACACGACTTTTTCAATTTCAGACAGCGAAGTGGTGTTGCGCCGCGCTCAAGACGGTCATTTTTATGCGCGTCTGTTGGTGAATGACGTGCCGGTCGATTTTATCGTTGATACCGGTGCCAGTGGTATTGTGCTGACACAAAAGGACGCCAAGCGCGTTGGCATCGATGTCGACAATTTGCAATTCTGGGGGCGCGCCGATACCGCCAATGGCAAGGTGGGTACCGCAGAGGTGCGGCTTGAAATCGTCAAGCTGGGCGAAATAACCGATTTTCGTCTGCGAGCGAGCGTCAACGAGGGCGAGTTGTTTAACTCTCTTCTAGGCCTGACGTATCTAAATCTTTTTTCCGAAGTTCGGATCAAAGGCAACGAATTGCATCTTATTCGCTAGCGGTGCTTTCTGCCTTTTTCTGCCAACGACCGTCATCTTGGGCCCAGTATTGCGCTGGAATATTTGCGGCAACGATAGTCTTCCAATCTTCGCGCGCGGCCGTAGTCGCATCATCATTATTGCCGTCGAACAGCAAACAAACACGCTCATAATCTGCCACTTCTGACGGATCGGGGCGGGCACCGTCGACCAGCATCAATACCTGTGCATGATTGACAGCGCCCTCGGTTGTTAACAAAATCGGCTGGCGCACATCATGCGCTCCGCCAGCCAGACCATGCGGCAAAAATCCGTCTTCCCTGTGCAGCCATATCCGATCATCCAGACGCGCCAGACGCGCAGGATCAGGACCGCGAACACAGACCCGCCAATGCCGTTTCAAGCACAGCCCCAGCAGATCAGGCAAAACCTGTTCCAGTGGCGAACTGGTCAGATGATAGAAAAAGACATCAGACACACTATTGCTCGTAGTGGTCCGCAATCAGCCGGTTCAACGCCCGCACACCCCAGCCGGTCGCACCTTTGGGCGCAAATGCTGTTTCGGTTTTTGTCAGTGCAACACCGGCAATATCCAAATGTATCCACGGCATCTCAGGTTCGACAAAACGTTGCAGGAATTGCGCGGCAGTTATGGACCCGGCAGAGCGGCCATTCCCAACATTTTTAATATCAGCGATACGACTCTCGATCATCTTGTCGTAAACATCGCCCAGCGGCATACGCCACGCGCCTTCGTCTTCGTCGCCTGCCGACTTCAGAAACTGTTTGCACAGCTTGTCATTATTTGAGAACACGCCGGCATTTTCGTGCCCCAGTCCGACAATAATCGCTCCTGTCAAGGTCGCCAGATCGATCATACCGGACGGTTTGAATTTTTGTTGCGTATACCAGAGGATATCGGCCAGAACCAAGCGGCCTTCGGCGTCGGTATTGATAACCTCGATCGTTGTGCCCTTCATGGATTTCACCACGTCCCCGGGGCGCTGTGCCTTGCCGTCAGGCATGTTCTCGACCAGACCGACGACACCAACAACATTTGCTTTGGCGGCGCGCAGCGCCAGCGTTTTCATCACGCCGGACACGACACCTGCACCGCCCATATCCATTGTCATATCTTCCATGCCACCGGCCGGTTTAATTGAAATGCCGCCCGTGTCGAACACCACGCCTTTGCCCACCAGCGCAAACGGCGCTTCGTCACCGCCACCGTTCCATTCCATGATAGCAACCTTGGACGGGCTCTCTGATCCCTGCCCCACGCCCAGCAAAGAATGCATGCCCAGCTTGGTCATCTCGTCTTCGTCTAAAATAGAAACTTTTACTCCCAGATCGCCCAAGTCCATCAAACGATTAGCAAATTCGGTAGTGGTCAGAATGTTGGACGGCTCGTTCACCAGATCACGGGTGAAAAACACACCCTCGGTCAGGGCCGACTTGTTGGCATAGACTTTGGCCACATCGTTGTGTTTGCTGGACATCACCGTAACGCTGATCGCTTTGGGCGCATCCGATGTTTTGTGGTCGTGAAAGTTATAGCGGCGCAAACACAGGCCATAGGTCACATCTGCTGCCCGCGAATTTGCTCCGGCCAACAGCATTAAATCGCTGTTGCCGGCGGCTTTGGCAATACTGGCACCGGCTTTGCGCGCCTCGGATTTGGTCGGGCGCCGTTCCAATTTGCACACGATGACTGCGTTCGCGGACAATCCTATCGGCGTGGAAACAACATGACACTCTCCGGTTTTCATTTTGGAGAAGCCCTCGCTGGCGGCAAATTTTGACAACACACCTTTGGTCAAACGATTCACCCGGCGGGCAAACCGGTCCATAGTTGACTTGGCTCCCACCAGAACTACGACGCGTCCCTCGAACCCGCCGATCTGGTCGATATCCTGTTCCACAAACTCGGGCTTGATCGTGTCGGTCATTGCTGCTGCTCCTGATATTGCATGTCTGAGGAAATAATTAGCGCGATTCCGCGCAGAACGCCACAAAGCTCTATTGTGGCCTCTGAAAATAGGTTAGGTCAAAACTTACGTAATGCCAACGCCTTGCAGGGGAAAAGTTTGAACCGGTTGGACCGATATATTCTGAGCCAGCTTTTTGGGCCTTTCGTGTTCTTTCTGGTGATTTTTTGCGGCATTTTGTGGCTCAATCAGGCTGTTAAAATTATTGACCTGGTGGTCGGCAACGGCCAGTCAGGCCGCGTCTTCGTCGAGATAAGCTTATTGTTATTGCCCCGCGTCCTAGAAGGCGTGATCGCGATCGCCGGATTTGCCTCTGCTGTGTTTCTGACCAACCGCCTGTACGGCGAGAGCGAACTTGTGATCATGATGAGCGCGGGGCGCGGACCGTTTCGGCTGGCGGTGCCCTATCTTTATTTCGGCGCCTTCTGCTTTTTCCTCGTGTCGCTTATGGCCCATTTCATATCGCCAATTTCAACTGACCAATTTGGGCAGCGTCAATTCGAGATTAAACAGGCTTTTGTTGCCCAGATTATTCAAGAGGGTACGTTTATCAGCCCGGACGCATCCGTGACCCTGTTTTTCGGCTTTACCGGCGCCAATGGCGACTTGCGTGATGTGTTGATACGCGAGCGCGAAGAAGATGGTGGGGAAACCTTGTATACGGCGTTGCAAGGCAAGATATTACAAGATGACAGTAGTGCCCAAATCCTGTTGCTTGATGGCAGTATTCAAAGGATTGACGCCGGTGCCGAGACGCTGAGCGTGATCCAGTTCGACAGCCTGTCTTATGATTTGTCACGTTTTGGCAGCTTTGGCGTCGAGCGCAGTATCGGGGCCGCATCGTTTACGACACCCTCTCTTTTGGGTCTGCGCCAAAATGCTGAAATTCCGGCACCGGTTCTCCAAGAACGATCTTGGGCAATACATGAACGTGTGCTTGACGCGCTGATCGCTTTTGTTGCGCCGCTCATGGGTGTTGCGGCTCTGTTGGTTGGCCGATTTCAGCGCACAGGCTTCATGGTGCGAATTTTGGGTGCGGTCTTGTTGATGGTGGCCGTGAACGCGCTGCAAGGTGCGCTTGTTTCTGCCACATTGAAATCGGATTTGCCTATTGGGATTATCTATTTACCTATCATTTTTGCGGTGGTGACCAGCTGGATATTACTATGGATCGGCAGCCAGAGCACTGTTACCGTGCCCTTTTTAAGCAGAAACAGACGGCGCGGGGTGCCGACGTGACGCTGTCGTTTTACCTGGGCAAGCGGTTTTTGCGCGATTTCGTCCGCGTGTTACTGATCGTCGCCCTGTTGATATTTCTGGTGGAATTACTGGAAACAATCAGACGGTATTCAAGCAGCGGTGCTAGTTTTAAAAATTCGGGAATATTGGCGCTAACCCATATGCCGATCTTTCTAAGTCAGGCCCTGCCCCTCATTATTATGCTCGCCAGCCTGACTTTTTGCGTGACACTCGCACGATCAAACGAATTTATTGTATCCCGCGCAGCCGGCGTTTCCGCGATCCGCGCCTTGCAGGCACCGGTCTTGCTGGCGCTGGTGCTCGGATTAATCGCTGTTCTGTTCTTTGATCCTGTGGCGGCAAAACTTGACCAACGATATGACCAGCTGCGGGATGTTTATACTGGCAAAGCAAAATCAGGAACTGTCAGTGTAAGTGAAAACGGCATCTGGATGCGCCAGAAAACCGATACAGGTCACTTTGTTATCAACGCCGACAGTGCGCGTCGTGCCGGAGCCGTGCTGCGTAACGTGACTGTTTTGGAATTTGATGCACAGGGTCGCGCATCCAGCCGCATAAACGCGGCCTCTGCGATTGTGTCTGACGGGCGGTGGCTGTTGTCCCAGGGGCGTATCTGGCAGTTGGGCCGAACCGTTGACAACCCAGAGAAACATGCACAGACATTCACACTGCACAGTATTCCGCTTAGCATAACGCAGAATCAAATACGCGAAGGATATCCGGCTCCCGAGACATTGAACGTTTGGGAAATTCCGGCGTTCATTGCGGCCATGGAACAGGCCGGGTTTTCTTCGGTCAACCACAGGGTCCATCTGCAGATGCAAATTGTACGACCATTTCTATTTGCTGCGATGTTGTTAGTTGGCGCTATCTTTACCTTTCAAAACGCGCGTCTGGGAAATCTTGGCGTATCGGTTATGCTGGCCTTGCTGTTTGGTTTCGGAATCTATTTTATCCAGAACCTTGCCTTTACGCTGGGTCAGGCCGGTGAAATACCGCCGGTTATGGCGGCTTGGGTGCCACCTGTGGCCGCAATGCTGTTGGCGATCGGTTTATTTTTGCATCTGGAGGATGGCTAGATGTCCCGGCTTGTTTTGACATCAATCGAGATGGCCAAGGTTGTTTTGGCAGCTTTGCTCTTGTGTGGTGCGTTATTGACCAGTGCAGTTCACGCGCAGACCACCGCCCCGGCGATCGCATTGTTGGCGGATGCCGTCCAGTTTGATCCGGTCAAGGGGACATTGATTGCAACAGGCAATGTCGAGATCTTTTTTTCCCAAGGTGTGTTGCGCACACACAAAGTTATATTTCACCAGAATGACAATCGGGTAGAAATTCCTCAACCTTTGATCCTGAATGCGCGCCAAGAGATGTCGTTGGCGGCGGCCTCTGCTGTCTTTGATCTCGATTTCGAGAATGGTTTGATCCAGAGCGCCCAAGTATTGCTGCAACAACAATTCCAATTGGCGGCCCAGACAATCAGTCGCAAGGACGACCGGTTCAACGTTTTTGATCAGGCCGTGGGCAGCACCTGCTATATCTGCGAAAAAAACAAAACGCCGTTTTGGCAAATTCGTGCAGCCAGAATTATTCACGACGACGATCAAAACCGTATTTATTTCGAACGCGCCACTTTGGAATTTCTGGGCCTCCCGATCATGTATGTTCCAAGACTGCGAATACCGGACCCTTCGGTGGATCGGGCATCAGGGTTCTTGGTTCCGCGGTTTTTGACTTCGAACATCTTGGGATACGGTGTCGAAATACCCTATTATTTCACACTGGGCGATCACGCTGACCTGACGTTGACACCAACGATAACTTCGAAGGAGAGCCTGTTGGTGGGCGCCCAATACCGGCACAACTTCAGGCGTGGAGCCATAGATGTCACCGGTACAATTGCTCTGGCCGATCCGCTCTCGACGACCAGTTTTCGCAGCTCGCTGGAGGCCACCGGCAACTTTGATCTGGACCACGGTTACGTGTTGGGCTTTGGTGTTGATCTGGCGTCGGACGATGATTTTCGTGATGATTACAGCTTGGGCGACGAGGATCGGTTGACGTCGTTTATCGAGGTGTCCCGCATCACAGAAAACAGTTATTTTAGTGTCGGGTCGTTACGCATCCAGAGCCTAAGATCTAACGAGATTGACGAAGAAATCCCCTTCGTCCTGCCCGAGTTGTATATTCGAAAACGACTTTCGGACCCCTATTTTGGCGGTGATTTCAACGTTGAGGCAAACGTGCTTTCGCTTTTACGTAAGAACAGTAGCCAGATGTTTCGGCTTGGCGGTCAGGTTTCCTGGCGACGCAGCTGGTCCAGCCATCAGGGCCTGACCGGCAGCTATTATGCAGCGTTGGCCGGCAATGCCTATACGACCAACAATCATGCCGAATACGGGGCGGTTTCAGACAGCGAGATTATACCGGTTTTGGCCGCCGACATCAGTTGGCCTTTGTCCAAACAAGTGGGGCAAGTGACCCATGTCATAGAACCGATCGCACAGCTTGTCTGGGCGCCAGACAGCGGCAATACGGCAATAAACGAAGACAGCGTACAGGTCGAGTTCGAGGATTCCAATCTGTTTGCCTACAACCGGTTTCCCGGTTTCGATGAAACCGAGGCCGGGTTGAGACTTAACCTCGGCGTGTCCTATTTGCGGTACAACCCGTCGGGCGTGTCATACGGCGGCACGCTGGGTCGGGTCTTTCGCCAGCGCGACCTTGGACAATTCGCCGCCACACAAACCGCTGGTCTGAACGGTCGGCGATCAGAATATGTCAGCGCATTTTATGTGTCTATTCCCGGCAAATTTGATCTGAGCAATCGAAGTCTCTTCAGTAACAAGTTTAATGTGTCTAAAAACGAAACCCTGATTGCTTATAACTCCGACAAATGGTCGGTTGATGCCAGTTATGTCTGGCTTGAAGAAGACTTTACGCTGAGTCAGAACGACAAACAGCACGAACTGGGGTTTGCGGTAGACTACAGTCGCAGCGCCAACTGGACCTATTCGGCTAACTGGAAACACAACCTGAATATTGGCAAAGCGATTGAAGGCCGGTTTGGAATTCGCTACAAAAACGAGTGTGTGACCATAAACCTGTCATTGGACCTGGAGTTTCCGGCGTCTGGTGTTGAAAACCCAACTCGAGAATTGGGGTTGACGGTGGCACTGGCCGGGCTGGGAAACCGCCAAAAAAAGTCAAAACAAGCACATAATTGTGCGTTCTAATTTGGGGTGGACTAAAAAGTGTTTCGATCAATAAGTTGTATTCTGATCTGTTGTGCAGTGTTTTCAAGCGCTGCCCTCGCCCAGTCCAGAGACATGTATCAAACCGTTGTGACGGTAAACGACAGCGTCATTACTCAATTCGAGCTGGCACAGCGGGTGGCTATGCTGGAAGCATTGGGTTCTGTCGGCGATCTGGCAACAGCTGCACGCGATGACCTTGTGGATGAACGCCTCTATGCACAGGCCGCTCGGTCATTGGGTATATCCGCGACACAGGCCCAGATTGACGACGGCGTTGCCGAATTTTCAACGCGTGGCAATCTAACGCCGGAAGAGCTGATAACAATTCTGTCGAACCGCGGTGTCGAGGAAGTTTCATTTCGGGACTTCATCAAGAACGGCGTGTTATGGCGCTCGGTGGTTCAATCTCGTTTTGGACGTTTGGCCGCCGTTGAAGACAGCGAAGTAGACAATGCGCTAAGCCTTGGTTCGACGCAGAAACAATTGTCATTTCTATTGTCAGAGATCATATTGCCCAAAGAAGAACGCGGTGCGATCGACACAACTCGTCTGGCAAACGAACTTGTCGCGTCTCTGCGCGCCGAGGGCGGATTTTCAGCAGCAGCGGCACGATATTCGGCAGCACCTTCTGCCGAAATCAACGGCCGTCGGGACTGGACGCCTGTTGGCGAGCTGTCCCCGGTTTTGACCACCCAGCTTTTGACGATGGATCCCGGTCAAATTACCGATCCCATTGATTTCAATAATTTCATCGCGATCTTTCAATTCCGCGCTATGCGCGCCGAGCGGGTGTCCAGCGCCCTTGCCGTGACGCTGAACTACCTGCGGGTCAATTTGCCAACAAACGCAGGCTTTGCCGAGGCACAAATCCTGATCGGCCAAAGTGATACGTGTCTGGATTTTCGTGCCAGAGCCGAACGGTTCGGCACCGATGCGACGCAAGAGGCCAGTATAGTCGCCGGCCAGTCAAGCGGTGCGGTCACAGCCGAGTTGGCCAAGCTTGACCGGTTCGAGGCGTCTGCTTTTACAAACGCCGCCGGCAGCGTGTCGGTCGTCATGCTGTGCAACCGGATACGCGAATTGTCCGAAGCGTCGCGTGACGGGCTTCGCGCTGCGCTGTTCAACCAACGGATCGGTGGTCTTGGCTCTGCCTACTTGCAAGAACTCAAGGGCCAAGCCTTTATTGTTCAGAAATGACCCGGCCAGTTGTTCTCACCTGTGGTGATCCCGCCGGTATCGGTACCGAGATCGCGTTGAAAGCAGCAACAGAAATTGGGGCGCAAACACCCTTCTTTGTGGTGGCTGACCGCAGCCATGTCGCGGAAATGGCGCGTCGGACCGACCTGCACTGGTATCAGATTGACAGGGTCGAGGATTACGATCCGGATCGGGCGGGTCTGGCGGTGTTGCATCACGATTTTCCGACCCCTGCCCGCCTTGGTGAAACTCATCTCGGCAATGCCGCGGCTATAATTTCGGTCATCGAAACAGCAGTTGAACTGGTTACAAGCGGTGCGGCCTCGGCGCTCTGCACCAATCCGATTAACAAGAAAATCCTTCTCGATGGCGCCGGTTTTGCCTTTCCCGGACATACCGAGTTTTTGGCGCATCTGGGGGGCGTTGACAGGTCGGTCATGATGTTGTTTGCCCCCGAGTTGCGCGTCATTCCCGTCACTATACACATTGCGCTGGATCAGGTGAAGCAGGCATTAACCCCTGACCTGTTGATCCAGACTGTCGAAATTGCACATCGATCGTTGATCCACGATTTTGGCATCACCGATCCTCGTATTGCTGTGGCCGGACTGAACCCCCACGCCGGTGAAGGTGGCGCAATGGGCCAGGATGAAATTTCGCTTATTAACCCCGTGATAAAGACGTTGCGTGACCGCGGGATAGATATTTCAGACGCCCAATCTGCGGACACGATGTTTCACGCAGCCGCCCGTGACAATTACGATCTGGCGCTGTGCATGTATCACGATCAGGCGTTAATACCGCTGAAAACCCTGAATTTTTCCGGTGGGGTAAACGCAACACTTGGCCTGCCGTTTGTTCGAACGTCACCGGATCATGGAACTGCTTATGGCATTGCCGGACAAGGGATTGCCAATCCCGACAGCTTGATCGCCGCTCTACGCGCCGCCCATTCAATGACCACAGAAAGAGCCCGCCATGCAACAGATGTCGCCTGATGGATTGCCCCCCCTAAGGGAGGTCATCAACCGGCACGACCTAAGCCCGCGCAAGGCTCTGGGTCAAAATTTTATACTTGATCTGAACTTGACCGCGAAGATTGCCCGTCAGGCAGGCGACCTGTCGGGATGTGACGTGTTGGAAATTGGCCCCGGTCCGGGTGGGTTGACGCGCGGATTGTTGTCCGAGGGTGCCCGAAAAGTGGTCGCCATAGAAATGGATGAGCGCTGTCTTGCAGCCTTGTCCGAAGTCTCTGATCACTATGATGGACGGTTGCAGGTTCTGTCCGGGAACGCCTTGAACATCGACCCAACGCCCTATCTGACAGCACCGGTTCGGGTTGTGGCCAACTTGCCGTATAATGTGGGAACCGAACTGTTGGTGCGATGGTTGACGCCCGAGAATTGGCCGCCCTATTGGACCAGCCTGACTTTGATGTTTCAAAAAGAAGTGGCACAGCGGATTGTTGCCCAACCCGGATCCAAGGCCTATGGCCGCCTGTCTATATTGGCGCAGTGGCGGTGCCGGGCCCGTATGGTCATGGAAATCCCGCCGCAAGCCTTTACACCACCGCCAAAAGTCACATCAGCAGTGGTCCATCTGGAACGCCGTGAAACGCCAGAGTTTCCGGCCGATGCCAAGGTTTTGCAACGTGTGGTGGCACAGGCATTTGGCCAACGCCGAAAAATGCTCCGCGCCAGTCTAAAGGGCATTGTTCCGGAACTCGAAACTGTATTGACCAGTGTTGGCATAAAACCGACAGACCGCGCCGAAACCATAGACGTTGAACGGTTTTGCGCATTGGCCCGCGCGGTTAAAGCACGGGCGTGAGCAATGAAATTTGAGTGACCTGATTAAGTTGACGTAGACTCGTCAGCCGCCGGTACGGCAACAACAACCGGGTCAACAGCCGCAACAGAT
>CAXMUJ010000060.1:0-6035 GCA_964196455.1 uncultured Myxococcota bacterium | reverse complement strand
CGCGGGCCAGATATTTTGCGATACGTTCGCCCTGGGGCGCGGCGGTCGGGCCCTCGGGCGCGTCTGTTGGTGTGTTGTCCTGTGTCATGGGGCGCTGTTACACCCGCGAACGCAGCTTGTCCAAGCCTATTGCGCCAAAGTTATCGCAGTAGGGTCGTTGACTGAGAAAGTGTCCTGCGTCTAAATCCAACTGTGGTTGTCATTTTAAGATTTCCTTAACTATTCTAAATCCATGTTCTTTATATCTAAGATTTTCATCAGGTTTTTTAACGCGCCAAGCGACCCGCACGGAATCCATAGACAATGAGAACCCTCCACCGCGCACAACATGAGGGCAATCTGCGTTGGCATTTGAGGTCGTGAAGGAATTTGCCAAATATTCTCTGGTTGACGCCCAGCCAAGGTAGCGCCGCGTATAGCAAGAGATCGTGTATTCCGACACATTCCCAGACATATGGCGCAGCCCCCAGTCATTTGCTGCGGCCATGTCTTTCACCTTTACAGGTGCACCGCGTGTGACAAGGTCGGGAAACCTTTGAAGTAATAGCTGTTCAGTCCAATGGCCCGAAAAATTGGCTTGATCGGTCGTTAGTTCGTCGCCTTGGGCAAATCGCGTCGTTGTACCGGCCCGCGCCGCGTATTCCCATTCCGCTTCAGTGGGAAGTCGGTACACCACAGTGCCCAGCTTTTTGTTGAGCCAGTCAACATACGCGATTGCATCATAGATATTTACACGGACAACCGGATGATCCGGCCCAATTCGCATGATGCCACCTTTGGGGCCCGACTTTCCAATAAGATTGTCCGGCACATACCCACCTCAGCCACCATCCTCAACACAAGTCAACCATTCCCTGCGGGTAATCTCATTCTTGCCCATCGCAATCGGAATATCGACCGTCACCCAATGCTGCGGCCCCTCGTCGGTTTTGACATAGGGATTTTCCGGCGTCGCCCGCACCATGCCCTCCAACGTAAAATGCGCATTGCGCCGGAATTCATCCGGCGGTGCGCCCATCAGAAAGCGACCCTCTGGCAGTTCGATCATTTCCGGGCATTCTTCGCAATCCTGAAAAACGTCCAGCGGATCGGCGACGGATGCAGCGGTACAGATGCTCAGCAGCACAAGGGAAGCGGTGAAAATGCGAGATGTGTATTTGAACAAACTGTGTGTGAATTTTTCGAACATAAGGTTTCCGCAATATTCAATTTCAAATGGCTTGGTGCCGTGATGCCTATACGTCTGTCTAGGTGATATGCAATCTCATTTCTACTGCGGGCTTGCATCCCGACCCCACTTCCAACAGAAATGCCCCATGAGTGAATTCAAGAGCCATATGGCCGAGGCCCTGATCGAAGCCAATGCAGCCGCTGACCGTGGCGAAGTGCCTGTTGGGGCCGTCATCGTCAAGGATGGCCGCGTGATTGCACGGGCCGGAAACCGCACCCGCGAATGGCATGATCCCACGGCACATGCCGAAATGCTGGTGATCCGCGACGCCTGTGCGGCCTTGGGGGTCGAGCGTCTGACGGGGGTTGATCTGTATGTGACGCTGGAACCCTGTCCGATGTGTGCCGCCGCCATTTCCAACGCGCGGGTGGCGCGGGTGTATTATGGTGCCAGTGATCCGAAATCCGGCGGGATAGAGCAGGGGCCGCGTATTTTTGACCACCCGCAATGCCATCACAAGCCAGAGGTTTACGACGGTATTTCCGAGGCCAAAGCCGCCGCATTGTTGCGCAGTTTCTTTGCCGATCGGCGTGGTTGAGGATTTTCAGCGGTTTTCGGGTGATCAACACGGTGCGCAGCGCTTGCGCCTCGGGCTTGCGGGCGCTAAATGGGTGCCGAACAAATTGGGATTGCTATCATGTCGATTGACAAGGAAACCGCACGGCGTGCCGCGCATCTGGCCCGCATCGCCGTACCAGAGGATGAATTGGAAAAGCTGGCGGGCGAGCTGTCAGGTATTCTGGGCTTTATGGAGCAATTGTCCGAGGTTGATGTCGAGGGCGTAGAGCCGATGACATCGGTGACGCCCATGCGTCTCAAACGTCGTCAGGATGTTGTCACCGATGGTGATATGCCCAAAAAGATATTGTCCAATGCCCCCGACGCACGCGAAGGTTTTTTCGCCGTTCCCAAAGTGATGGAATAGCCCGATGTCCGAACTGAATGCCCTGACTATATCTGCGGCCCGCGACAAGCTGCGCGCCAAGGAAATCACCGCTGTTGATCTGACAAATGCCTGTCTGGATGCAGGTGGCGATGCGTTGAATGTCTTTGCTGTGCGCACGCCGGAAATCGCGCTGGCACAGGCCCGCGCCGCCGATGCACGGATCGCTGCGGGCGATGCGCCCGACATGTGCGGCATTCCGCTGGGCATAAAAGACCTGTTTTGCACCAAAGGTGTGGCCTCGCAAGCCGCCTCCAAAATCCTGACCGGTTTCAAGCCCGAATACGAGAGCACGGTCACCACCCAGTTGTGGAACGCCGGTGCGGTTATGTTGGGCAAGCTGAACATGGACGAATTTGCCATGGGCTCGTCGAATGAAACCTCGACCTATGGTCCCGCGATTAACCCTTGGCGGCGCAAAGAATCCAATGTTGACCTGACGCCCGGTGGATCGTCTGGCGGCTCTGCTTCTGCGGTTGCGGCCGACCTGTGTCTGGCGGCTACCGGCACCGATACCGGCGGCTCGATCCGGCAACCGGCGGCCTTTGTTGGTATTACCGGCGTAAAACCCACCTATGGCCGCGTATCGCGCTGGGGTGTTATTGCCTTTGCCAGTTCGCTCGATCAGGCCGGTCCAATGACCAAATCCGTGCGTGATGCGGCAATTATGCTGGAAGCCATGTCCGGCCACGACGCCAAAGACAGCACATCCGCCGAATTTGCAGTGCCAAATTTTGAGGCGGCCCTGACCGGCGACATTCGCGGCAAAAAGATCGGTATCCCCAAAGAATACCGACTGGACGGCATGCCCGACGAGATCGAGACGTTGTGGGCCCAAGGTGCAGACATGCTGCGCGATGCCGGCGCCGAGATTGTCGATGTGACGCTGCCCCATACCAAATACGCGCTGCCGGCTTACTATGTTCTGGCACCCGCTGAAGCGTCGTCAAATCTGGCCCGCTATGATGGTGTCCGCTATGGCTATCGGGCCAAACTGGCCACGGGCGAGGGCATCAACGAGATGTACGAGCGCACCCGAGCCGAGGGTTTTGGCCCCGAAGTACAGCGCCGCGTCATGATCGGCGCCTATGTGCTGTCCGCCGGTTTTTACGATGCGTATTACCGCCGTGCCCAGCGTGTGCGCACGCTGATCAAACAGGATTTCGACAAGGTTTACGCCAGCGGCGTGGATGCGCTTTTGACACCTGCGACGCCTTCTGCCGCCTTTGGTCTGGGCGAAATGGCCGATGCGGATCCGGTGGAAATGTACCTCAACGATGTGTTTACGGTGACAGTCAATCTGGCCGGCCTGCCCGGTGTTGCTGTGCCTGCCGGAGTAGACGCGCAGGGGTTGCCGTTGGCGTTGCAGCTGATCGGACGTCCGTGGGAAGAAGGCGACATGTTGAATATCGCCCAAGTTCTGGAAGACGCAGCCGGATTTGTTTCCAAACCCGCCAAATGGTGGTAGATTGCCAAAAAATATAAAGAGGCGAAGCGCATGATCAAATCCATTTCCACGACTTTGATGCTGTTGGGGGTTTTGGCCTCTTGTGGTGGCACAACCAACGAGGCCGGCTATTTCGACAGCCTGACACCCGATCCCGCTGCGTTCGAGCGCAACCGGCAGGAACAATTATTGCGTCAGGCCGAGGCAGAAGCGGCGGCGACACAAACACCGACGACGGACGCGGTTCTGGCGGACGGGGTGCCAACGACCCAAGAGCAACCAACTGGGCTGGCCGGTAACAACCCGTCGATTTCGCAAACTCAGGATTTTTCGACAATCAAAGAGCGTGAAACGATCGACAGTGACTCCGAAAAGCTGGCGCGACTGGCCGAAAGCTATGAAGTTATCGCGCCGACCGCCTTGCCGACACGCAAATCCGATGTGAACATTGCCGCCTATGCGATCAATCAGACCAATCAGTTGGGCAACCGGATTTACATCCGCGACAGTCGCGCACAGTCAAATTGTTTTGCCTTTGCCAATGATCCCGACGAGGCCCAGCGGGTGTTTCTGGGAAATGGCGGCCCAAAACGCGATGCCCGTAATCTGGACACAGACGGCGACGGTTTTGCCTGCAAATGGAACCCCGAGGCCTATCGCAAACTGGTCCAATAGACCGGTGTAGTGGTGGCGCAGGTGCCCGCTTTGCCGACATCCCCCAACCAAGGCCAGCGACGCCATGGCCTGTCACCCGATATGGTGGTGATCCATTATACTGCCATGCAAACCGCACAGGCAGCAATTGACCGGTTGTGCGATCCGGTAGCCGAGGTTTCGGCGCATTATGTTATTTCCGAGACCGGACAGGTCACGGCGCTGGTGTCCGAGGATATGCGCGCCTGGCACGCGGGTGCCGGGCAATGGGGGCGGGTTGGAGATGTAAATTCGCACTCTATCGGTATCGAGTTGGCCAATGCGGGCCCGATTTCGTCATTTCCACCATTTCCCGAGCCTCAGATGACCGTGCTGGAAAGACTGTTGGGCGACATCTTGCGCCGTCGCCGCCTGATCCCGCCCGAGCGGGTCATTGGCCATTCCGATATGGCACCGGACCGCAAGGCCGATCCCGGACCAAAGTTTGACTGGCGGCGATTGGCGTTGGGCGGCTTGTCGGTTTGGGCTGAACCGGATTTAGCAGAGTCGGATTTGGCAGACCCGGATTTGGCAGAGCCGGATTGGGACGTTTTTAGACAAAACGCCACCCGATTTGGCTATCGCGCCAGTGACCAAAACGACGCCGCCAGCTGGCAATCTGTGCTCGAAGCGTTTCGCATGCGGTTTCGGCCATTTGCGCTGGGTGCGTTGACCGCAGCGGATGTCGGGCTGATCAGTGCACTGGCGCAAAAATATCCCTGTGCAGACGTTGACCTTGGCGGTCCGAAGGCGATAAGTTAAGCGCTTCGCGGATGGCTGGATGACTGCGCGTATGCGAGGAAAGTCCGGACTCCAAAAGGCAACGGCGGCGGGTAACTCCCGCCCGGGGCAACCCGAGGGAAAGCGCCACAGAGAATAAACCGCCTGCTTTTGCAGGTAAGGCTGAAACGGTGGGGTAAGAGCCCACCGCCGCGGTGGCAACACAGCGGGCACGGCAAGCCCCGTCAGGAGCAAGGCCAAATAGGGGTCACGCGGCGCTCGCGTCGGGTTCTTCCGCCCAGTGACTCGGGTTGGCTGCTAGAGTCTGTTAGCAATAACAGGCCCAGATGAATGGTTATCAGAGGTCGCAAGATCCGAACAGAATCCGGCTTACAGGCCATCCGCACACATTTTTCGTCCTTTTCCCCGAGAAAACACCAAATAATGTGGAAATTTTCCCCTAAGCTTGGCACCACTACATCTTGCGGTATGCGCCACAAGGCTCGCAACTAGTGGTAGAAGGTTCGCCGCTATCAGGATGTTGAGCATATTGTGGACGATCGAAATGCGGATATTTCCACACAAACCCAAAATTTTCCATTGCTAGGCATGAACAGGTATGCTAGTTACGTCCTACGGACAAGAGATTGGTTTTTCTCCCAGAGAAAACAAAAAAATAAATAGTAGGCAGTTTCATATAGGCAGCCAATTTCGGTCCAGAAGGCAAAAAGATCCGACGCGATTGCGAGTAGACACATTAAGTGGCACGTAGTCGGGCAAGTACCCATACGGGACAGAGGACGGATCGTGTTGGGCAAACACGATCCGTTTTTGTTTTAAGGGGTGACAGGAGCTAAAACAGTGGAGCTAGGCTTCAGAGACGAACTGACCAATAAGGTCGATGCTAAGGGTCGTGTTTCGATCCCGGCAGCGTTTCGTGCTGTTTTGGCCGAAGGCGATCCCGCAAGTGAATCTAATAAAAATCCTAGAATGGTGTTGAT
>CAXMUJ010000059.1:0-1899 GCA_964196455.1 uncultured Myxococcota bacterium | reverse complement strand
TTGCCCAGACCGGGCAGGGTTACGGCACCGCCGCCGGCGACTTCCTGAGTGATGATTTCGGTCAGCGCGCCGATGTATGTGTTGGCTGTTGTTTTGTCAGAACCTGTCGCTTCTGCCAGTGCGGAAACGAGTTGGGTCTTTGTCATAGGTTTCTGAGTCATTGACTGCTCCTTTTATAGATTATTTGACAACACCTTGTTGGGCGTTCGCTGGCATTAAACAAGATATTGTATTTCAACTCAACAATTACAGGACGGTTGAAGCATAAAAAACAGCATAAAATGGGCAATTTTTAGCCGATTCTACAGAAATGCGGTCTCATCAAAACTTCGCAGCTTGCGAGAGTGCAATCGTTCCAGTGGCATTTCGCTTAGCAACTCCATTGTTCGAATGCCTATGGACAGGTGTTGTGCGACCTGACGCTTGTAAAAATCGGTCGCCATGCCGGGTAATTTTAACTCGCCATGCAACGGTTTGTCGGACACGCATAACAGCGTGCCATAGGGGACGCGGAACCGAAATCCATTCGCTGCAATGGTTGCGCTCTCCATGTCCAGGGCAATTGATCGCGACTGGGACAGACGGTGAATTGGACCCGACGAGTCCTGAAGCTCCCAGTTGCGGTTATCGACACTGGCAACAGTGCCGGTTCGCATCACTTTTTTCAGCGCAAATCCATCCAGATTTGTCTTTTCGGCAACGGCCTGCTCCAACGCGATCTGGACCTCTGCCAATGGCGGGATCGGGACCGAGATCGGCAGGTCAGCATCTAGCACCTGATCTTCGCGCACATAGGCGTGGGCCAGCACATAATCGCCAAGGTTTTGGCTGTTGCGCAGACCGGCGCAGTGACCCAGCATCAACCATGCATGTGGGCGCAGAACTGCTATATGATCGGTTGCAGTCTTGGCGTTGGAGGGACCTACGCCAATATTGACCAGCGTAATTCCAGAACCATCCGCCCGTTTCAGGTGGTACGTCGGCATTTGCGGTTGTTTGCCTGACGGTTGAGCCTTGGGGTTTTTTGCGTCGGCGATATGATTCCCCGGCGACACCAGCGTGTCATAGCCAGATTGCGGATCGGCAATGGCCAGTTCCGCAAAAGCGATGAAGTCATCAATATAGAACTGATAGTTGGTAAACAGAACAAAGTTCTGGAAATGCGATGGATCGGTGGCGGTGTAATGTGCCAGACGGGCCAGCGAATAATCAACGCGTTGGGCGTTGAACATAGACAGCGGTTTGGTCGCCTGATCGTTTGGCGCAACACCGCAATTCGCCACGGAATCGTTGATCGTATTCAGGTCCGGCACATCAAAAATATCACGCAGCGGGCGGGATAGTTTGTCCTCGTCCAAATCGACCAAAACCTTGCCAGAATTCAACGCAAAATGCAGGGGGATGGGGGTCGTGGATTGGCCAACGGTGACCGGAACATTGTGGCTCTCGATCAAAATGCCGATTTGTTGCTTCAGGTAATTCTTAAACAGCACCGGATCGGTGAGGGTTGTTGCATAGGTGCCGGGTTCCGCTACATGGCCAAAGGATAGGCGCGTATCAAACTTTACATGGGTCGTCGTGGTGATTTCGATGTACGGATAGTAAGCGCGATAACGACCCGAAAGCTCGACCCCGCCGGTAACGTCATTGAACTTGTCTGTCAGGAAACGGCGGGCGTCTAGATACAACTCGGTGATTGTATCAACCGCTTCAGTGGCCGACATGAACTGTCTTGGGCCTATGGTTGCGGCTTCGACAAAGGGAACCTGATGGGGGTGGTCGCGTGTCATTCTTGCTCCTGATGCTTCTGCGGTCTTGTCGCCGCAGTGTTTGATAATTGGCTCAGCATATCGCATGCCGCAGGCCCTGTCACAAACTAGATGGGGGGTGCATTCTGAC
>CAXMUJ010000058.1:0-2348 GCA_964196455.1 uncultured Myxococcota bacterium | reverse complement strand
GATATACTAGAACAACTTGAAGCACGCCGTGATCAGGCCCGTCTTGGCGGCGGGCTGCGACGCATTGATGTGCAGCACTCTAAAGGTAAGCTGACCGCGCGCGAGCGGATCGAAATACTGCTGGACGAAGGTAGCTTCGAGGAGTTTGACATGTTCGTCGCCCACCGTTGTGTGGACTTCGGGATGGAAGAGCAAAAATACCCCGGTGATGGCGTGGTTACCGGTTGGGGTACGATCAACGGCCGGATGGTGTATTTGTATTCTCAGGACTTCACGGTTCTAGGTGGCTCGCTATCCGAAACCCATGCCGCAAAAATCTGTAAAGTCATGGATATGGCCATCAAGAATGGCGCGCCAATCATTGGAATGAACGATTCCGGTGGCGCACGTATTCAAGAAGGTGTTGCGGCGTTGGGTGGTTATGCCGATGTGTTCCAGAAAAATATTATGGCTTCGGGAGTTGTGCCGCAGATCAGTGTGATCATGGGGCCTTGCGCAGGTGGCGCGGTTTATTCACCAGCGATTACCGATTTCATCTTCATGGTGCGTGACAGTTCTTACATGTTTGTGACCGGCCCAGATGTGGTGAAAACGGTTACCAACGAGATCGTCACCGCCGAGGAATTGGGTGGGGCGCGGACGCACACCACCAAATCGTCAGTTGCCGATGGTGCATACGACAATGACATGGAAGCCCTGTTTGAGGTTCGCCGTCTGGTAGACATGCTGCCGCTGAACAACAAAGAAAAACCACCCGTTCGCCCGTATTTCGACAGCCACTCGCGGATCGAAAGCAGCCTTGATACGCTGATCCCCGACAACACCAACGCGCCATACGATATGCACGAGCTGGTGCGAAAATTGGCGGATGAAAGCGATTTCTTTGAAATCCAGAAGGACTTTGCGAAGAACATCCTGACCGGATTTATCCGGCTTGAGGGCTCCACCGTTGGGGTTGTTGCCAATCAGCCGATGGTGCTGGCGGGCTGTCTGGACATTGATGCCAGCCGTAAAGCTGCGCGGTTTGTACGGTTCTGCGATGCCTTCGAAATCCCGATTTTAACGATTGTGGACGTACCCGGGTTCTTGCCCGGAACGTCGCAAGAGTATGGCGGCGTTATCAAACACGGCGCTAAACTTCTGTTTGCTTATGGCGAAGCGACCGTACCAAAAGTGACCGTGATTACCCGCAAGGCTTATGGCGGCGCGTATGACGTTATGGCGTCCAAACACCTGCGCGGTGATTTCAACTATGCGTGGCCAACCGCCGAAATCGCGGTGATGGGTGCAAAAGGTGCAACTGAGATTATCCATCGTTCGGACCTTGGCGACGCCGAGAAAATCGCGGCCCATACCAAAGATTACGAAGACCGTTTCGCAAACCCGTTCGTCGCTGCCGAGCGTGGATTTATCGATGAGGTCATAATGCCTCGCAACACCCGTGTTCGTGTCGCCCGCGCGTTTGCCAGCCTGCGTAATAAGCAGCTTAGCAATCCGTGGAAGAAACACGACAACATTCCTTTGTGAGGACGATATGGCACAACTATACATGTTAAAACATCGCGGTTTTCCCGGGCGTATGCCCGGTTCAGACGCGCAATTTACAATCCGTCGCCCTGCCACCAAAGGCGTGACACCGCTAAAGGCGCGGGAACGGTTTAAGGACCGCCGCGCTATTGATCGCAAAGCCGATGAGCTGTTCTTAACGGCGTTGTGGCAATACTTTGGGGTTGAACCATTTGAGCGCGGAAACCTTGACGCTGGCCGCATCAACTGGCTTTTTGATCGTGAAATCCTTGCGGGCGAAGACCCGTTCGAAGATGCGAGTTACGAATCCATGTTAATACTGGACACTGCTGTGATCCGCCGAAATTTCCCCCAAATAAATTTGGACGGGGAAGAATGATGCATTTGAACCGGTGGAAAACCGCTCGCGCGAAACTTGGAGTGGCGATGCGCAGTTTTTACCGCTACGATACAACTGTATCGGGTGGGGGACTCCGTCGATCACAACAAACAGGAGAAATAAAATGTACAAGAAATTCATTGCTCTGGCATTGGCGGCCATCGTTCTTGCAGGCTGCGACACGTTGGGTGAAACTGTCGGCCTTGGTGCCGGTGTCGGTGCTGCAGGCGCAGCATTGGTTGGCGGCGATCCCGTCACAGGCGCTGTTGTTGGCGGACTCGCAGGTTATGCCTGTGATACTGGCTACATCTGCAACTAACACACATAATTCTGCGTTAACGCGCAGATCCGAAATTTCAATAGGGACGCTACATCTGTGTGGCGTCCCTTTTTGTTTGCCTAAAGCATAGACGGGGAAAACCATGTTCAAGAAAATCCTGAT
>CAXMUJ010000057.1:0-16688 GCA_964196455.1 uncultured Myxococcota bacterium | reverse complement strand
AGCGCGTCGATATACAGCGGATGATCGTAATAGGCCGGTACGGTGCGCACCGCCGGTTGCCAGGTCATTTTCATCAATGAGCGAAACATATTGTCGTTTGCGGTGGCCGTGGTGGGCGCGGAATATTGCGGGTAGAGCGGGAAAAACACGATACGGTCACAGCCCTGATCCTTGAGCCGGCCAATCGCCGCATCGGTGGACGGATTGCCATAGCGCATACAGAAATCGACGACGACCTGCTCGCCGTAAGCGGTTTGCATTTCTGCGGCCAGTTTTTCCGACTGTTGTCGCGTTGTGGTTAACAATGGACTCTCATCCAGGTCATTGTTCCAAATACTGCGATAAGCGGCTCCAGAGGATTTTGGACGTTTTGACAGGATGATCAACTGTAGCAGAGGCTGCCAGAGCCACGGCGAATAGTCGATCACACGACGGTCCGATAAAAATTCGCTTAGATAACGCCGCATGGACCAATAATCGGTCGCATCCGGCGTGCCCAGATTGGCGATTAATATACCGACCTTGCCAAAGGCCACCTTGGGGTGGTCGCTGTCTGCATGATCGGGACGCTTGGGTGTAAAAAACTGGGTCATTGAGCACTCTTTGACGGGGGTGTATCAGATCAGCCGAAGCATTGTTTCAAGCCGAAATAACGCATGACGGATCAAAATCAAGGCTCATCTACGTCCGGGTTCATTTCGGGAACACCTAACGCGTCGGACAAACGGGATTGGGCGCTGCCGGGTCGCAGCGGTTTTTGTTGCGTATCAGCCGGAGCCCAACCGGTGAGAAACATCAGATCAAAGGTCGCAGTGACCCGACCGTCGCTGTCGGGAAAGTCGCGATGATACGACGACAGGACCTCGGATAGCGTATCGCGGCGCAGCGTGGTTTTACGCCGACCGGTCATTGCGTTTGTTTCGCCCATGGCCCGCAGATCGTGCATCAGGTGCAGGGCAGTTTGATAGGACACATCGAGGCTTATATTGTCGGCCACAGGCAGGGCAAAACCCGCCCGTTGCAGCAGTGCGCCCAACTCTCGAATGTCGCCCATCGGCGCCACTCGCGGGCTGATACCGCCCTCGACCGTGCTCTCTGCGCCGGCCATTGCAATGCGCAATTGTGACAGGGTCTGGCCGCCAAAAAACACCGCAATCATCATGCCATCGGGTCTCAGCGCGCGTCTCATTTGTACCAATTGCCCGACCGGATCATTGGCCCAATGCAAAGACAAAGCATGGATGATCAAGTCGTACTGCACCTCTTGCAGATCCAGAACCTCTGTATCATTGAGGTACTCAATACTGCGCTCGCCTGCCTGAATGTCACCCTGATTGGGGCCATGAGCCAGTTCCGCCGCCCAAATATCCGGCTGCCAGCCCACAACTGCGATCTTGGTAAACGGTCTGTTAACCTCTTGCAGTCTTTCTGAAACCATAGCGGCGGCGTGGCGGTGCACAAACCAGGCATCCGTGTCGCGGCCAATAGAACGATCACGATGCTGGCGCACTGCATTTCGGTCAAAAAGAGAAGGTGGTGATTGCATGGTTCAAGTGGCTCCTGCCAAACAGGTATCGAAACCGGCGCCAAAGGGAAAGGCCTTGGTGGCCTGGATGATGCGTTTTGTCTATCCACCGCGGTGTTTGGCGTGCGGCGAAGAGACCGAGACCGAGAAAGCGCTTTGTGCGCCCTGTTGGGCGGACACGTATTTCACCACCTCACCATCCTGCGATATGTGCAGCGCAACACTGCCAGGCGAGCCAACCGAGGAAAAACTGCTTTGTGACGCTTGCCTGTACTACCCTCAATCATGGGTATCAGGCCGGGCAGTCGCGGTTTATTCCGGCACGGCTCGCCGCATTATATTGTCGTTGAAACACGGCGACCGGTTGGACATTGCGCCACCGCTTGGCCGCTGGATGGCCGCTGCAGCCGTGGATGTCTTGGCCGATACAGATGTGCTGGTTCCTGTGCCCCTACACTGGTCGCGACTGTTGCGCCGCAAATACAACCAATCGGCCCTGTTGGCACAAGGCGTGCAGGGTGAAACCGGGGTGCCGCTGATACCGGACTTGCTTATCCGCAGGCGCAAGACGTCAATGCAAAAGGGAATGACCAAGGCCGAGCGGTTGGAAAACCAGCGGCAGGCCATTATTCCGAATTCGAAGCGGCTTGCGCATCTACGGGGAAAACGGGTTCTTTTGATTGATGACGTGCTGACCACAGGTGCGACATTGTCGGCCTGCGCAGAGGCGTGCTATAGTGGCGGTGCCGATGTCGTGAACACGCTTGTATTTGCGCGCGTTGCAACTGACAGATAAAGCCTTATATCTGTTAGCTAAGCGAACAACAATCGGCGGAGAAAAGCTATGAAACCGGTAGAAATCTATACTGGCAATTTTTGTGGATACTGCACAGCAGCCAAACGACTGCTCGCGCAAAAGGGAGTTTCGTTCGTGGAACACAAAGTTGGCATGAACCAAAAGAAACGCGCCGAGATGATGCAGCGTTCTAGCGGTCGCCGCACAGTTCCCCAGATTTTTGTCGACGGCAAACATGTTGGCGGCTGTGACGAGCTGTATGCGCTGAACCGGGCGGGCAAACTAGACTCGATGTTGGCGGCGTGATGCTTCGCGTTGGATTGATCCAGCTCAACGGCTCGGACAGGCCGATGCACAACCTGCGCAAAACATCCGCGCTGATTGCAGATGCGGCGGCGCAAGGCGCTACATTTGTCGTCACACCAGAAGTCACTAACATTGTCTCGACCAGCCGGTCGCATCAGTTGAAACTGGTTGTGTCCGAGCAAGAGGACGAGACCTTGCAGGCGCTGCGTGATCAGGCGCGCGAATTGGGCATCTGGTTGTGTATTGGATCCTTGGCGGTTACGACCGGCGACCCGGACGGTCGATTTGCGAACCGCAGCTTTATGATCAATCCGCAAGGCGAAATCGTGGCGCGCTATGACAAAATACATATGTTCGACGCTCGGATTACCGAGACAGAAACCTATTTGGAATCGGCGGGATACCGACCGGGTGACCAGGCGGTTTCGGCGCAGACAGATTTTGCAAATGTTGGCATGACAGTTTGCTACGATGTGCGCTTTCCGCGTCTGTACCGACGCTTGGCGTTGGCAGGGGCCCAGATCATCACAGTGCCGTCTACTTTTAGCACTGTGACCGGCATAGATCATTGGGACGTGTTGCTGCGCGCCCGTGCAATTGAAAACGGATGCTTTATTCTGGCACCGGCGCAGACCGGCTCACATAAAATCGTCAGCGGCAAGCCGCGACAATCCTATGGGCATTCTTACGTGGTCGACCCTTGGGGCAACGTGCTGCTGGACGGCGGAACAGAGGAAGGTGCTTTTGTTGTCGATCTGGATCTCGATCTGGTGGAGCAAACCAGAGCTCGCATACCGTCATTGAGCTGCAGCCTGCCCTATGCCGACGTGCAAGATGCCTGACAGCAAAGATCCCAGCCAGCTGTCGATTGCATTGGTCGCCGAGATTATGATGGCGGAACAACTGATCCGTGGCCGCCTTTCCAAGGCGTTGCCAAAAGGTATGGAGACATCGCACTTTTCGGTCTTGAATCATCTGGCGAACAGTCGGGGTGAACGTGCACCGGCGCAATTGGCGCGTAGTTTTCACGTCACCAAAGGCGCAATAACCAATACGTTGGGCAAATTGGAGGCCGCAGGTTTTATTCATATCCGGCCAGACTGGGAAGATGCGCGGCGCAAACTGGTTGCGATCAGCCCTGCCGGGCGCCTAGTGCACAACGACGCGCAACAATTAATCGCGCCGGTGTTCAATGACCTGATTGAAAAGCTGGGACCAGACCGTGTTCGCGCTGCCCTGCCGTTTTTGCGCGATCTGCGCACGCAGTTGGACTAGCGCTTTATACTGGTCGTAACATAGTTGACGCTTAGATCGCGGTCCGACAGCGACCAACGCCACAAGATTGGGTTAAACACGAATCCTTTGTGATCCACCGGCATCAGGCCGGCACCGCTGATCAGAATGGTTAATTCGTCAGGTGTGATGAACTTTGCCCAATCATGCGTCCCTTTGGGCAACCAGTTCATTACCTGTTCTGCACCGACAATGGCCACCAGATAACTTTTGGCATTGCGGTTGATTGTGGAACACAGCATCAGCCCGCCGGGCCTCAACAAGGTATTGCACGCCGCCAGATAGGACGCAGGGTCAGACACGTGTTCTATGACTTCCATGTTCAGAATTGCGTCGAACTGTTCGCCGGCCTCGGCCAGTGCCTCGGCGGTTGTGTGGCGATAGTCGATGGTCAGGCCAGACTGTTCGGCATGAACCCGCGCCACGGGAATATTTCCAGAGGCTGCATCAGCGCCAACGACTGTTGCGCCCAGCCGGGCCATCGGTTCGGACAGCAAGCCGCCACCACAACCGATATCCAAAATGCGCAGTCCGGAAAACGGCGCTGGACCGGTCATGTCTCGGCCAAATTCAGCAGCGATCTGATCGACGATATAATTCAACCGGCACGGATTGAGCATATGGAGCGGTTTGAATTTGCCATTGGGATCCCACCAGTCCGCGGCCATTGCCTCGAACTTGGCGACTTCGTCCGGATCGACGGTTCCAGATGCCTGCATTTTTTTGTTTCCAGTCCAGAAGTGGGTTTGACCCGGGCGATAATAGGACAATATATACATGTATGCGAAATACAGAGAGTCAAATTGGCGCAGAACGCCCACTTTACCCACATAGCCAGCCCTATAGCTTTGATATGCTGGCGGTTGATGGTGGGCACAAGCTTTATTTTGAGCAATGCGGCAATCCGGAGGGCATTCCGATTATTGTCTTGCATGGCGGTCCGGGCGGCGGATGCAGCCCGAGCATGCGCAGGTTCTTCAATCCCGAAACCTATCGCATTATTTTGTTTGACCAACGTGGCTGCGGGCGATCCCGACCGCATGCCGGCGTTGAAAACAACACGACACAAGATCTGATAGCGGATATCGAGTGTATTCGCGAAAAGCTGGGAATATCAAAGTGGATTGTTTTTGGCGGGTCCTGGGGTGCTACGCTGTCGTTGCTGTATGCGCAGGCGCATCCAGACCGAGCCGTTCACCTTGTTTTGCGCGGAGTATTTCTAATGACCCGCGCCGAACTGAACTGGTTTTACCAAGGCGGCGTTGCCAAATTTTATCCCGACCGTTGGAAAGAATTTATTACGGAACTACCCGAGGACGAGCGTGCCGATGTGATCGGGGCCTACCAGCGTCGTTTGTTTGATGCTGACGAGGCAATCCAGACCCATTTTGCCCGTCTTTGGACGCAATGGGAAAGCTCGCTGGCCACGATTGCTGACATCAAAGGCGGATATTCGGCACCGGCGTCGTATGCCCGTGCCTTTGCGCGGATCGAAAATCACTATTTCAGCAATGGCGGTTTTATCGACGAGGGCCAAATCATCAAGAATATGTCAAAGATCATGCATATTCCCGGAACTATTGTTCAGGGTCGCTATGACATGATTTGCCCACCGCAGACAGCATTTCAGCTGCATGAAAACTGGCCAATGTCGCGATTGTTGATGGTCTCTTCGGCGGGACACTCCCTGTCCGAAAGCGGGATTTCATCGGCTTTAGTCGGTGTCATGGATGATCTTACGTAGCACACCGGCACAGCGCTGATTATTTTGCGGGCTTTATAGGGATGCGGCCAGCGTGCTGCCTTGGTTGATCGCGCGCTTTGCATCTAGCTCCGTGGCCAGATCCGCCCCGCCGATCACATGAACATTGCCCCCCTGCGCGGTAATAGCATCTGCCAATGATCGATCAGAGACCTGACCGGCACAAAGCACAATTGTATCCGCTTCGATCAACCGGCGCTGGCCCGCACCTGCCTCTGACGTCACCAGCAGGCCGCTGTCGGTAATCTGGTCGTACTGTACGCCCGAGATCATTCGGACGCCTCTTTTTTTCAACGTCATCCGGTGAATCCAGCCGGTCGTCTTGCCCAGACCCTTGCCAATTTTTCCGGCTCTACGTTGTAACAACGTCACCTGTCGCGCCGCCGGATGGCCTAGCGCGCCGGCGGGGTTTAGCCCACCGCGTGCTTGTGCCGGATCGGTCACACCCCATTCCGCCATCCACAGGTCCAGATCAACGGCCGGGCTGGTGCCTTGGTGGGTCAAATATTCGGCGACGTCAAATCCAATACCGCCGGCGCCGATGATGGCAACCTTGGCACCGACCGGAACCCGGTGACGCAAAACATCGACATAAGACACGACGTTGTCACCGCTCTGGCCCTCGATTTGGGGGTCCCGCGGCAAAACGCCGGTTGCGATGATCACAGCGTCAAATGTCGCCAGATCCGCCGGTGCCGGCGCACAGTTCAACCGCAGATCAATAGCCGAGGCCGACACCATATAACGGTAGTGATCGACCAGCCCGACAAACTCTTCCTTGCCCGGAATGAGTTTTGCCATATTTAGCTGGCCACCGACTTCGCCTGCCTTGTCAAACAAGGTAACAGCATGACCGCGCTGGGCCGCGACCAATGCCGCCGACAGGCCAGCGGGACCCGCACCGACAACGGCAATGGATTTTGGCGTGCCGGCGGCGCCATAATTCAGAGACGTCTCTGCGCAGGCGCGCGGGTTGACCAGACAGGACGTCAATTTCAAGGCAAACGTATGATCCAGACAGGCCTGATTGCAGGCAATACAAGGCGTGATTGTTTTGGCCACTCCCGCCTTGGCTTTGGCGACCAAATCCGGGTCGGCCAGAAAGGGACGCGCCATAGAGACCATGTCGGCGCAGCCGTCGGCTAGAACGGCCTCGGCCACGTCGGGTGAATTTATCCGATTTGATGTAATCAACGGAATGGCCACCTGCCCGATCATTTTTTTCGTCAACCAGCTAAAGGCGCGACGCGGCACCGATGTGGCAATGGTTGGAACACGGGCTTCGTGCCAGCCGATACCGGTGTTGATGATCGTGGCGCCGGCGGCTTCGACGGCTTTGGCAAGCTGCACCACCTCGTCCCATGTAGACCCGTTTGGTACCAGATCAATCATCGACAACCGGAAGATTATGATGAACTCCGGCCCGACCTTGGCGCGGGCGCGACGCACGGCCTCAACGGGCGCACGCATGCGGTTTTCATAAGGTCCACCCCACTGGTCGGTGCGTTTATTGGTGTGGGTGACCAGAAACTGGTTCAAAAAATACCCTTCCGAGCCCATAATTTCTACGCCGTCATATCCGGCCAGTTGGGCGCGTTCGGCTGCCACAGCAATATCGTCCAATTGCCGTTCAACGCCCGCCGTGTCCAGTTCCGTTGGCGTAAAAGGCGTTATAGGCGCGCGTATCGGTGACGGCGCAACCAGCTTGGGGGAATAGGCATACCGCCCGGCGTGCAGGATTTGCATGGCGATCTTGCCGCCCTCAGAATGAACCGCATCCGTAACAACTCTGTGGTTGTCGATGTCTTGATCGGTGAACAGACCGGCAGCACCGGGCAGAACGGCACCTTCAATGTTCGGTGCCATGCCGCCGGTGACAATCAGGCCCACACCGCCGCGCGCCCTTTCGGCGTAATATGCGGCAACTTTGGTCCAGTCGCCCAGCTCTTCTAGACCGGTGTGCATAGAGCCCATAAGAATTCTGTTGGGCAGGCTGGTAAACCCCAGATCAAGTGGTGTAAATAGTCTAGGGTAGCTGGGTTGCATCTGGGTGCCTGTCACAAAAGTATGTCCGGTATTTGTGCCTGTTGAAGGCGCCAAAGTCACCCTCGACGCAACGTAAGCGAATGTGGGCCAGGGGTGAAGTGTAAATGCCGAGCGTTGTGCCAAGCGGGGTTGAATTCCCCAACAACTCCCGCCACTCTTGAACCCACGTCCCGTCAGTGCCCACCAGCAGAGAGTATAATATGTTCAGGTTTCCCAAGATAGAAGGTGTCTTTGACGAATTTGTTGAACCGGCGCGCCCGCGCAATGCCCTGTGGCAAACCGGGTTGGTTGTGGTGGGGTTCACTTTGGCCTTCGTTTTGGGGTCCATCGTAATTACATTTGCCTTTGCCGCAGTTTTCGGCAGTGGCTTTATGAACACTGTGTTGTCCGCAGACGGTCTGGGAACCAGCGCCACCGCCGTCATTTTTGTTCTGTCGACGTTTATCGGCGTTTTCGCAGGAGCGTGGTTGACTGTGCGTCTGGTATTGCGCCGGCCACTGTCGAGCGCATTTGGCGGCAACTGGGCCCATGTTGTGCGCAATGGGATAATCGCGGCAGAGATTATGGCGCTCTTGGGTGGCTTGGGCGTGCTTTATACCTTTGTCAGCTCGGATCCGGTGCCCCATGTACCGTTGATGCAATGGCTGGGATATGCCGCGCTGGCTGTTCCGCTGATCTTGGTGCAGGTCACCACAGAAGAAGTGATGTTTCGCGGCGTACTCCAGCAACAACTGGCGGCGCGATTTCAAAGCCCGTGGATCTGGATGGTTCTGCCCTCTGTGGTGTTCGGGGCTCTGCACTACCAACCCGATACGCTGGGCGCAAATGCCTGGATCGCCTGTGCCAGCACAGCAATGGTCGGGATCTTCGCGGCCGATCTGACGGCGCGTACGGGTAACTTGGGCGCGGCTATTGGATTGCATTTCACAAATAACTTCTTTGCCATCTGTGTACTGTCGCTGGATGGTAGTTTGTCGGGAATGAGTTTGTATGTCACACCGTTTCAGGCAGACCAAGTTGATGCGCTGCGTCCGCTGCTTTTGACTGATTTGGTCTTTATCGGCGCGATCTATGCATTATATTTGTTTGTGATGAACCGCCGCGTACGGGCGTGATTGCAATCCGGTCAAAGCCAGATTACATATCGACAACCTTGATGTTCTAAACGGAGCCACGATGAACTGGATTTCCAACTACGTCCGCCCTCGGGTTAATTCGCTGTTTTCGCGCCGCGAAACACCAGAGAACCTTTGGTCTAAATGCCCGGAGTGCGGAACCATGCTGTTCCATCGCGAACTGGCGGATGCACTAAGCGTCTGTACCAATTGCAACCACCATATGAACATCACACCGACAAATCGGTTTGTTTCGCTGTTCGACGGTGGGATTTATGCCCGTATTGAGGTGCCCAAACCACAGGCCGACCCATTGGGGTTTCGCGACCAGAAAAAGTATCCCGATCGCTTGAAAGCCGCCCAGAAATCAACTGGCGAACCCGAGGCGATGTTGGTTGCTCAGGGCGAAATTGGCCAGACCAAGATCATTGTCGCCTGTCAAAACTTTAATTTCATGGCCGGCTCTATGGGCATGGGCGTCGGCAATGCGATCATCACTGCATGCGAGCGAGCAGTGAAAGAAAAATGCCCGCTAATTTTGTTTTCCGCCGCCGGTGGTGCGCGTATGCAAGAGGGTATTTTATCCCTGATGCAAATGCCACGGACAACGGTCGCAATACAGATGCTCAAAGAGGCCAACCTACCGTTTATTGTGGTTCTAACCCATCCGACGACCGGCGGTGTAACCGCGTCATACGCCATGTTGGGTGACGTCCATATTGCAGAGCCCAATGCGCTTATCTGTTTTGCCGGACCGCGTGTGATTGAACAGACAATCCGGGAAAAGCTGCCAGAAGGCTTCCAGCGCGCCGAATATCTGTTGGATCACGGAATGCTGGACCGGGTAACCCAACGCAAGGACATGCGCGACGAGTTGATCAAAATTGTTCGCATGCTTATGGATTTGCCACCTGCCATTGCTGGCGCATTGCCGCCGCCCAGCAAGGTTGCCGCTGATACAGACAGTGCTGCAGCAGACACCAAAGCGTGACCACTGCCCACTCCGATGCAGTGCTGGAGCGACTGTTGTCGCTGCATCCAAAAATAATCGACCTGACCCTAGATCGCATGGTTCGGTTGCTGGATGCGCTGGGCAATCCCGAACAACACCTGCCTCCGGTAATCCACGTGGCCGGTACCAACGGCAAAGGCTCGACCGCGGCGATGATCCGCGCCGGGCTCGAGGCCGCGGGCCACAAGGTACATGTCTATACCTCGCCGCACCTGGCCCGGTTTCACGAGCGCATCCGTTTGGCCGGCACTCTGATATCTGAGGACCATCTGGCCGATGTTCTGGAAGAATGCGAACGTGTCAATGGCGATGCGCCGATCACCTATTTCGAAATAACAACCTGTGCGGCCCTGCTGGCGTTTTCGCGGGTTCCTGCGGATTATACAATTCTAGAGGTCGGGCTGGGCGGACGTCTGGACGCCACCAACGTCATCGATCAACCGGTGATCTCGGTGATTACGCCGGTGTCTGTTGATCATCAGCAATACCTTGGCGATTCTTTGGAAGAAATCGCCGGAGAAAAAGCAGGTATTCTAAAGTCCGGTTGCTTTGCGGTCATCGCGCCGCAAGATCCGGTGGCGCAACGTGTTATCGAGGACAGGTCCCATCAGGCAAAGGCACGCCTGCGCAGCCATGGTCAACACTGGCTGGTCTGGGAAGAAAACGGACGCCTTGTGTATCAGGACGACTATGGATTGCTGGACTTGCCGCTGCCGCGACTGATCGGCGCTCATCAGATCGTCAACGCAGGAACTGCCTTGGCGACGCTGCGCTGTCTGGGCATTGCCGCCCCGGCGCATGAAGCGGCAATGACACAGGTAGAATGGCCGGCCCGTTTGCACCGCTTGCGCAAGGGACCCCTAATCGAGGCCGCAGGTGCCGCAGAACTGTGGCTGGACGGAGGCCACAATGCCGCTGCCGGTCATGCGCTGACAGAAGCGCTGGGTCGTTTGTCATCCAAGCCGCTTCATTTGATTGTCGGCATGCTGAACACCAAGGACATCACCGCGTATCTGTCCCCTTTGACAGCTGTGGCGCAGAGCTTGCACGGGGTGTCAATTCCCGGCGAAGCGGCAACTATTCCGGCCGCCGACACCGTGGCAGCAGCCCTGAAACTGGGACTGGTTGCACATGTCGCAAAGGATGTAGGATCGGCAGTCGAGACAATCGTCGCTGGCGACCCGCATGCGCGCATTCTGATCTGTGGATCACTCTATCTGGCAGGCAATGTTCTGCGCGAAAACGGATAGCGCTATCGGCGATTGGATACGAAAAAGGCGACCCGTGGCCGCCTGATTCTTACCGGTTTGACGGGTCAAACTAGATAGATTCTTTGATCCAGCCTTCCAGCGCTGCCTTGGGTGCGGCACCGGTCTTGTTCGAAACGATCTGGCCGTCCTTGAACAGAAACAGCGCCGGAATTCCGCGCACACCCAGCTGGGCAGGCGAATTCGGATTTTCGTCGACATTAACTTTGGCGACCTTGACCCGGCCTGCGTATTCTTCGGACAGCTCTTCTAATGCTGGTCCGATTTGTTTACATGGGCCACACCATTCGGCCCAAAAATCGACCACAACGGGAATGTCAGAGTTGCGCACTTCGGCTTCAAAAGTGTCGTCGGTTACCTTAACGGATGCCATTTAACTGCTCCTGCAATTTTATTACGTCTGAGTGCAACCTAGGAACGCCCGCCCCGAGGGTCAAGATGTTGTATGTGATCCGCAGGCATTAATGACTATATTGTGTGGAAGCGTCATCAAGGTGGTCGTTTTCGTCCACAAAATGGCCACATCGACCTGGTGATCGGGATAGATTTGTTTCAGTGCCAACAGATATGCACCCATCTGGGCCAACAGGCCTTCGGGGACGTCAGTGACCAATTCGGGAACTTCGGCGTTGGATTTGTAATCAATCGCAGTAATCCGGTCGGCCCGGACTATAAGGCGATCAATAAAACCGTCGATGACGCGACCGCCCAATTGCGCAATTGGCGCGGCTATACCGACCTCGCTGAGCGCAGCGTCGGAGAAAACCCATTTTAGGTCGTCGGCGAGCAAAACTTTTTCTGCCTCGGCCAAGGCCTTGGCCCGATCTTCTTGGCTTCTGTCTTGACCAAGGATTAGCAACCGCTCGGCGGTCGCGGGCCAACGATCCTGAGTTACGGCAGGCAAATGCTCTAGCAATGTATGAATATCGGTTCCATGGCGGGCAGCCTCTTGTGGGCTCATTCCGCTGTCGGCGGGCTCGGTTGGTGGAATGGTTTTTGCACCGCCAAGATCGGACGGCGACAGCGGTCTGGTGGGGCGGGCCATAGCCGTGGCCGGCCTTGATGCCCATTCCGGTACACGGGCGTTGTCGTCAGTTTTGGCGGGGGTTACATGCGTCACATGATCTGTCCAACCGGAATTTTGCAACGTCAAACCCTGGCCCCAGTCGTCGTAGTTATGCGTAGTCGCGTTCAAGTCGGTCAGGCCTTGTTGCACCAGATTATACCAGGCCTCGGGCCTGTCGGACAGCTTGCCCGCACCGCACACAATCAGGCGGGTCTCGGCCCGCGTCAGCGCGACATATAGCAGACGCAGGGCCTCTTCGTCGCGAATGGCAGCGTTGCGATCCTTGGCCTCCTGTTGTGGCCCGGAGGCTTCTTTGCTGTTGGACTTCCATGCGACGGTGCCGTTTGGCAACGCATACAACTTGGATGTATCTTGTGGCTTGGGCGGCAAAGTGTCGGGCAGAATAACAATCGGCGCCTCCAACCCCTTGGAGCCGTGAACCGTCATTATGCGGACCAGATCGGCTGACCCGTCCATCTGGCGTTTGGCGACAATGTCGCCGTTTTCAAACCAGTCGAGAAACCCTGTCAGGGTCGGCGCCTCGATGCGTTCATAGTTTAAGGTCTCGGCCAACAGCTGATCCACCGCCTCTTCCGCCTCATGGCCTAGGCGTGCCAGTATATTCCGGCGTCCGTGATATCTGAGCAAAATCCGCTGGACCAACTCGAACGGCCGTTCAAAATCAGCGCGATTCAAGATGTCCGACAGCATCGCATGCGCCAGAGAAAACTGATCGCGGTGCGCCAGAAGCGATGCCCAAAGCGTGCCCTTTCGGCCCTGAGCCAGTTGAAATAATTCAGCTTCGCTTAGCCCGATTAATGGCGACCTAAGCGCTTCGGCAAGTGACAGGTCATCTTGTTCGGTCAACGCAAATTTTAAAACCGAGAGGATATCCTTGACCGCCAACTCTGCTGCAACGTCCAGCCGATCTTGTCCCGCGGTCGGCACGCCTTGTACTTTCAATTGCTTGATAACAGATTGAAATAGCGATACATTTGCCCCTTGCCCGCGACCACGCACAAGAATCAGAAAGTCACCCCATCTGGCAGGGCGCAGCGACGGTGGCTCCATCTTGCTGTCCCAAACCGGATGTTTGTCCGCCACTGCCGCACCGATCCATCCCGCGATCCGTCGGGCCAGTTGGTTGACCGGATCATCGATGTTCGGCTGATTGACGGGATGATACCAAGGAATATCCGGCGCGGCCTCGGCCGGTTCGATTATTGGCCACAGGTCTATGCGGCCGGGTTTGTTGTCGTCAGACGCCGCATGTTGGCTGCCATAAACCAGACGCCCGGATCCCTGCCCGTCGAAAATGGTGTCGACCAGTCGCAAAATCGGCTCGGCGGACCGAAAAGAATAGATCAAAGAGCGCTGGAACAGTGGTTGCCCGACTTGCTTGAACTGGGCTTGGAAATGGTCGCGCATTTTGGCGAATTCGCGCGGGTCGGCACCCTGAAACGAATAAATCGACTGTTTTTCGTCGCCAACTGCGAACACTGTGCGCGGCATGTCACGCGCTGACAGACCTGTGGTGAATTCGGCCACAAGGTTCTGGATCAAATGCCATTGTTTCGGACTTGTGTCTTGGGCCTCGTCGACCAAAACATGATCAATGCCGCCGTCCAGCTTGTACAGCACCCATTGCGCGGCCTCGGAGGTTTCCAACAGCGACAGCGCCTTGTCGATCAAATCATCGTAGTCCAACAGGCCCAACCGCGCCTTGTGCGTTGCGGACCGGTGCAAAAAGGCATCGGCAAAACCGTGCAGGACACGCGTATTTTGATAGGTCAGCAAACACAGGCGGGTTTCGCGGGCGGCCTCGACTGCCAGCATCAGGTTGTTCAGATCGTCGGTCAGGTCCGGATTGGCCTCGCGCACCGGCTTTGTTGGAAAGGCTCCGGTCTTGGCGCTGAAGGGCGTGTTTTTCTTGACATCGGCGCTGTGCAAAATGACCCCTTCCAGCAGCCGCAGCGTTTTGTGCGGGTCGGGGCTTTCCAGCGCAGAGTGCAGTTTTTTGGCGGCCTTTTGATTGTTGCCACCGGACGCGTCCAAAATGGGAATGAATTCGGCGACGAGTTTGCGGGCAGCCGCATCAAGCACGCCGCGCAATATTGCGTCGATGGTTTGATCTTCGACCAAGTTAAAATCTTGGGCAGATACGCCACCGCCAAAACCCGACTTGAATTTCGCGATGTCCAGAATCAGCCGGTTAAACTCGTGCCCCGAGAAGATCAGGGCAAAATCCTGCAGCGCCTTTGCGTCGGTTGCCTCGGCGATCTCGCCCAGAATATCCGAATGCACCTGCACCATCTGCCGATCGTCCATCAGGCCAAAACTGGGCGAAACCCCTGCTTCCAGTGGAAATCGCCGCAACAGGGTGTCGCAGAACGCGTGGATAGTCTGGATCTTGAGCCCACCGGGCGTCTCCAACGCATTGGCAAACAGTGTGCGGGCCTCTTTCAGCTTGTCGGACGTGAGCAGGGATGTGTCTTCGCCCATGCCGGTCAACACACCGCGCAGGGCGCCGTCGTCCATCATCGCCCACTGACCCAGCCGTTTGAACAACCGGTTTTGCATCTCTCCGGCAGCGGCAGTGGTATAGGTCAGGCATAAAATACGTTGCGGGTCACTGCCGCGCAGTAGCAGCCGCGCCACGCGATCGGTTAAAACCCGGGTCTTGCCCGATCCGGCATTGGCCGACACCCAGGTTGACAGCGCTGGATCGGCGGCCCGGTTCTGGGCTTCGGTGGCGTTGGTAATCGGGGTCACGTCAAGGCCTCCGGTTCGGGTGTATCGGTGTCTTGCCATTCGCCATAGCGCGACAAGTGATCGTAATCCGACGGATACTCGATGTTTTTGGGCCGGTCACGGGCGGTAAAGCCATAGTCGTCGTTCTGATAGGTCGCAATCAATTGCGCCAGCCCCTGCCAAGTGTCCTCGATCAACGACGCACCGCCCTTGAACAGCGTCAAATCTTTGAGCTCGCCGCCATTGGCCAAGGAAATATACTGGAGCTTGGTTACGGGTGCGCCGCCAACAGGGGCAAAACCGCCTGCCTGCGCAATTGCTGCCTCCAGCGGCAACTGTTTCTCGTATCTCTCAACCTTTGCCGGACCGGGCGCCGCGCCGGTTTTATAGTCAAAAATCGCCAGGGTTCCGTCTTTGGCCTGGCCGATGCGGTCGGCTTTGGCTTTGATGGTAAAGCCCAGATCTGTCAGCGTTCGCGCGCCCTTCAGCTCTTGCCAACTGTCGGGAAACTCGGCCTGACGCTGGATCTCCTGTCCTGTGATCCAGTCGGCAAGGGTGCGAATTCGACCCAGCCACATTTCACGGGTGTCAGCGTGGCTGACGTGGTCCATTAAATGACGTTTTGCAATATCAATCAATCCGTCAGGTGTCAGAACCGCGTTCGGCTTGGCGAAGTCCTCCAGAATGCTGTGGATCACCGATCCGCGCAGCCGCGCGTCCATTTCCGGCACCAGAGGTTCAAGCGGCTTTAGCCCGAGCACGAACCGCGCGTAAATCTGGTAGGGGTCATTAATCAGGCCGGCGATCCGCGTCACATAGAGCGTGTCAGGTTTCAGGTGGCGCGGAACTTGGGGCGAGGGCCGTGCCGCCGTCGCGCGCGCATTTGTTGGTCTTTCCAGCGCGCTGGCAATTTTCAACCATGCGTCGCCACGACCCCGAAGAGTTTTAAGAGCTGTTTTTCCGTCTGGTCCCAAACCGTCCAACAGGTTGGTTAGCCTGATCAGCCAGCGCGACGCAACACTGGGGGCATCGCCATCGCGCAAAGATCGCGTCCAGATGACCTCTTTGGCGGCTGACGCTTGTTGAAAATCATGGGCAGACAGGCCGACTTGTCGCTCTGGCGAGGGCAAACCGACTTGGGCGCGCATCGCGCGGTTCATCCAGGGGTCGGCCTTGGGGCGTCTTGGCCATGTGCCCTCGTTCAGCCCACCCAAGATCACCAGATCCGCGCCTTGAACGCGGGCCTCCAATGTGCCCCAAATTGAAACCAGCGGATGCGCCAC
Organism: uncultured Myxococcota bacterium; assembly: GCA_964196455.1. Classification (GTDB taxonomy): domain Bacteria; phylum Pseudomonadota; class Alphaproteobacteria; order Rhodobacterales; family Rhodobacteraceae; genus Amylibacter. The sequence goes on along the minus strand of CAXMUJ010000057.1, from coordinate 465 downwards.
CGCGGCTTCGCGGGCGCTCTCTGCTGACAAGATGCCAAGATGCAAGGCTCTGTAGTCAAAGTCAGACAATAGATCACAAGCATCAGTTTCCACACGCAAGTTATTGAAACTATGCAGTACCATTTGTCCAGCATCCCGATCCCACAGCCCGTTATCCGCCGTTCCCGATGGACCGGCGGCCAGTCTTTCTGCTGACTGTTGATGCAGCGCTACCCAGCCTTCGAGCGAGCGTTTATCGCAGACCTCAAGCGGTGCGCAGATCTGTTCAAGCCACTTGATCCAATCCAGGGCGTCTGGGTCATTCCAATTTGCAACATGGGCCGCTAAATCGTCAAAATTGACATGTGCCGAACCGCCACGCAGCAGGCCGATTTCCAGTCGTCTGGTCCAACTCAGATGTCTGCCACGCGCACCGCCCACCGAACATGTAATTGGATGTTTAGCAAGTGAAATTAAATGTTTAGG
>CAXMUJ010000056.1:0-5020 GCA_964196455.1 uncultured Myxococcota bacterium | reverse complement strand
ATCTACAATGCTGTCGGCGTTCGAAAACGCACATCGCAAACAATTCGGGTTCGTTTTTGAGGGCAAAACCGTTGTAATTGAAGCGGTCGAAGTTGAAACCGTTGGTGGCGGTGCCACAATTGACGAGCCCTCAACGCTTGTCAACAAATTCACAGCCGAAGCGCGCGAAACCGCCGAGTTTTTCGCCGACGGAGCGTGGCATGACGCCGGCATTTACCGCGACCGTGCGTCCTTTAGCGCAGGCATGACAATCAGCGGCCCCGCGTTGATTATCGAACCTCACCAAACCGTGGTCGTAGAACCTGGTTGGCAAGCCGAGGTGAACAGCCACAACCACATCATCCTTCGCCGTGTGGTTGAACTTTCGCGCACCAAGGCGCTTGGCACCGAAGCCGATCCGGTGATGTTGGAAGTGTTCAACAACTTGTTCATGGCAATCGCCGAACAGATGGGCGTGACCCTGCAAAACACTGCGTATTCAGTGAATATCAAAGAACGCGTGGATTTCTCGTGTGCGGTGTTTGCATCCGATTCATCACTGGTTGCGAATGCGCCACACATGCCGGTTCACCTTGGGTCTATGGACCGCTCGGTCGAGGCAATTATCGCGCAAAACACCGGTAAAATGCGCCCCGGCGACGTGTTTGCACTGAACGCCCCCTACAATGGCGGCACGCATCTGCCTGATATTACCGTCGTGACACCCGTGTTTGACGAGGCTGGTGAGGACATTTTGTTTTACGTGGCCTCGCGCGGGCACCATGCGGATGTGGGTGGATCAGCCCCGGGATCGATGACTCCGTTGGCGACAAATGTTAACGAAGAAGGGGTGTTGTTTGACAACTTCCTGTTGGTAGATCAGGGCGAGTTCCGTGAAGAAGCGTTGCAAACGCTGCTGACCGATCACGCCTATCCTTGTCGCAATCCATACCAAAATATCGCAGACCTGAAGGCTCAGATTGCTGCTAATGAAAAGGGCATTCAAGAGCTTCGCAAGATGGTCAAACAGTTCGGCCTAAGCATCGTGAACGCCTATATGGGGCACGTGCAGGATAACGCCGAAGAAAATGTTCGCCGCGTAATTGACGTGCTGAAAGACAGCGAATGGGCAACCCATACCGATCAAGGTGCGGTGATCAAGTTGCGGATTACGGTCGATAATGAGAACCGCGAAGCAACGGTGGATTTCACCGGAACATCGCCCCAACAAGACAGCAATTTTAATGCGCCAGAACCGGTCGCGCGCGCCGCGGTGCTTTATGCGTTTCGCTTGATGGTTGCGGGAAACATCCCGATGAATGCGGGTTGTTTGCGCCCCATCAACATCATCATTCCCGATGATTGCATGTTGCGCCCCAAATACCCCGCAGCCGTTGTGGCAGGAAATGTTGAGACATCCCAGCATGTTACCAACACGCTGCTGGCAGCATTAGGGGCGATGGCCAACTCGCAAGGCACCATGAATAACCTGACATTTGGCAATGATGTCTATCAGTATTACGAAACCATCTGTTCCGGCTCCCCCGCTGGTCCGGGGTTTAATGGAACGGATGCGGTGCAGGTGCATATGACCAACTCGCGCCTAACTGATCCTGAAATTCTGGAGTTCCGCTACCCGGTTCTACTGGAAGATTTCCACATTCGCCACGGTTCCGGCGGCAAGGGAAAATGGCATGCTGGCTCTGGCACGCGTCGTACATTGCGGTTCCTTGAAAAGATGGATTGTGCGATTCTGTCGTCCAGTCGCACGCTGCCCCCCAAAGGATTGAATGGCGGGGGCGATGGTGCCTTGGGAAAAACCCAAGTGCGCCGCCTTGACGGGGCGATCGAGACCCTAAAAGGGTGCGATCAAACAGTGCTGGAGGCCGGTGAAGCGGTGATTGTGCAACCACCGACAGCAGGTGGATACGGAAAGGCATAAAAGCCAATTTCGTGAAATGAAATGTTTGTGCTAACCTTTACCTTTAACCATTTTGGGAGAGGGTAAATGGAAGGCACATCGTATTATTCCAACGAGTCCTGCCGTGTTTCACCAGAATCACGGTCTGAAACCGAAGAAATTGATTTAGGCCGCTCCGGCGCGCTTGGTGACGGCCCGCAGGTATATATCCGTATCGGCGACAAAAGAATTTTTATCCCCCGCTCTGCAACAAGTGAATTTTTCACTAAGGTACGCTCGTTAGGGGATTACTTGGGGCGCTGATTGGCGCGAAAATCCGGTGGTCGACTAGGGGTTCGCAAAAATTTGCCTGATTTTGAAAGGCTTTACTTCACCCACATTTAGAATGCCCACAATCCCCGCAGGTCATGCACCCTTCGATCATCCGCATCGCGTATTGCCCGCAATTCGGGCACGCCGGACCACGGGGACGCTCGCCAACAGCAACGGCATCAACTTGCGGGTCGGTCTTCAATCCCATGCCTTCGCCGCCAATAAATCCGGTCTCAACCATATGGCGCTCAATCACACCGCCAATTGCCGCCAGAATTGAGGGGATATATTTCCCGCCAACCCATGCGCCGCCACGTGGGTCGAACACAGCTTTCAGTTCCTCAACCACGAACGACACGTCCCCACCGCGCCGGAAAACGGCCGATATCATGCGCGTCAGGGCGACCGTCCACGCAAAATGCTCCATATTCTTGGAGTTGATAAACACTTCAAACGGTCGACGTCGTCCTCCGATAATTACGTCGTTCAGGGTGATATAAATCGCATGTTCGCTTTCGGGCCATTTGATTTTGTAGGTCTGGCCTTGCAGGTTTTCGGGTCGATCCAAGGGTTCCGACAAATAAACCACATCCCCTGCATGATCGGGTGCTTCACCTTCGGACTGCGCGTCGACTTTCTGGCTGACCGACAGAACTGATCCGGTTACATCATTCGGGCGATAGGTCGTACACCCTTTACAGCCGGTTTCCCAGGCTTCAAGATAGATTTCCTGAAAGGCTTCGAAATCGATATCTTCCGGGCAGTTGATGGTTTTGGAAATACTGGAATCGACCCACTTTTGCGCCGCCGCTTGCATTCGCACATGGTCAATCGGCGCCAGCGTTTGCGCGTTTACGAAATGCTCGGGCAGTTCTGCGTCGCCGAATTTCTCGTGCCAAAGTTTAACGGCGTAATCTTCGACTTCTTCTTCTGTACGCGAACCATCCTTTTGTAATACCTTACGTGTGTAAGTATAGGCAAACACCGGTTCGATCCCGCTCGATACATTACCTGCATATAGGCTGATCGTACCCGTCGGGGCAATCGAGGTTAACAAGGCGTTACGTATGCCATTTTCAGAAACAGCCGCGCGAACCTCGTCATCCATCGCCATCATTGTGTCGCCAGCAAGGAAGGCTGTCTTGTCAAACAACGGGAACGCCCCTTTTTCAGCTGCCAAATGCGCTGACGCCAAATAGGCCGCGCGCGCGATTGCTTTCAGCCATTCTTCCGTCTGCCGCGCGGCTTGGTCTGATCCATACCGCAACCCAATCATCAGCAGGGCATCTGCAAGCCCAGTTACGCCTAATCCGATCCGCCGTTTAGCCTTCGCTTCAGCTTGTTGTTGGGGCAGCGGGAAACGACTGGTGTCGACCACGTTGTCCATCATCCGAACGGCCGTACTTACCAGTTCGCGTAGCGCGGTTTCATCCAACGCTGCGGCTTCGTCAAAAGGGTCCGAAACCAGCCGTGCAAGGTTAATAGAGCCCAGCAAGCACGCACCGTACGGTGGCAGTGGTTGTTCGCCGCATGGGTTCGTTGCCGCAATGCTTTCGCAATAGTTAAGGTTGTTTTTCTGATTAATCCGGTCGATGAAAATCACCCCCGGTTCGGCAAAATCATAAGTTGACCGCATGATCTTGTTCCAAAGATCACGCGCCTGCACTGTGCGGTAAATTTTGCCACCGAACATCAAATCCCATGAAGCATCAGCCTTTACTGCCTCCATGAACGGGTCAGTTACCAGCACCGATAGGTTAAACATCCTAAGGCGGGCAGCGTCCTGTTTGGCTGTGATGAAATCTTCGATATCGGGGTGGTCACAACGCATGGTCGCCATCATCGCACCACGTCGCGAACCTGCCGACATGATTGTCCGACACATTGAATCCCAGACATCCATAAACGACAGCGGACCCGAAGCATCTGCACCAACCCCAATGACGCTGGCACCCTTGGGGCGCAAAGTGGAAAAATCATACCCGATTCCGCCACCTTGTTGCATAGTCAGGGCGGCCTCTTTTAGGCTATCGAAAATCCCGCCCATGGTATCTGGAATTGTGCCCATAACGAAGCAGTTGAACAGGGTGACAGAACGCTCGGTTCCGGCACCGGCCAGAATACGGCCAGCCGGTAAAAACTTGAATCCTTCAAGGGCGTTATAGAATACGCCCTCCCATTTTGCTGTGTCTTTTTCGTTCACCGCCAATGCGCGGGCGACACGTCGCCAGCTGTCCTCGACCGTTTCGTCGATTAGATCGCCTTCAGGTGTTTTGAAGCGGTATTTCATGTCCCAAATGGACTGTGAAATTGGGGCGGCGAATGCAGACATGCGCGAATTCTCCAAAAAAATGGGTAGGGAACTTAAACTACGGTGCACAGACGATCTTGGCAATAGAAGATGGAACCTAGCCCACATCTCTGATATTAAGGCGGTGTCTGGAGGGGCGAATGAGCGGTGAACTAAATCTGGTTAAACTTTGTGTCGGGGTCGACAAAGTCAGCGAGCTGGCGCAGTGGCGCGATGTTCGCGCAGCGGGCGCGCGGGCAATTGGCGTTGAATATGAGCCGCACCATACGACCCGTATGTGGCCCCGACGCGCAGAAGAATTGCTTGATGGAGGCTCGCTTTATTGGGTGTTCAAAGGATTGATCTTGGCGCGCCAGCGTATCGTTCGCATGGACGAGGCCATCGGCGAAGACGGGATACGGCGTTGTCGTCTGGTTTTTGACCCAGAACTTGTGCTGACCGAAGCCCACAAGAAACGTCCGTTTCAAGGATGGCGGTATTTGACCAAAGCCGACGCC
>CAXMUJ010000055.1:0-10408 GCA_964196455.1 uncultured Myxococcota bacterium | reverse complement strand
AGCTGAAGCTGGTGGGATCAACAGAGGCAGTTGAAACTGCCTTTTCTTAACTGAGCGCCTCCGGCGCACCTTTGAATTTCTTTGTCCGTCTGGAAGACGGAGGGTTTAAACCAAATGGTGGAAACTAAAAGCCATCGTGACTGACAGCATAAAAATAACGCTCCACAAAGCAATTAATACGACTTTAGAGAACAGGAATTCACCTTCTATATAATTACTGGAACGCGCTGCTAGCAAAAATAAACAACAAGACAGTATTGAAAATGCTGCGCACTTTAAACACATTCCCTGACATTTTAGATGCAAATTCTTCTCTCTGAAAATCGATATCGCACAAATTGAATCGAAGCACATTCAATCAAATTTTGCGCTAGAATTATTTTGGCACCCGGACAAGCTGAATTCGGCGCCGGTCGGATTGAATTTGGCAGGCAAAATCGTATCACCTGACTGCCACACGGACATGCGCGGATCGTAGTACCCTGCGCCTTTAGTCGTGATCACTCACACCGGCCTCGGCAAAGGTCGCCATGCCACTGTGACAGGCCACGGCGGCTTGCAGGATCGACAGGGCCACAACCGCGCCCGAGGCTTCGCCCAATCGCAGCCCCAACGAGACCAAGGGATCTTTGCCCAAGTAATCCAGCAATTTCTGGTGCGCTCCTTCGCCAGACAGGTGACCGGCAATACAATGGTCCAACGCGCCGGCGGCTTCGACGTGCAAACACGCCGCTGCGGCTGTGGCAATAAACCCGTCCAGGATGACCGGGATCGAGCGTGTCCGGGCGCAAGCGATTGCCCCCGCCATCGCGACAATTTCACGGCCGCCAAGGCAACGCAGCGCCTCTAATCCGTTGCGTGATGCATCCGGATTGGCCGCCAATCCTTCAGAAACAACCCGGGTTTTCAACGACAGCCCGGCATCGTCCACACCCGTGCCGCGACCGGTCCAGTGTGCAGCATCGCCGCCAAACAGGGCCAATGCCAGTGCCGCGGCAGAGGTGGTGTTGCCAATGCCCATTTCCCCGACAATCAACAGGTCGGCATCCGCATCAACCGCGTTCCAACCGGTGGCAAGCGCGTCCAGAAACTCGGGCTCTGACATGGCGGGGCCCTGGGTGAAATCAGCCGTCGGCGTATCGAGTTTCAGGGCATGAACGCTTAGCGACGCGCCAAACGCCTTGGTCAACTGGTTGACTGCGGCCCCGCCCGCCTGAAAATTGAACACCATCTGCTGGGTGACTTCGGCGGGAAATGCGGACACACCACGCGCCGCAACGCCGTGGTTGCCGGCAAAAACTACCACCTGAGGTTTTTCCAATTTGGGTCGTCCGTTGCCTTGCCAAGACGCAAACCAAATCGCCAGATCTTCAAGCCGTCCCAACGCGCCCGGCGGTTTGGTCAACTGCGCGTTCCTGTCCTGTGCGTCCAATTTGGCTTGGGCATTCGGATTTGGCAGATTGGACAGCACAGCTTTGAACGTATCGCGTGTTTCACAGGGAGCAACAGACATGAAAGACCTTGGGTTGAGGATGTATTTATGCTTGTCTAACGGCAAATTCGGAAAACCAAAATCACAAAAGCGAAGAACAAGCCTTTATGAACGACACTGACCAAACACAACCGATCGAGCCACATGACATTTGGGCGGCGTTCAGCCTGCTGACACGTGTCGCCATACCTGTCGACCACGCGCGGGCCGGTGCGCGCGCGGCAGTGGCAAGCTGGGCCTATCCGCTGGTGGGCGCGATCTTGGGGTTTGCCGTTGGATGTTTCGGCGTGATTTTGGTTTGGATCGGCACTCCGGACGGCATTGCAGCAGCGCTGGTTCTGGCCTGTCTGGCTCTGGCGACAGGCGGCATGCACGAAGACGGTCTGGCTGACTGCGCAGACGGGTTTGGCGGCGGTGTTGAACCGGTGCGCCGGTTGGAAATTATGAAAGACAGCCGCATCGGCGCTTATGGGGCTGTGGCATTGGGCATTGCATTGATCGCGCGGTGGGACGGGGTCGCGGGCGTATTGCACGCCTATTTGCCATTGACCTTGATGGCCGTTGGCGCGGCAAGTCGGGTCCCGATGGTTTTGGCGATGTATTTGATGCCAAGTGCCCGCGAACGCGGCCTGTCAGCCGGTGTTGGAACGCCACCGGCCCTGTCTGTATCCATTGCTTTGCTCAGCGGATTGATCATCTGTATCATCGGCGTTGGGTTTGCCGGTGCACTGGTCCTTGGCTGGGCGCTGCTGGGCTCGGTTCCGGTTTTCCTGTTGGCACGGAAATTAATTGGCGGGCAAACCGGCGATGTTTTGGGGGCATCACAACAATGCGCAGAAATAGCGGCCCTTGCTGCTGCTGTTGCCGTATTGGGGTAGGCAACAGCACTTAGGCGTTTGTGCGTTCAAGCCGGTCCAGCAGATCGGCCAATGCCTCTGGAAACACCACGTCGCGGGTTTGGCGCAATGCTGTGCGTGTCCACCAGCGCGCGTCTACCAAAATCCGTTTTTCCAATGGCGTCCAGCGGCTGTAATCAAAGGCTTCCGTCGAGCAACGCACCAAAAAAAACACTTCTTCTGCTTCGACGTCATTGCCGTCTGGCATAGTAAAATTGACAATACGGCGATCCACTTCTTGGCCCACATCCGCCTTTATCCCGGTTTCCTCCAACAGTTCCCGCCGCGCCGCATCGTGGAAACTTTCGCCAGATTTAACCCCGCCTCCGGGGGACGCCCAAAACTGTTGCACCAATCCGTTGGGCAAAGTGAAGCGAAACTGGAACAGGAATACGCGCGACGCATTGTCCAACAACAACAATCGTGCCGAAGGCCTCTTGCGCACGTGATCACTCCGGAAAATTTGGAAAAAAAGACCGCGCCCAGTTTGGCGCGGTCAATAATACTAAAAAGGTAGCACTGTTAGGCAGCAACGCGCGCCAACAAAACCTCATCAACACGTTGCTGCGCTATGCCTTCTTCAATGCCGTCGACGACGGCCAATTCGCGTGTCAGACGCTCTAGCGCGGCTTCATAAAGCTGACGCTCGGAATAGGACTGTTCACGTTGCTCGTCGTTGCGGTGCAAGTCGCGGACAACTTCTGCAATCGAGATCAGGTCACCGGAATTAATCTTTTGCTCGTACTCTTGGGCACGGCGTGACCACATCGCGCGTTTTACCCGTGCGCGGCCTTTGAGCGTTTCCATTGCACGGATCACCGTGTCCGGGCTGGACAGTCCGCGCATGCCAACGGAGGTTGCTTTGGCGGTTGGGACACGCAGTGTCATTTTGTCCTTGTCGAAGGATATGACAAACAGCTCCATATTGGTGCCGGCGATTTCCTGCTCTTCGATGGAAACAATCTGCCCGACACCGTGAGCCGGGTAAACAACGTACTCGTCAGGATGAAAATCCATGCTTTTCTTGGACTTAGCCATTACTACTCTTTTCCGTTTTTATGGTCAGACCAATCGACAAAGCCCAAAAAGACCCTGCCTTGTGAAACATACACAAGACGCGGGTCGAATTAGGGTGGCTCGGCTATCTGATGCGTCACAAAATAGGTGTTTGCGACAAAGATACTGACCTGTTTTCTGTCGCTAGAATACCAGAAAACCCCGCCAGATTCTATAGCAATAAAGCAGCGATGTTTAAGTATTGAAAACCATAGACTTAGGTGGTCTCTATCGAAAGTTTTCCCAAATATTCAAGGCTGCGAATCAATCAACCGCCTTCGCCCGGTTTGACTGAGAAATACTTGTCCATCTTGCCGTCTTCGCCGTCGCGCTCTTCGGCCTCGGGCAGCTGATCTTTCTTGGTAATGATCACTGGCCATTTTTCGGAATAATCGCGGTTGAACTCGACCCATTTTTCCATATCCGGCTCTGTATCGGGCCGGATCGCGTCCGCCGGGCATTCCGGCTCACAGACGCCACAGTCGATACACTCGTCAGGGTGGATCACCAGCATGTTTTCGCCTTCATAGAAACAATCCACAGGGCAAACCTCGACACAGTCGGTATATTTGCAGGCGATACAATTGTCGGTTACGACATAGGTCATATTTGCGGTCCTAGTTCAAATGGTGACTCAACGATCACCAAGACGGTCATCTATTATTGTGCTTGGCGGCTTCAATCAACCCGTCTGCGGCCAAAACGATCAGATTGTCGCCGGTCTTTCTTGGTTGGGCGACCTTTTCCCGCAAATTTCGGATTTTCAGGAACATATTCCCGAATATTCGGTTCCGGCGACATGTCAACATAGAGCGCGGCCGCCTCCGGTGCGGGGCCGCGGCGTGTTCCAAGCATCTCGACCTTGACCACCCGGGTGTTATCGCCCTGCGCAAAGCTCAAGACATCACCGGATTTGATTGCAAATGATGGCTTGGCGATCGGCTCGGAGTTGACCCGCACCTTTCGCGCTGCAACCAGTTTGGCCGTCAGGCTCCGGGTTTTAAAAAAACGCGCGTACCACAGCCATTTATCAACACGCAGTGTCGCTGGATCCTCCGCCATTTCGGACAGTCTCTCAGGATTTGTTCTTAAGCGCCATCAGGGCCGCGAAAGGGTTGTCTGGATCAATTTTTGCTTCCGGGCGCGGTGCTGGTTTGGCCCGACGCGGCGGTTTGGAAACTTCGCGCTTGGGCTTTTTGTTGCGTACAGGCCGGTCACCTTGTTTTGCCGGTCGTGGCTTGGATTGCCAGCGGAAGACATAGAATGTTTCCTGCTCCGGCGCCTCGGCTGGTTGCTCTGCGGCAGGTTGCTCTGCGGCTGGTTCCACCAGCTGTTCTGCCGGCTTTTCTGCGGCCTGTTCTGCGGCTTGTTCTGCGGCTTGTTCTGCTGGCACTTCAGCAGACTCATCGGCAGCCACTTCGGCAGCCACTTCGACAGGGGTCGCATCCGCCGCCCCGTCTGCTGCATCCACCTTTTTAGTATCTTGAACAGGTGCCTCGGATACCGGCTCATCTGGCTTGCTGTCCGGTACAGGACGTTGTTTTTCGCGCTCGCCTTTTTCAACAGCATAGCCGAGGCCTGCCATAAGATCGGAAAACTGGTCAAAGGTCATGCCGGTGATCGACAACATATCTGCCGAAGCCTCAAAACCGCTGCGCGAATCCTGATTGCGGATCATATCAGCCAAGCGTTCCAGCATATCGATACGGATCGCCCGCTCGCCTGCCAAACGGTAACCGGCGCGCGGATAATAACCCTTGGGCGCCGCGATCATCGCAGGAATAGTTACCAGCCCGGCGGGTGGTGCTTCGGGGAACTCGTCCAGACCTTGTTGCAATGACCACAGGACCAACCGCAGCCGGGTTGGCGCAGGTTTGAGCATCAACTGCTGATAAACCGTATACTGACCAAAGCGGATCCCGTGCTTGCGCAGCAATCCGCGCGCGTCCTGATCCAGCTCTTTAACATCATTGGCGATCACCGACCGCGGGATCACACCCAGCGATTCGACCAGGCGGAACGCAACGCCGCGTGCCAGACCGACAACAGTCTCGTCATCTTTCAACGCGATCAATGGCTCAAACGCCGCTGTAATCTTGCGATCGATAAAGTGACCCAGACGACGTGCAACTTTGGTGGCAACATCAGCGCCGGCTTCCTCGTCGACAAAGACGTCGATCACAGGCGACAGGGCGTCGGCGCCAGCTGACAATTTGCCCACGGCGTTTTCGCCCCACATCAAGCCACCTTGCTCGGTGAAATCAAACTCTGTGTCCGGTGCGTTGTACATCCGGTCAGCGCGCAATGAGAATTCAGGTTGCAGCGCCTGCGTGGCCGCAGCGCGCAGTGTCTTGGCCTCTTGTTCGCTGGCGCTCTTGTCCAACTGAAAGCGGAATCCGTTTAGTTTACCTACGAATTCGCCTTCTACGGTTACTTCACCACTTGTATTTACGTCAGCCACAAGGCTCTCCTTTTGCTTCAACCGGCGCATCAGAATAGATGTGCGCCGATCGACAAATCTTTGCGTTAACGCGCCATGTAACGCGTCCGATAGCCGGTCTTCTACAGCACGGGTTTCGTCTCGCCAATATGCTTCGTTGGCAACCCAGCCATTTCTTTGTGTGATATAGGTCCAAGTGCGCACAAATGCCAGCCGTTTGGACAAAGCATCGATATCGCCTTCCGACCGATCAACCCGAGCGATCTGTGCAGAAAGCCACTGTTCGGGAACGCGCCCGGGACCGTGCAAATATTCAAACAGTTGCGCCATCAGCGACACGTGATCAATTGCAGAAATCTGTCTGAAATCAGGTGTTTGGCACACATCCCACAACAGCTTTACAGATGCCGCATCCGTGCATCTATCCCGAATTTCCGGCAGGTCACCCAATGTCCTCAACGTGCGTTGATCCGAGGCTTCGCGCACCTTAGCCAACAAAGGGTCGTCCGAGGACTGTTGCAAACTGGCCAACAATGCGTCGATTGTACCAAACGACAGCCGCGAATTACGCCATTCCAGCCGTTTAATCGGTGTGAACTGGTGATTTTCAATGGCCTCGGCCACCTGCGGGTCCATTGGTCCCGCGTCACCGGTAACTCCAAATGTACCATTTTCCATGTAACGGCCTGCACGACCGGCGATCTGCGATAGCTCGTTTGGCCACAGCTGGCGCAGTCGACGTCCATCAAATTTTGACAGGCTGGAAAAAGCCACATGTTTGACGTCCAAATTCAATCCCATGCCGATGGCATCTGTAGCCACCAGATAATCAACGTCACCGTTTTGGTACAATTCCACCTGAGCATTGCGCGTGCGCGGCGACAATGCCCCCATAACCACCGCCGCACCGCCCTTTTGTCGGCGCAGCAATTCGGCAATTGCATAAACATTGTCGACGGAAAACCCGACAATCGCGGATCGTGCAGGCATGCGCGACAATTTTCGCCCACCCGAATAGGTCAATTCAGACAAGCGGTCGCGGTGAACAAACTGCGCCTGCGGCACCAATCGTGCGATGGTGCCACGCATGGTCTCAGCCCCCAAAAACACCGTTTCCTGATAGCCACGCATATTCAGCAAGCGATCGGTGAACACATGTCCGCGTTCGGGGTCAGCACACAGCTGTATCTCGTCCACTGCAACAAAATCCGCACCGATGTCCTGCGGCATTGCTTCGACGGTACAGACCCAGAATTGCGTGCGCGGTGGTACGATACGCTCTTCGCCTGTGACCAGAGCAACAACTGACGGTCCGCGCAGAGCGACGATCTTGTCATAAACCTCGCGTGCCAAAAGCCGTAACGGCAGACCGATCACCCCACTGCGATAGGCCAGCATACGCTCGATAGCAAAATGGGTCTTTCCGGTATTGGTAGGACCCAAAACCGCGCTGATCCGCGATGGCGACAGTGACATTTGAACGCGCGTCCTTGGGCTAGAGCGTTGAACCGCCAACCTCTATCTGCAAACGCTCGACCGCGTCCCGGATATTGGTCTGATGAGGGTGTAGCTCTAACGCTCTGGTGTAAACCGTCAAGGCCTCTTTCAACCGCCCGGTCTGCTCCAAAATTTGACCAAGGCCCGACATAGCACCGAAATGGCGTGGGTTCAGGATCAAAGTCCTCTGTATATCCGCCACAGACAGCCCGAATTCGTCCATCAGATAGAAAGCGGTTGCCCGGGCATTCCAGCCCTCGGCGAACTCGGGCGCGTGATCAATGAGAGCCGAAAAATGGTCTATGGCTGCGTTGAAATCGCCGCGCGCCATGGCATCACGCCCACGCTCCAGCAACAAATCCATTCCACGCGAACCGGAACTGGACCATTCACGCCAGATATTCTCTTCGATTGTCTCCCAATCTTCGAGCTCGGGATCTGCCAGATCTTCAAAAAGCTGTTCCAACGTCGCTTCGTCCGCAACTGCGGCACCTGACATTGTCAAACTCGCAACAGTCAGCCAAATCAGCGTAAAACAGACAAATGTGACCTGAATTGAACGACATATCGTTGCCGCGAGGTTTAATTTTACAGATATAGTTGCCATGGTGAGATAGAGAGTAATACGAGTCGCGAATAAAGCGAGAAGAAAATCTCACAATTGGCTGGAGAGTAATGATGAGTGATGTATTGAAAGCAGCGATTGAAGCGATCAACGCGCGATTGGGCAGCGATGGATTTGATGGCTCGATCAAGGTCGACATCGAAGCCGAAGGGTCGATGATCATTGACCAGGACGGTGCGCGTGCAAGCGACGATGACGCCGACTGCACAATGAGTGCTGACGCCGAAACTTTTCAAGGCATGCTTGAAGGTGATGTCAATCCGGCTGCGGCGTTTATGACTGGCAAGCTAAGTGTCGATGGCGACATGTCGATGGCGATGAAACTGGGGGCCGTGCTTGCCTGAGACCGCCACCGCGCCGTTCTATACAGACATTGCCAAGGCACCCTCTGGTGGACAGATAGTTTGGCGCACAACCAGCGACGGGGTGCGCATTCGGATCGGTACGTGGCAGGGCGGGTCAAGGGGCACCTTTTTCATCTTTACCGGACGCTCTGATTATCTCGAGAAATACGGGCCGACTATCAAACGCCTGTTGGGTCTTGGGTTTTGCGTCGTGTCGTGTGACTGGCGCGGTCAGGGATTGTCGGACCGGTTGCAAGATGACCATACGGTGGGCCATGTTGGCAATTTCATCGACTATCAACGCGACGTCGCCGAAATGCTGGCTGTTGCCGACGAACAAAGCCTGCCTGGGGTCAGGTATATTCTGGCGCACTCCATGGGCGGTGCGATTGCGCTGCGGGGCCTGCTCGAAGGCATGGTGGTCCGACAGGTCATTTTTTCCGCACCTTTCTGGGACGTCCAGATGTCCGCCGGTCTTAGGGCCTATGCCAATGTTGTCTCGACCGTTGCGGTGTCAATCGGTCTGGCCAGAAAACGCACCCCGACAACCGCGTCCATGTCCTATGTTGAGCTCGAGCCGTTTGAAGGAAACCATCTAACCAATGATGCCGACGCCTACGGGTGGATGCAAAAACAGATCTTGAGCCATCCGGAATTGTCCGTCGGCGGGCCAAGCCTTGGCTGGCTGAAAGACGCGTTAAGCGAGACACGCTATTTTAAAAATATCGACACGCCCCTACCCGACTGCCTGTGTTTTGTTGGAACAAACGAAAACGTCGTGTCGCAAAGGGCCATCCACCGCACAATGAAAAAGTGGACGAATGGCGAGCTGGTGGTCATTGCCAAGGCCCAGCACGAATTGTTGCTGGAAACACCAGATGTAGTCCAGCTGATCTGGTCAAAAGTCGCCGCGTTTTTGAACTCCCAAGACTAACTGCCAAGACCGGATTGGGTTATTTGGCCAGCTCGGACTGCAAAATCGCAAGGGCCTCTTGATGCACGGCCTGACATCCTGCCGCCAAAACCCGCCCACCAGCCAACGCCGGGCCACCTGACCAGTTGGTGACGACACCGCCGGCCTGTTCAATCAACGCGATCGGTGCGGCAATGTCATAGGAATTGAGACCGGCCTCGATCACCAGATCGATATGGCCGGCCGCCACCAACGCATAGGCATAGCAATCCATTCCATAACGCGTGAGTTTCGCCTGAGCCTTTACGGCCTCAAATGCACGACCCTCGGCCTTGGTGCCAACTTCTGGAAACGTCGAGAACAAGACAGCATCAGCGAGCGATCCACAGTCCCGAGTTTGTATACTGCGAGTGGCGCCTTTGTGGTGCATAACTGCTGTCCCAAAGCCGCCAACAAACCTCTCGCCGGTATAGGGCTGATCAATGACGCCAAGGATCGGACCTGTGTCGTCTGCCAAGCCGACGAGCACGCCCCAGGTCGGCGTTCCACTGATATAGCCGCGGGTTCCGTCAATTGGATCAACAATCCACGTCAGACCAGAACTGCCAGCGGTATTCTCATACTCTTCGCCGGTGACCGCATCGTCCGGGCGCAATTCTGCCAGTATTTTGCGCATCGTCTTTTCAATACTCCGGTCGGCAATCGTCACCGGATCGAAACCACCTTGCAGCTTGTTTTCCGCAGTCGTAGCAGATTGTCGAAAATGGCGCAGGGCAATAGGCCGTGCCGCTTCGGCCAATTGATAGGCAACCCCAAGCAATTCTGATTGAGTTTCAGTTGTATAGTCAGACATAAAAATCCCCGTAGCGGCCATTGGCTGCTACAGGGATTTCATATTCGGACCATCAGGTCAACTAAGTCGCTGCGCCCTATTAGCGGCGCCAGCGTTCTATGCGACGTCGCTCAGAACGCGCGCCAGATCAAATAGTTTCCGGCGCTGATTTTCAGGGATCGAGTAATAAGACCGAACCAACTCCAGAGCTTCTTTGTCAGCCAACAAATCGCCATCTTTGTTACTGGCGATCGGCTTGACATCAGTGGCGTCGGTAATTCCCTCTTCGTATCCTTCAAAGAAAAAGTTGACG
>CAXMUJ010000054.1:0-1985 GCA_964196455.1 uncultured Myxococcota bacterium | reverse complement strand
GTGTCTGGTAGGCCCGGAGGGACTCGAACCCCCAACCAAAGCGTTATGAGCGCTCTGCTCTAACCAGTTGAGCTACAGGCCCAGACGGGACCCGCATAATGCGCGAAATTACGGGGGTCAAGCAACAACCTGTTTTCTTTGCCATTCGGTTCCGTTAAAGGGAGGCAAATCAAATAGACGAGGGTATTATGACCGACACAAACACCCCATTGACCTATGCGACAGCCGGCGTTGACATCGACGCGGGCAATACTTTGGTCGAGCGTATCAAGCCGGCGGCTAAATCCACCAAACGTCCGGGCGTGATGGACGGTTTGGGCGGCTTTGGCGCGATGTTTGACCTCAGGGCCGCAGGGTTTAGCGATCCGGTTTTGGTTTCCGCCACCGATGGCGTCGGCACCAAATTGCGCATCGCAATTGACACCGGGCATGTTGATACGGTCGGTATCGATCTGGTGGCAATGTGCGTGAATGATCTGGTGTGCCAAGGGGCTATTCCTTTGTTTTTTCTAGATTACTTTGCCACCGGCTCGCTTGACGTCGACGTGGCAACGCGCGTCATCAACGGCATTGCCGAAGGCTGTCGCCAAGCAGACACTGCACTGGTTGGCGGCGAAACCGCCGAGATGCCGGGCATGTATGAGGGCAAAGATTTCGATCTGGCCGGATTTGCTGTGGGGGCAATGGAACGGGGCCAAGTCTTGCCGCGCGATGTGACCAAGGGCGATGTCCTGATTGGTTTGCCTTCATCAGGCGTCCATTCCAACGGCTATTCGCTGGTTCGAAAAATCGTCGAACGGTCGGGGCTGAACTGGAACGACCCCTGCCCGTTTGGTGCGGGCACACTGGCGTCGCATTTGCTGGAACCGACCCGCATCTATATCAAACCGACAGTGGCTGCATTGAACACAGGCAAGCTAAAAGCACTGGCGCATATCACCGGCGGCGGGCTGAGTGAAAACCTGCCGAGGGCTTTGCCCGACGGTCTGGGCGCGTCCGTAGATCTGGACAGCTGGCAGAGGATGCCGATCTTTGACTGGCTGATCTCGCAGGCTGGATTGGCCCAGGACGAAGCCCTAAAAACTTTTAATTGCGGCATTGGCATGATCGCGATCTGTAGCAGCGAAGATGCCGCCGAAATCGAAGACGCATTGATCAGCCAAGGTATTTCGCCAGTGCGAATAGGCCAAGTTCAAACAGGCGAAGGTGTCCATTATGCCGGCGCCCTGTCTGGCGCGCCATAGTGGCCAAACGCGTCGCCATACTGTTATCTGGCAGCGGATCCAACATGGTCCGTCTTGTGGAAGCGATGCAGTCAGATCAAGTGGCGGGCATTCCGGTTCTGGTTTTATCGAACCAGCCCGACGCGGCCGGTGTGGCAAAAGCCCGGGCTCTGGGCGTGCCAACCGCGGTGATTGATCATCGAGACTTTGGCGGCGACAGGCTGGCCTTTGAAGACGCGGTTCACAACCGACTGGCCCGGTCCGCGACCGATGTGATTTGTCTGGCCGGTTTCATGCGCATATTATCGAGTAGCTTTATCGACAGATGGGACGGGAAAATGCTCAACACCCACCCGTCGCTTTTACCCAAATACAAAGGGCTACACACGCATCAAAGGGCGATTGATGCCGGCGACCCCATCGCCGGTTGCTCTGTGCATCTGGTAACGGCCGAGCTGGACGGTGGACGGGTCTTGGGTCAAAGCGAAGTGCCGGTTCAACACGACGATACAGCAGGCACACTGTCAGCACGGGTTCTGATCGAGGAACACAAGCTCTATCCGCGTGTATTGGCAGAGTTTCTGCAACAATGAGCCGCGTTTCCAGCATTCGCAACCTTGGCCCCAAAGTCGAGGAGATGTTTGCCAAAGCCGACATTCATAGCGCAGAAGAAATTCAAGCTTTGGGCGCGCAGGCGGCCTATCGCCGATTGCTGATCGCCGGTATCCGACCACATTTCATTGGCTTTTACTGTATATATCT
>CAXMUJ010000053.1:0-1631 GCA_964196455.1 uncultured Myxococcota bacterium | reverse complement strand
GTTTTACCCTGTTCGCGCAGGTTGCGCAGAATGCGAAACAGGTGGTCTGCCTCGGACGGGGTCAGAACACCCGTAGGCTCGTCCAAAATCAAAATGTCGGCCTGACGGTACAGAGCCTTGAGGATCTCGACGCGCTGTTGGTGGCCGACGGATAAAGTCTCAACCACCGCGTCTGGGTCCACATGCAGGTCGTATTCCTCGGCCAGCTCCAACAGCGCTTTGCGCGCCTTGGCCAGCGATGGCCGCAACAGTTTGCCGTCTTCGGCCCCCAGAATGACATTTTCCAAGACAGTGAAGTTATCAACCAGTTTGAAGTGCTGGTGCACCATGCCGATACCTGCGGCGATGGCCGCTTGGCTGTCGGTAATGTTCTTTTTTTCGCCGCCAACGAAAATCTCGCCTGCGTCGGCTTTGTAAAAGCCGTAGAGGATCGACATCAACGTCGACTTTCCGGCACCGTTTTCGCCGACAATTCCGTGGATCGAACCGCGTTCAGCATGCAAAGAGATGTCTTTGTTGGCTTGTACCGGACCAAAGGCCTTGGAAATACCTTTGAGTTCGATAGCGGGGGCGGCCGCGTTCGCAGGCCGCCCCGACTGGGATGATTGTGCCAAGTGCTGACCTATTCCACTGGGCAGGCGCTGTCGGATGTATAGTCGTGCACCATGATGTCGCCGTTTGAGATTTTCACTGCGGCTGCATCCACATTGGACTGCATATCAGCGCTAACCAGTGCGGCGTTATTTTCATCCATAGCATAGCCGACACCCTCATTGGCGACACCCAAGACGCTGAAACCATACGAGAAATTTCCGTCTGCTGCGTCTTTGAAGGCGTTGTAAACCGCAACGTCAACGCGCTTCAGCATCGATGTCAGAACTTTGCCCGGGTGCGAACCGTTTTGGTTGCTGTCGACACCAATGCCTAAAACACCTGCGTCAGCAGCAGCTTGCAAAACGCCACGGCCTGTACCGCCAGCGGCGTGATAGATCACGTCAGCGCCTTGGGCAATCTGGGCTTTGGTCAACTCGCCACCTTTTACGGGGTCATTCCAAGCAGCACCGGTTGTACCGGTCATGTTCTGGAATACGGTCGCGTCAGGATTAACCGCCTTTACGCCTTGGACGTAGCCACAGGCAAATTTGCGGATCAGAGGAATGTCCATGCCGCCGACAAAGCCGACCTTGCCAGTTTCAGACGCCAATGCCGCCATCATGCCGACCAGATACGATCCCTCGTGCTCGTTAAACACAACCGATCGAACGTTGGGTTGATCGACAACCATATCGATGATTGCAAAGTTTGTGTCCGGAAAATCCTTTGCAACAGCTTCCAAAGCCGCAGCAAAAGAGAAGCCAGCCATAACAACAGGATTGTTACCAGATTGCGCAAAACGGCGCAGGGCTTGTTCACGCTGTGCATCCGACTGCAATTCGAACTCGCGATAAGATGTGCCGGTCTCGGCTTTGAAACGCTCGGCACCTGCAAAAGCGGCCTCGTTGAAGGATCCATCGTTTTTGCCGCCAAGGTCATAAACGATAGCTGGACCATCGGCCATTGCGCCAGAGGCCATAAAGGCGGCCGTTACAGCGCCCAGTACGGTTTTAGTAAGAGACATAAAAAACTCCCAA
>CAXMUJ010000052.1:0-11015 GCA_964196455.1 uncultured Myxococcota bacterium | reverse complement strand
GGTTTAATCTCGGTTTAATCACGGTGCAGCAGAGGCCAGACGACGGCGCATTTAGAATCAGCCAAATGCAGGCAAATTCGGACAATTTTTCAATGTTCTCAGTATGTTCCAATTTACGGCAATTTTTTTGCATTTTGAATTGGACCGTGTGATGTTGCCCGACAAACCACAATATCTGGTATGTAGGTCGTTGTTGATCGCTATAGGGGGTATATTTTTGCGTGTTTGACGAGTCCGTTAGATCGTGAAACTACCACAGAAGCAGTTTTTTCCACGATTTCCCATAAAAAGTCCTTTGAAATCCATGATATCCCATGTAATACCTTACTACACGATGTAGCGCGGAAAAAATGAAGGGCATTAAGACCCGATAACCTTTGCAGGTTTCATACAGGCGCCCGCTTCATCAAATAAAGAGATCCGGCGTGGATGCGAGCAGATACCCCCCAAGGTAGCACCACACAACCGGGCGGCCCAGTTTAGGGACGAGGGCGGCGGATCGAGCAGTGGCAGCAGCTCGGTCCGCCGTTTCCATTCTGGCCCCCCGATCTTAACCGGACCAACAGAAAGGGTCGCGCAATTGGCACGACGGTTTAGAGGCGAAAGCGTTCACAAGGTGGACGCCAAGGGTCGGGTGTCTATCCCGGCGGCCTTTCGACGTGTGTTGGAAGATTGCGATCCTGACTGGACTGACGGGCTGCACTCCAATCTTGTTCTCGTCTACGGCGATCATCGCCGCAAGTTCATCGAAGGCTATTCGATGATATCGATGGACGAAGTTGACGGAAAAATTTCTAATATGCAACGGGGTTCGCGCGAGCGGCGTTATCTGGAACAGATGTTTTCAGGTCAGGCCCTGCAGGTACAGATCGATGAAACCGGCCGCTTGGTCCTGTCGCCCAAGCTGCGCGAGAAAAACGGCATCACCAACGAGGCGTTTTTCATCGCATCAGGCGATACTTTCCAGATTTGGGCACCCGATCGTTATGAGGCAACCATGGCAAGCACAGACGCTTGGTACGATGATTTTGGCGAGGACTTTGATCCGCTAACGTTGTTGGATGCACCCGGTTCGGGGGGCTGACCATGAGCACCTCTGCGATGCCCGAACATCCAGCACCGCATATCCCTGTATTGTTGACGTCTATTCTGGATCAGGTCGGGCCGGTTCACGGTGAATGGCTAGACGGGACCTTTGGTGCCGGCGGCTATAGCCGCGCCTTGCTGGATGCCGGCGCCAAGTGTGTCTATGGCATTGACCGCGATCCCGAAGTTTTTGTGCGCGCGCGCGACTGGGCCGATGACTATGGCGACCGGTTGTTTCTGATCCAGGGCGAATTCGCCGATCTGGATCAATTGGCGCGCGAAAACGGCGCCCAGACACTTGACGGGGTTGTGCTGGATATCGGCGTGTCGTCGATGCAGATTGATCAGGCCGATCGCGGGTTTTCCTTTATGAAGGACGGCCCGCTTGATATGCGGATGTCCCAGACCGGCACATCCGCCGCCGACATTGTCAATCTGGCCGAAGAAGCAGATATTGCCGATATCTTGTACCAGTTCGGCGAAGAGCGTGTTTCGCGCCGGATCGCCCGAAACATTGTCAAAGCCCGCAAAATTGCACCAGTTCTGACAACTGCACAACTGGTTGAAATCGTTGAGAACTCATTGCCCCGATCAAAGCCGGGGCAGGCCCATCCGGCCACGCGCACGTTTCAGGCGCTTAGGATCGCTGTAAATGACGAATTGGGCCAATTGGTCAAAGGCCTTATGGCCGCCGAACACATTCTGGGGGCCGGTGGCCTGTTGGTTGTGGTGACGTTTCATTCGCTGGAAGACCGGATCGTCAAGCGGTTTATCCATGCCCGCAGTGGTGGTGCCGGTGGCGGAAACCGGCATTCACCTGAACAGGCTGAAATTGAGCCACGGTTTCGCAAAGTCACGCGCCGTGCGGTGGGGCCAACGCCCGAAGAAATGGCCGCGAACCCGCGCGCGAGGTCGGCAAAACTGCGCGTGGCGGAACGCTTGGATGCACCCGCTGGCGATATCGACCCAACAGAGCTTGGTCTGCCTAAATTCGATCTGTCGAGGGTGATGTAATGCGTGTTTTGCTCTTGTTTGTGTGTTTGGGACTTACGATATCTGCCGCTTATTGGGCGTATCAGGAAAACTATCGCACGCAGGCGACGCTTAAGGCGATCAACAAATTGCACACCCGGATCGGTCTGGAACGCGAGGCGATATCCGTCCTGAACGCGGAATGGGCCTATCTGAACCGGCCCGACCGTCTGCGCGAGCTGGTCGATCTGAATTTCTTGGATTTGGAGCTGGTGCCGCTGAGTTCGGAGCATTTTGGTGAGACTGCAACCGTTGCTTATCCGCAAAATCTGCAAGCCACAGTGAACGCACCGGTAACGGTGTCCGGTTCGACGGGGGATGCGCAATGATCCGCACGCCGCTGCGCCCGCTGGCCCATGTTCTGGATGCCCGTGAAAAAGGCCGCAACCCGGACGAGATAGAGGCCGAGCGCCGTGCCCAACGCAACGCGCGCATTCAAGCCAAAATGCGCAACCGGGCAGAGTTCCGGCTGATTGCATTGGGGGCGATGTTCTTTCTGGCCTTTGTTACCGTCGGCACCCGCATGGCCATGCTGGCCTCCAGCGAACCAATAGAACCACGCGCGACCGCCAGTGGATCACAGATATTGAATCAACGCGCCGATATTGTGGACCGGAACGGTCGGGTTTTGGCCACGAATTTGGCGACCACCGCGCTCTATGCACAGCCGCCCTTGATGGTTGATCCGGCGAAGGCTGCACATTCGCTGGCTGATATGTTTCCCGATCTCGACCGCGACCGGATGCTGGCCGATTTTACCGGCGGCAAACGGAAATTTTTGTGGGTAAAGAAGAAACTCAGCCCCGAGCAACGCCAAAAAATCCATGATCTGGGCGAGCCGGGCCTGTTGTTTGGTCCGCGTGAAATGCGGCTCTATCCAAACGGGCAATTGGCGGCGCATATTCTGGGCGGTGCGAGCTTTGGCAAAGAGGGTGTGAACTCTGCCGAGGTGATCGGTGTCGCGGGTATTGAAAAAGAATACGACGCGTTGCTGCGCAGTCCCGCACTGGATGGAAATGCACTGGAGCTGTCGATTGATCTGACGGCACAATCCACGATGCGGCATGTTTTGGCCGGTGGCATGAAGCTGATGGAGGCCAAGGGCGCATCAGCGGTTTTGATGGATGTGCACAGCGGCGAGATCCTGTCCATGGTGTCCCTGCCGGATTTTGATCCCAATGACCGGCCCTTGCCACCCACCAAAGGCGACCCGTCGCAGAGCCCGCTGTTCAATCGCGCCGCCCAAGGTGTGTACGAACTTGGCTCGACGTTTAAACTTTTTGCCGCAGCAGCATCTCTGGATCGCGGTTTGGTCAATTTGGAGACGATGATCAATACCAAAGGCCCGTTGCGGTACGGCAAATTCAAAATTCGGGATTTCCATAACTATGGCGCGGAAATGTCAGTCCGCGATGTGATCGTCAAGTCGTCGAATATCGGAACCGCCCGCATGGCGGTGGCCGCTGGTGGCAACGTACAAAAGGCAATTTTGGATGATCTGGGCTTCTTTGCGCCTGTGCCCGTTGAATTGGGCGAAGCCAACAATACCAAGCCCTTGTTCCCTAAAAAATGGTCGGAACTGTCAACGATGACTATCTCTTATGGGCACGGGATCGCAGCGACGCCGCTCCATTTGGCGACCGCTTATTCGACGCTGGTCAACGGCGGCTTCAAAGTTAAGCCGACATTGTTGAAGAAAAACGGCAGCCAGACAGGCGAACAGGTGCTTAAAACCGCAACATCAGACAAGATGCGCGAATTGCTGCGCGAAGTTGTCGTGCGTGGAACTGCCAGTATGGGCGAAGTTCCGGGCTATGAAGTGGGCGGTAAAACCGGTACGGCGAACAAGCCCAAGCCCAGCGGTGGCTATTATGACAAACGCGTGATTTCGACATTTGCCGGCACGTTTCCAACCTCCGATCCAAAATACGTATTGGTCGTGACTTTGGATGAGCCGAAAATCATGGCTTACGGCGAAGAGCGGCGCACCGCTGGTTGGACGGCGGTGCCGGTTGCCGCCGAAATTGTTACGCGTGTGGCACCAATTTTGGGGATGCGCCCGATTGATGCCAACGGCGGGATGGATTACACGCAGGTCAAGAACTGATCAAAGGGTCTCTGCACGATGGGTCGAAACACAGCCAAGACATATACACTGGCTCAGCTGGGGTTAACCGTGACGGACGGAGCCGGTGGCGACAAGGTCGAGATTTCCGGGTTATGCGTCGACAGCAGAAAAACCAAACCGGGTGATTTGTTTGCGGCTTTACCCGGGTCTCTGGCGCATGGTGGCACTTTTATAGAATACGCGCTCAGGATGGATGCGGCAGCGATAGTGACCGATGCGCAGGGTCTGGCAATTGCCATCAGCACGGTGGGCGAACTGCGGGTGCCGTTTATTGTTGTAGAGGATCCGCGCCGCGCGCTGGCGCTGGCAGCGGCACGGTTCTTTGCGGTGCAGCCGGCAACGCTGGTGGCGGTTACCGGCACCAATGGCAAAACATCTGTAACCAGTTTTTTACGTCAAATTTGGGAGGCTCTGGGCAAAACCGCGGCCAATTTTGGCACTGCAGGCATCGAAGGCGCGGTTTCAGCGCCATTGTCACATACAACCCCCGAGCCGGTCGCGTTGCACGGGTTACTGGCAGACTTGTCAGATGCGGGCGTGACCCATGCCGCCATGGAAGCCAGCAGCCACGGGTTGGATCAGCGCCGACTGGACGGGGTTTATTTGACCGCAGCCGGGTTTACCAACTTTACCCAGGATCATTTGGATTACCATGACAGTTTTGATGATTATTTCGCGGCCAAGGCAGGGTTGTTTACACGGGTTTTGCCACCCGAAGGCTGTGCCGTTATAAACATTGACGATGCGCGCGCACCTGCTTTGGTGTCGATTGCGCAACAGCGCGGTCAGGATGTGATCAGCGTCGGGTGGGGTGACGAGGCCGAAATTCAGTTGCTGGCCTGCCGCGCCGATGCCACCAGTCAGACGATCCGGTTCTCGTATAATCAAACCACGCATCAGATCGTCTTGAACCTGATTGGCAGCTTTCAGGCGGACAATGTATTGATGGCAGCGGCACTGGCGATGGGCTGTGGCGCGGCACCCAATGCAGTGTTCGGGACATTGGCGGGTCTGGAAACCATTTCAGGGCGGATGCAACTGGCGGCAACGCGCCAAAACGGTGCGTCTGTATTTGTTGACTATGCGCATACACCTGATGCTGTACAAACAGCGCTCAAGGCACTGCGCCCGCATGTCATGGGCCGGATCATTGTTGTCCTTGGTGCCGGTGGCGATCGCGATGCTGGCAAACGGATTTTGATGGGGCAGGCGGCGGCGAAATTTGCCGATGTTGTGATCGTTACAGACGACAATCCGCGCAACGAAGACCCGGCCAGCATCCGCAAACAGGTGCGCGCCGGCTGTCCAGAGGCCAGCGATATTGGCGACCGCGCTCAGGCGATCCTGACCGGTGTGGATGCCTTGCAAGCAGGCGACGCATTGCTGATCGCCGGCAAAGGCCATGAGACGGGACAAATCGTCGGACATGATACTTTGCCGTTTAACGATGCCGAACAAGCGTCTGTGGCCGTGGCCGCATTAGATGGTTTGGGCGCATGAGCCGGCTTTGGCGCAGCGATGCGGCCGTGGCCGCAACCGGTGGTCGGTCCACGTGTTCGTGGCAAGCAGACAGTGTGTCGATTGACACGCGTACGCTGGAACCCGGAGCGTTGTTTGTTGCACTCGAAGATACGCGCGACGGTCATGATTTTGTCGCAACCGCCCTGCAAAAAGGCGCCGCAGCAGCCGTGGTGTCGCGGCTGCCCGACGGGGTGCCGGCGGATGCGCCGTTGTTGATTGTTGATGACGTCTTGGCCGCACTAGAGGATTTGGCCCGCGCCGCGCGTGCGCGCAGCCCTGCCAAAATAATTGGTGTCACCGGCTCTGTTGGCAAGACCGGCACCAAAGATATGTTGCGCTGTGCGCTGGGCGGGCAGGGTCGCGTACATGCCGCCGAGCGCAGTTTTAATAACCATTGGGGCGTGCCATTGACGCTGGCACGGATGCCACAGGATGCGGATTTTGCAGTGATCGAGATCGGCATGAACCACCCCGGAGAGATCGGGCCATTGTCACGGCTGACACGCCCCGACGTCGCGGTCGTTACCACAGTTGCCAAAGTGCATATGCAGGCGTTTGATACGGTTGAACAGATCGCAGCGGCCAAGGCTGAAATTTTCGAAGGACTGCAGGCCGGTAGCACCGCAATTCTGAACACCGACATCGCCACGGCCCCTATATTGCTGCAGGCAGCACAGGCGGCGGGATGCACAATTGTCGGATTTGGCGCCGATAAACAGGCGCATTATCGGTTGAACGCCGCCTCGATTACTGGAACGAACACCGTAATTTCGGCTAATTTGAACGGCGAAGAAGCCTTGTTCAAACTGGCAGCACCGGGTCGCCATTTGGCGATGAATGCGCTGGCGGTGCTGGCCGCTGTTGCCGCCGTTGATGGCGATGTTGCGATCGCGATTATGGCCTTGGGCGACTGGACCGCCCCCGAAGGGCGTGGCGCCCGCACCAAAGTCCAGGTCGGTGATGCGCCAAATACTGTGATCGAGATGATTGACGAAAGCTATAACGCCAATCCGACGTCAATGGCCGCCGCACTGGATGTGTTGGCCGCGTCAGAGCCTATCGACAATGTCGGACAGATCACCAAAGGCCGGCGGATTGCTTTTGTTGGCGACATGCTGGAATTGGGTCCGGATGCGCTGGCAATGCACGCGGATCTGGCGGGGTTGGACGCCATTGAACGCATTGATCAGGTGCATGGCGCCGGACCCTTGGTGCAGGCTCTCATAGCGGCGTTACCACCCGAAAAACAGGGCGAATGGCACGCGCATGCGCAAGATTTGGCGGATCGGGTGCATCGCCTGCTGGATGCTGGCGACGTTGCTATGGTAAAGGGGTCCAATTCGTCTGGTATCTCGAAGGTGGCGGACGCAATAAAGCGGCTAGACGTCGACATAAAGAACTAATGAAAGGCGCAAGCCATGTTATATTTTCTGAGTGATTTGTCCGACGGCGGCGATTTCTTCAACTTGTTTCGATACATTACGTTTCGGGCTGGCGGCGCGTTTTTTACGGCATTGTTTCTGAGCTTTATTTTTGGACAACCCCTTATCAACTTGTTGAAAAAGAAACAGAAAAAAGGTCAACCTATTCGTGAGGATGGCCCAGAGAGCCATATCATCCAAAAGGCCGGGACGCCGACTATGGGCGGTGTTCTGATCCTGGGCACATTGATTGTGTCGACGCTGGTTTGGGCGCGATGGGATATCCCCTATGTCTGGATAGTATTGTTTGTCACGATAGGATTCGGTTTTGTCGGATTTGCGGATGATTACCTGAAGGTTACGCGCCAAACCGTTGCGGGGTTCTCGTCTCGAGCGCGCATGGTGATTGGCTTGGTGATTGCCCTTGTGGCGGCCTATTGGGCGGCCCAAGTGCACCCCGCCGAGTTGTCGGGGCGGTTGGCGTTTCCGATTTTCAAGGATACTTTGTGGTCAATGGGGATCTTGTTCTTTCCCTTTGCAATGGTTGTGATTGTTGGCTCTGCGAATTCCGTGAACCTGACGGACGGGCTGGATGGATTGGCGATTATGCCGGTGATGATCGCAGCCGGCGCGCTGGGTGTCATTGCCTATGCTGTAGGGCGGGTTGACTTTTCGCAATATCTGGACGTGCATTATGTTCCCGGCACCGGCGAAATTCTGATATTTACCTCGGCTCTCATAGGCGGTGGCCTCGGGTTTTTGTGGTATAACGCGCCGCCTGCTGCCGTGTTTATGGGTGACACCGGGTCACTTGCATTGGGCGGTGCGCTGGGTGCGATTGCCGTCTGTACCAAGCATGAAATCGTGCTGGCAGTTGTCGGTGGGTTATTCGTGGTCGAGGCCCTGTCAGTTATCATCCAGGTGCTCTATTTCAAACAAACCGGTAGACGTGTTTTTTTGATGGCGCCTATCCATCATCACTTTGAAAAACGCGGTTGGGCCGAGAGCCAAATCGTTATCAGATTCTGGATCATTTCTCTGGTCCTAGCCTTGGTCGGTTTGGCCACATTGAAAGTACGCTAATGATCCCTGTACGTGGATATGACGGATGCCGCGTTGCGGTTCTGGGTTTGGGCCGATCAGGCCTTGCGACCGCACGGGCGTTGCGCGCCGGTGGTGCAATTCCGGTATGCTGGGACGATGTCGATCTGGCACGTGCCGCAGCCGAAGTCGAAGATTTCGAGGTTTCCGATCTGACCAAAGATCGGCCATGGGAGGGCATCGTTGCCCTGATTGCATCGCCCGGAATTCCGCATCTTTATCCACAACCCCATCGTGTTATTGCCAAAGCATGGGACATGGGCGTCGTGGTGGACAATGACATAGGTCTGTTTTTCCGATCCTATGCGACCCCTGAATGGGACGGCTTTGACGTGATGCCCAAAGTGGTCTGTATCACCGGATCGAACGGCAAATCGACCACAACTGCGCTGGCAACGCATATCTTGCAGCAGTCCGGCCGTCCGGTGCAGATGGGTGGCAATATCGGGCGCGGAGTTCTGGATCTGGAGCCGGCACGCGATGCCGAGGTCGTTGTGTTGGAACTGTCTTCTTATCAAACCGATCTTGCACGGGCTTTGGCACCGGACATCGCGGTTTTCCTGAACCTCAGCCCGGACCATCTGGATCGCCACGGCGGTATCGGCGGTTATTTCGCGGCCAAAAGACGGTTGTTTTCCGAAGGCGGGCCAGATCGGGCCATCATCGGCGTTGACGAGGTCGAGGGCCGGTTTCTGGCCAATCAGATCCGTCAGGATACAACGACCGGTGATCCGGTCTTGGCAATCTCGTCTGGGCAAAAACTGCAAGGCAAAGGCTGGTCGGTATTTGCCCGCAAAGGCTTTTTGGCGGAATGGCGCAAAGGGCGTCAGGTCGCATCGATCGATCTGCGCGAGTTGGTGAACTTGCCCGGTGAACACAATCATCAAAATGCATGCGCCGCCTATGCGGTGTGCCGGACCATCGGGCTGCCTCCCAAAACAGTGCAGCAGGCGATGACAAGTTTTGCCGGCCTGCCGCATCGGTCCCAGTTTCTGGGCGCAGTCAATGGCGTCAGTTTTGTCAATGACAGCAAGGCAACCAACGTAGATGCAGCCGAACAGGCGCTTAAGGCCTTCAAAAATATTCGATGGATTGCCGGCGGCCAAGCCAAAGATGGCGGTATTGCTGCGCTGGCACCGCTGTTCGGGCGCATCAAACATGCCTATCTGATTGGCGAGGCGGCGCCGCTGTTTGCCAGCCAACTTGGCGAGACGAGGCACACCATAAACGAAACCGTCGAGGCGGCTGTTGCCGCAGCGGTCGCCGATGCCGATGAAGGTGACGTGGTCTTGCTGGCACCTGCCTGTGCAAGTTTCGACCAATTCCGAAGTTTCGAGCATCGCGGCGATGCTTTTATAGACGCGGTAAAACCGTTTCTGGATGTCTGATCCTTACGACGAAACCCGAAAGCTATATCGCGACGTTGCCAGCGCCTATGATACGCACCGCGACAAATCTCTTTTTGAACGCAAATGGCTCGACAAAGTTCTACAGCGATGTCCACCTGCGCCGCGCATTTTGTATCTGGGGTGTGGATCCGGTGAACCGGTTGCACGCTATCTGATTGACCAGGGCGCCCGGATCACAGGCGTCGATTTTTCGCCCGAGATGTTGGCGATTTCACGGTTCCGTTTTCCGGCCCATACCTGGATCGCGGCGGACGTTCGCGACTATACGCCGCCGGACCCGTTTGACGCCGTGGTTATGTGGTCGGTGCTGTTTCATCTGACGCAGGACGATCAGCGTCTTGTGATCCCGAAACTGGCCAAAATGGTTAAGAACGGCCAACCGGTGTTGTTGCAAACCGGTATCCAAGCCGGTGAAAGCTTTGGCACGGTTCAAGGCAGGCGCGTCTATCATGCGACGCTGGATACGGTGGAATATCGGGATCTGTTGATACAGTCAGGTTTGTCCGATATCGACTATGTTCCAGAAGATCCCGAGGCGGGTGGTTTTACACTTTGGTTGGCCAGTTCGCCTCATTAGGCGGATAACTGTCACAGCGGCGCAGGTTCGGAGGTTTTGGTCTGGAATTTTTAACGCTTTCGTGTAAGGCTGACCTCAAAGCACGCTCGTAAGAGGCGGCAAGAGGCATTGGCAGGTTTATAACATGGGCATTTCTCATGACTGATATGGTATTTGGCACAGTCGCGGCAAAACCGGGCGACCCTATTCTGCCGCGTTGGTGGCGGTCGGTGGACAAGGTCACGCTGTTGGCCGTGGTCTTTTTGTTTCTCACCGGATTGCTGGTTGGCATGGCCGCGTCGGTGCCCTTGGCCGAACGCAACGGGCTGCCGCCTTTCTATTACGTTTATCGACAGGCATTCTTTGGCACGGTTGCCTTGGCTGTGATGATTGTCTTGTCCATGGCGTCGCCGCGACAAGTGCGCAGGCTGGGCGTGGTCGGATTTGTTTTCGGCTTTGTCGCCTTGGCGCTGTTGCCGGTTTTTGGCACCGATTTTGGCAAGGGCGCTGTGCGCTGGTATTCGTTGGGCTTCGCTTCGGTTCAGCCGTCAGAGTTCCTAAAGCCCTGTTTTCTTGTGTTTTCAGCCTGGTTGATGGCCGCCTCATTCGAAGTCGGCGGTCCACCGGGCAAACGCCTGTCTTTGATGGTGGCGGTTTTGGTGGCGCTGATGCTGGCGTTACAACCTGATTTCGGTCAGGCATGCCTTTACCTTGCGTCTTGGGGATTGATGTATTTTGTCGCTGGTGCGCCGATGCTCTTG
>CAXMUJ010000051.1:0-16394 GCA_964196455.1 uncultured Myxococcota bacterium | reverse complement strand
TTCCACCATTTGGTTTAAACCCTCCGTCTTCCAGACGGACAAAGAAATTCAAAGGTGCGCCGGAGGCGCTCAGTTAAGAAAAGGCAGTTTCAACTGCCTCTGTTGATCCCACCAGCTTCAGCTGGTGGTGGTTCAGTTTCCGGTTCTCTTGCGCTGGCAGGAGAGAAAATCCAAACTGTTAAAATGCAGCACTTCGAAGACGCTTCTTTCATCGAGGATACAGAGGCGATGCTAACGCGCATGGACAGTGGTATTTATATGTCCATTGACACAGTGGGCCTGACGCCCGGCCACGCGGTGACCGCCTGGTTCGTTGTGTTTAACAACCCGGCGGCTTGTTCCGGTGACGAGTGTGGCGAAGATGACATATTTAACATGGATGCGGATGGGAAATTCATTTTGAATGCCGATGGATCACCACCTATGAACGGCGGCGGAATAGAGGCTGCAGGGATATCCGCGTTGCGCGCAGATGGTTTGGTGATCGACATTGACGGCAAGGCACAGTTTCTGGGCCGACTGCCGATCGGTGACCCAAGCGAGGCTATCTTTGGGTCTGGCATGGCAAACGCGCATGCGGCTGAAATTCATGCCGTGATACGCGATCACAGTGATGCAAAGCCGGGCAAGGTCAACGAAATGGTAAATTCGTTTAATGGTGGATGTGCGGATAGTTTTCCGTTTGCGCCGTGTACGGATCTGCAGTTCGCGATTTTCAAGCCAGCGATGTAAACCTGCCGCTTGGCTATGTAGGTCTTGCGATAACGGGCCTCGGAAACAATGCTATTTCGGGGCCTGACTACAGAAGGATTGGGCGATGGAAATAATTTTTCCCAGCCATATTGGAATGGGCCTAGCCCAAGCCGGCTTGTCCAGCCGAAGGCGAATTCTGCGGCTGGCTTTGTTAGCCGTCGTGTTTGTCATTGTTCTTGCCGGACAAATCCTGGCCGATGTTGTCAATATCTCGCCAA
This sequence comes from uncultured Myxococcota bacterium, assembly GCA_964196455.1. Lineage (GTDB taxonomy): Bacteria > Pseudomonadota > Alphaproteobacteria > Rhodobacterales > Rhodobacteraceae > Amylibacter. The sequence goes on along the minus strand of CAXMUJ010000051.1, from coordinate 15,423 downwards.
CAGAGGCGCGGCAGCGGGCCCTGGATGGCGAATTGATCTTGATTGACGTGCGCACGCCCAAGGAATGGGCCGCCTCGGGATTGCCGGATGTCGCGATTGGTCTGGATTTGCGGCGCAGAGATTTTGTGAAAAAGCTACGCGAACTGGAAGCCCGCATCGACGGTCTGCCAATTGCCTACATCTGTTCCGCGTCTGGCAGGTCGAGCCGGGTGACCTACAATCTGGACCGCGCCGGTTTTAAAAATGTCATTAACGTGACCGAAGGCGTTTTCGGCAATAGCACCGGACCGGGTTGGATAAAAAGGGGGCTGCCGATGCGCGATGCAGGAACCACACCGCATCCAAGTGTTGATACATCTGTGCTACCAGAATTCTGAAATTACACCCCTAGACCAACCGCGATTGTTCCAATGCTGCGCGGACAAAATCCCTGAACAGCGGGTGCGGCTCGAAGGGTTTGGATTTTAGTTCGGGGTGGAATTGCACGCCGATATACCACGGGTGATCGGTCACTTCGACAATCTCGGGTAGGCGGCCGTCTGGCGACATGCCAGAGAAGGTCAAACCGCATTTTTCCAAATCTTCCCGGTAGTTTACGTCGACTTCGTAGCGGTGACGATGGCGTTCGGAAATTGATGTGGTGCCATAAATTTCAGCAACTTTGGACCCCGGCGTCAGCGTGGCGTTATAGGCGCCCAAACGCATTGTCCCACCTTTGTCATCCTCGACCGCGCGTTGGACAGTGCGATTGCCCTCGACCCATTCTTTGAGGTGATACACAACAGGGGTGAAGCGTTTTTTACCCGCTTCGTGATCGAATTCCTCGGAACCGGCGTCTTCGATTTTGGCCAGATTACGTGCGGCCTCGATCACCGCCATTTGCATGCCCAGACAAATGCCCAGATAGGGAACTTTGCGTTCGCGGGCAAATTGCGCCGCCTTCATTTTACCTTCGGTGCCGCGTTCGCCAAATCCACCGGGAACAATGATAGCATCGTAGGGTTCCAGATGGGCCGCCACATCTGCGTCGTCGCCCTCAAAAATCTCGGCGTCAATCCAGATCGGTTTGACCTTTACCCGGTTGAACATGCCGCCGTGGGTCAAGGCCTCTGCGATCGATTTATAGGCGTCTTCTAGCTGGGTGTATTTGCCGACAATCGCGACCCTTACTACACCTTCGGGGTGGTGCACACGTTCAGATACATCTTGCCAAATGCCCAACTTGGGGCGCGGAGCCGGATTGATGCCAAAGGCATCCAGAACAGCCTGATCCATGCCTTCGCGGTGATAGGCCAACGGCGCGTCGTAAATTGATGACAGATCTTGTGCCGCGATGACACTGTCGGAGCGCACGTTACAGAAAAGCGCCAATTTTGCGCGTTCCTTTTCTGGTATCGGACCTTCGGACCGGCAGACCAATACGTCCGGCGCGATGCCGATAGAGCGCAACTCTTTGACCGAGTGCTGCGTCGGTTTGGTTTTTAGCTCGCCAGAGGCTTTGATAAACGGCAGCAAGGTCAGGTGCATAAAAATGCATTGGCCACGCGGTTTATCTTGGGAAAACTGGCGGATGGCCTCGAAAAACGGCAAGCCCTCGATGTCGCCAACGGTGCCGCCGATTTCGCAGAGCATAAAATCAACTTCGTCGGCGCCAATATCGATGAAGTCTTTGATTTCATTGGTGACATGTGGAATGACTTGAATGGTTTTGCCTAGATAGTCACCGCGTCGCTCTTTTTCCAGAACCGTCGAATAAACCCGACCAGACGAGATAGAATCGCTTTGACGTGCGGCGACACCGGTGAAGCGTTCGTAGTGGCCCAGATCAAGATCGGTTTCGGCACCATCGTCGGTGACAAAGACCTCGCCATGTTCAAACGGTGACATCGTACCGGGGTCGACGTTTAGATAAGGGTCCAATTTGCGCAATCGAACCGAATAACCGCGTGCCTGGAGCAACGCGCCCAACGCAGCGGACGCAAGCCCTTTGCCAAGCGACGACACAACACCACCAGTAATGAAAACAAAACGCGCCATCTGCTGGGCACCCCCGTGAATTTATAGTTGTTATGGGCCTAAAACCACCGATTTTAGCCCTGTATCACGGGATTTGATTAGTAACGGATTCGCAAGATTCTGACAAGTGCGGAAACGCTACATCCAGTATTTATTAGCTTTGATTACACCACAAGTAGCAGCAATTGTTCCAAATTACTCTGCTTTTGGCGGTGTTGCGGGCGCATCCGTGGCCGCCGGTGGCAACAGGTTGCCATCCAGACCGGCAGGTGCTGCAGGCGCGGTGGGAACCGTTCCATCATCAGTTCCAACACGTTCGATGACCGATTCTGTTCTCACATTTTGCGCCGCTATAACGGTTAGGGACAAAGACGTGATCAAAAAGCCGCCTGCAAGGATCCACGTCGCTTTGGAAAGCGCATTGCCAGCCGCGCGTCCGGAAACGGCACCACCACCGCCACCACCAATACCCAGACCACCACCTTCGGACCGCTGCATCAGCACGATGAGGATCAGCATAAGGGCGAGGATCAGATGAACGACGAGAACAACGTTTTGCATTACGGGGACCTTGGGTTGGTTTTAGGCACGGCGATATCTAATCCGTTCGCGCGGACTTGTCGATAGAATTTTTGCGTGTGAGGCCGGGAAATAGCGGCAAACCGGATTACCAGCCTTGGCAAAACGGACCTTTGATCGGCAGGGGCGGAGATTGCGCCCTATTTGTTGTCGGGTAGGGGCAAGCGTGCTTGGATAAAGGATGACTGCCTCCAGATCGCTTTGGCTCACACCCGCCAGATACGGATAGGGCATAGGCGGCATCACCGTGGTCGGTCAGACCGTTCTGAGGAAAGTCACGATTGCGGTCAGATCGCGATGTGGCCCGCAGGCGTTATATTTGGCGCGTTCGCTGTGAATGCATCATTTTTATCAACCAGACGGCCGGACAATTCCTGTTCCAGTATAAAACCATCGCGACCCAATGCGTATGACAATTGCTGCAACCCGCAACGCCAAACTTTGGCGTGATCGCAGGATGACCCTTGGATCGCAGGCGACTTCTGTCGAAAGCTCAATTGGCTTTCTCTCGAATTTTCGGGTTCCCCCCGCTGGCCAGCTTGGATATAGAGGGCGCGGAGTTTGCACACAAAGGAATCCCTAAATGGCGAATGTAGTAGTGGTCGGGGCCCAATGGGGCGACGAGGGTAAAGGCAAGATTGTGGATTGGTTGTCGGAACGTGCTGATGTGATCGCGCGGTTTCAGGGCGGTCACAATGCCGGTCACACGCTGGTTATCGACGGCAAGGTCTTTAAGCTGTCGCTGCTGCCGTCGGGGATTCTGCGCAAAGGCAAGCTGGCGGTTATCGGCAATGGTGTGGTTCTGGATCCCTGGGCGCTGATTGACGAGATTGATCGGATAGGCGCAATGGGCGTCGAAATCACCACTGAAAACCTGATGGTTGCCGAAAACACACCGCTGATTCTGCCGGTGCACACAGAACTGGATCAAAAACGCGAAACGTCGAACAAGATCGCCAAGATCGGCACCACCGGTCGCGGCATTGGTCCGGCCTACGAGGATAAGGTGGGCCGTCGTGCGATCCGCGTTGCCGATCTGGCCGACGAGAAAACACTGGACGAGCGGATCGAGCGTCTGTTGGCGCATCACAATACGCTGCGCCGGGGCATGGGTTTGCCAGAGGTTGATGGGGTGGACTTGAAAGCCCAGTTGCTGGAAGTCGCGCCCAAGGTTCTGCAGTACGCGGCACCGGTCTGGAAAGTTCTGGCCGAGAAACGCAAGGCCGGCAAACGCATTTTGTTTGAAGGTGCGCAGGGGTCGCTGTTGGATATTGATTTCGGCACATACCCGTTTGTGACATCATCGAACACGCTGGCCGGGATGGCTGCCACCGGAACCGGTATGGGGCCGGGCGCCGTTGGATTTGTTCTGGGGATTGTCAAAGCCTATACCACCCGCGTCGGCGAAGGGCCATTTGCCTGTGAATTGTTCGACGAGGTTGGCGAGCATCTGGCAACAGTCGGTCGCGAAAAGGGCACAGTAACAGGCCGGTCGCGCCGGTGTGGCTGGTTCGATGCGGTCCTTGTGCGCCAGACGTGTACAACATCCGGTGTCAAAGGCATCGCATTGACCAAACTGGATGTTCTGGATGGTTTGAAAGAGCTGAAAATCTGTACCGGCTATGAACTGGACGGCAAGATGCTGGATTATCTGCCAACCGCCGCCGACCAACAGGCGCGGGTCACACCGGTTTACGAAACCATGGATGGCTGGTCCGAGAGCACAGTGGGAGCACGCAGTTGGGCGCAATTGCCGGCGGCGGCGATCAAGTATGTGCGTCGCATCGAAGAGTTGATCGAATGCCCTGTTGCCTTGTTGTCCACCTCACCAGAACGCGAAGATACGATTCTGGTCACTGATCCGTTTGCCGACTGATGGCCTTGTCTTACAAAGCCCGCAGACGTTGGTCATTGGTCATCCTGTTGATCGGGATGCCGCTGTACGTGGTTGTGTGTGTGACGGTCCTGAACGCCTTGGGCAGCTTGCCGGCGCTGGTCGAGCTGCTGGTCTACATCGTTTTAGGCGTGGCTTGGGTTTTGCCGTTCAAATCAGTCTTTCGCGGGATCGGTCAGGCCGATCCCGACGCGCCTAAACCAGACGACGAGTGACCCTGAGCGGCATCACGATCAGCCAAGCAATCTGATCGGGGTCCGCATAAGTGTTCAAAAACTGATTTTGCGGGCCGCGATCATTTTGCGATAGGCCACAATGCGTTTTGTGCGCATTTCAGGGGTCGGCTCGGGTGGCAGGATCGACGCTTTGGCGAATTTCTGATGAGATTTCGCCCCGTCAAAATCTAGTGTGGCCGTGCCACGCGTGGTTTTTACCCTGATGTTGCGTTCGGCTTCGGTTGCGACAACAGCTGCCTTTAAGCGTTCAAGTGACTGGCTTTGGCGGGTATGTTCTTCGTCATTCAACAAGGCGTTGGTTGTGATTATCAACCGCTCTATCGCCTCGTCCTCGATGGCTTGGTAATCGGGATTGCGAACTGTGGCACCGGAGCTGTCAGCGCTGTGCTCACCGGCGGCTTTAGCAATGGCTTCACGATTGAATGCCAAACTGCGTTCAATCGCTGGTGCACCGATGATTTCCACATACGGTTTTGTGCTGAATTCTGTCTTTTGTCCGGTGTCGCCGGCGGTGTCATTTGCGCTGAAATCTTTGGTGCTAGTAACCGGAGGGATTTGTATGTCTGCCGGTTGTTCCGGTGCAGTTTCGCCCGCGCTTATCGCAGCGGCAATTTCGGAGATTGCCTGAGCTGTGTGTTGAGTATCGGCCTTGTCAATAAATGGCGGATCAAGCGGTCCGTTGTTATCATCAGTGGCGGGGGCTTGATCCGGGGTGAGGGTTTTGGCGTCAGCGTCCGCTTGTTCCAGATATTGTGGCGCCGCGGTTGCCAACACAGGGTTGTCCTCGGCCAACTCCTGCAATGGATCATCTTGCGCCTCAGGGTCGTCCGGGACAAGCACGTCCGCAACTGCCAGCGCGAATGGTGCGGGCGGAAAGGCGGGCGTCTCTTGAGCGATGCCCGATCCGTTGGTGTTCGCAACCAATCCCAACGACTGGATAGCATCGTCTATACTGGCTTCAAGCCGGGCAACTTCCAGCCGCCATTCGCGGGATGCGGCCTCGTCGGTCCGGTTCAGTGGACCGACTGATTTGGTGAATTGTGACCGTATAGAACGGAACTCTGTTACGTGTGCCGTGCGCGGTACAGCGGTAAATGAGGTTTCGGTCTGCGTGGTATTGTTGGGCGTATCGGGCAGAAGTTCGGCTTTGGTCAACGATATTTGTGCAAGTGGCATTGGTGTTTTTCCGGTCGCCGCTTCACCCAGAGCTGTATCGTGCGCTGTATCTTCGTCGGCAAGGCGCGTCGCGTGCAAAGCAAGTTTCGCTACAATATCCTGACGAATGTCCAGATTGGCCAATTGGCGGATCAGTACCACTGCCATTTTCACGCCTTCTTTATAGGTGTCAAAGCCCTCAAGAACGATTTTAAATTGTCCGAACTCGACGCTGACGTGCTGCACTGGTTTGCTCATGAACTAAGACCGATCACTATAGTTTTGCCCTTCGCGTGCCCACACACGCATTAATTGTGATTACTTAGCACAAAATTGGTTTAAATGAGGCGATAAATGTAACATTACTTAACGATTGTGACATTCAGGACGGGACGCCGATGACCAAAATAAGAAGTAGCATCGCAACTTTGTTGGGTGGTGCGGCAGTTGACAGGGATATCTTGTCGCAGGCCCTGCGTCTGGCACCACAGTTGTACTGTGCCGATGGCGGCGCAAATACAGCCGTGAAACTGGGGGTTTCGCCAGTGGCCGTTATCGGTGATCTGGATAGTATTTCGTCTGAGGCCGAAGCCAAGTTGGACTGCCCCGTGCATCTGGTAGAAGATCAGAACAGTACGGATTTTGAAAAATGTCTTGGATTTATACCAGATAATATCTTGATATGTCTTGGTTTTTTGGGCCAACGTTTGGATCATTCTCTGGCCGCTATGAATGCCTTGGCCAAATTTCCGAACAAGCGTGCAATTTTGGTGGGCGATGGTGATATTTGTTTTCTGGCGCCTCGCGAAATTGACTTCAAAGCCGAGGTTGGTGACCGGGTGTCGCTGTTTCCCCTGACCAGAACGCATGCAAAAAGCCGCGGATTGTTATGGCCGCTGGACCGGCTTGAGTTTACGCCAACCGGTCAGATTGCAACTTCAAATCAGGCAGCGCGGACTATGGTGCAACTTTACGATATTTCCGGCAGCGCGCTGGTCATTTTGCCGGTGCGGTTCCTGGACCAGATCGTTAAGCGTATGGTCAGCACGCCGGCAAATTAACCGCCAAGCCCCCGAGCGAGGTTTCCTTGTACTTGGAATTCATGTCCAGACCGGTTTCGTACATAGTGCGAATACAGGCGTCCAGCGACACCAGATGTGTGCCGTCGCCGCGCATGGACAATGATGCCGCAGACACCGCCTTGATCGCCCCCAATCCATTGCGTTCAATGCAAGGGGCTTGAACCAGCCCCATGATCGGATCGCAGGTCATGCCCAAGTGGTGTTCCAGCGCAATTTCGGCCGCATTTTCCACCTGTTCAGGCGTGCCGCCCAACACGGCGCACAGTCCGGCCGCAGCCATTGCCGAGGCCGAGCCAACCTCGCCCTGACATCCGACTTCGGCACCAGATATCGACGCGTTGGTCTTGATCAGCCCGCCAATGGCGCCGGCGGTTAGCAAATACTCCCACACATTGGCCGGATCTGCACCCGGCACATGGTCGAGATAGTACCGCAGCGTCGCAGGTATAACCCCGGCCGCTCCGTTTGTCGGGGCGGTGACAACCTGGTGGCCGGCAGCGTTCTCTTCGTTTACTGCCATTGCATAGGTGGAAATCCAGTCGTTGATGATATGCGGCGCCTGAAGGTTTTGACCGCGCTCGTTGATCAATGCGTCATGAATGTGTTTGGACCGGCGTTTTACAAACAACCCGCCGGGCAAAACGCCCTCGGTTGCAAGACCTGCATCGATACAGGTATTCATTACGTCCCAAATCCGGTTGATTGCGGCCAACAGCGTATCGCGGTCGCGCTGTGACAGCTCATTTTCCCATTTGATCATGGCAATGGACTTTCCGGCTGACTTTGCCATCGCGACCATTTCGGTAGCACTTTTGAACGGATGCGGGACAGTGACCAAATGCCCGACATTGTCGTGGCCTCGTTCCATCTCGGCTTCGGTTTTTACGAATCCACCGCCCACAGAATAGTAATTCCGGTGCAACAGAACCTCGCCTTGGGCGTCATGTGCGAAAAATCCGATACCGTTGGCGTGGTGTGGCAGTGCGGTTTCAAAATCGAATATCAGATCAGTTTCCGGATTGAATTGGTAGGCGCTGTGATTTGGCGGACGGATGATATGGGTGTCCGAGATCACTGCCTGCGCGGATTTGGCGGCAGCGGCGTCAAAATCATCGGGCAGAAAACCGGCCAGCCCCAAAATTGCGGCCCAGTCGGTGCGGTGTCCTTTGCCGGTAAACGCGAGCGAGCCGTGCAATCGGCAAGACAGACGAACAGGTGTCAGGTTCTTGTTCGCGATGTCGTCCAGAAATAGACCTGCGGCCACCATTGGCCCCATAGTGTGGGAGCTGGACGGGCCGACGCCGATTTTGAAAATTTCGAAAACGCTCAGAAACATATTTTATCCGTTCAGTTGATTCCCGATACTCTGGCGGTTTTGCGTTGAAAATGGCAATGGAAAGCGACAGAATTTCTGTGTTTTCGACCGTCAGACAATTTTGTGCAGATTTTGTGGCATCAAAGCCGATTTCAGCCTCGCTCACAACGGGTAAATTCCCTATAAAGTCAGCACCAAACGCGAACAGGATTAACATGTCTAGACTGTCACCCGCCGAGATCGGAAAATTTCTGTCAGCCAAAGGCGCCGTGCAGTTCGTTGAACCAGATATGAAGCTGGGGTTGGGCACAGGGTCAACGGCGGCTTGGCTGGTAAAGCTCTTGGCGCATCTGAAGCAATCGCAAGGGTTGAAATTCACCGCCGTTGCAACATCCACAGCGACCACCGAGCTGGCAGAATCGCTGGGAATACCGATCCTGTCGCTGGATGCGGTGGGCCAGTTGGACCTGACCATTGACGGTGCGGATGAATTTGACCCGGCCTTGAACCTGATCAAAGGTGGCGGTGCTGCATTGTTGCAGGAAAAAATCGTCGCAACCGCGTCAGACAAGATGGTGGTGATTACAGATAAATCCAAACGTGTTGCGCATTTGGGTGCATTTCCCCTGCCGGTCGAGGTGGTTCGTTTTGGTTTCCAGACCACCCAACGGTTGGTCGAGCGGATGTTGATCGATCATGACGTGGCGCAGCGGGCGGTTTCTGTGCGGATGGCCGGTGATCACCCGCTTGTGACCGACGAGGGCCACTATATTCTGGATTTACATCTGGAAAAGATCGCTGATCCACATATGTTGTCGGCTGGTCTGGCGTCGATTGCCGGTGTCGTCGAAAATGGTTTGTTTCTGGGGGTCGCGGATGCAGTGGTGGTTGGCCACGGCGACGGCCTGTTGGAAACTCAATTCGCCGACCGGGATGCATGGCAGACCGAAGAGATTGATTTGGTGGCCGAGGCCGCGCTGATCGCAGCCTTGGCGGGATAGGAAAAGACATGAGTTTCAACTATGATTTGTTTGTGATCGGCGGCGGGTCCGGCGGTGTGCGTGCAGCCCGCCTAGCGGCCCAAACTGGTGCCCGTGTGGCCATCGCCGAAGAATTCCGCTGGGGCGGCACCTGTGTGATCCGCGGCTGTGTTCCCAAAAAACTCATGGTCTATGCCTCGTCTTTTGCCACGTTGTTTGAAGACGCAAAGGGTTTTGGTTGGACCGTTGGTAAAACGTCGTTCAATTGGCCCAAGCTGATAGCTGCCAAAGACAAAGAAATCGACCGGCTGGAAGGTATCTATCAAAAGAACCTCGATAAGGCCGGTGTCGAGTTGTTTGCCGCGCGCGCAGTCGTCAAAGATCCACACACAGTTCAATTGTCCACCGGCGAGATTTTCCGTGTAAAACATATCCTTGTGGCCACGGGCGGTGCGCCGTTTGTACCGCCGATTAAAGGGGCGGAACATGTGATCACTTCGAATGAAGTGTTCGATTTACCGGATATGCCAAAGCGCGTGATGATTGTTGGCGGCGGTTATATTGCATGTGAATTTGCCTGTATCCTCAATGGAATGGGAGCCGAGGTGACGCAATTCTATCGCGGCGAACAAATTCTGCGCGGGTTTGACGGTGAAATCCGTGGATTTGTTGCCGATGAAATGCGTGAAAAAGGAATTGATCTACACGTTGGCATTGATGTCGCCAAGATCGAGAAGACCGACACAGGCCTGCGGGTGAAATGCACCAACAGTCGGCATTACGAAGTTGATACGATCATGTATGCCACAGGTCGCATACCCAACACGGCAGAGCTCGGGTTGGAAGAGGTTGGCGTTAGGCTGACCCGTGGCGGGGCTGTTGAGGTGGACAAATATTCCCAGACCGCAGTGCCGTCGATCTATGCCGTTGGCGATGTGACCAACCGGATGAACCTGACACCTGTGGCGATCCGCGAGGGCGTGGCCTTTGTTGAAACCGTGTTCAAAGCCAATCCCACAGCACCTGACCACGAACTGGTCCCCACTGCGATATTCACACAGCCCGAGATCGGCACAATTGGCCTGTCCGAAGAGGACGCCGCCGCGCAAGAAGAAATCGAAGTCTATGCCTCGGCTTTTCGCCCGATGATGCATATTCTGGCGGAAAACCCCGAACGCATGCTAATGAAACTGATCGTGTCCAAGACAAATCGCAAGGTTTTGGGCTGTCATATCGTTGGCTCTGCTGCGGGCGAGATGATCCAGATGGCCGGTATTGCTATCAAAATGGGAGCCACGAAAGAGGATTTCGATCGCACAATGGCAGTTCATCCAACTGCCGCCGAAGAATTGGTGACGATGAAGGAGCCGGTGCGCTGATTTGCGCATCGATATAGGGGCGATTTTGTTGATTTTTTGACAAAAGGTGCCACGTAAGAGATAGGTAAGCTGGAACATCCAGAAAGGACGTTATTTTATGTCAGATGACAACAAGGGCGGCCCATGGGGCGGCGGCGGTGGAAATCGCGGATCAGGAAACAATGGCGGCGGTAAGCCGCCCAGTGGTGGTGGCGGGAACAAACCCCCGATGCCACCCGAACTGGACGATCTGGTCAGAAAAGGCCAAGAACAGTTGCGGGTTCTGATGGGCGGCAAAGGTGGATCGACGGGTGGTCGCGGCGTTGGCGGCAGCGGTATCGGCAAGGGCGGCATTTTCTTGGCGTTGGTTGCTATGGTTGGCCTGTGGCTTTTCAGCTCTTTTTACCGGGTGGATACGTCCGAACAATCGGTCGAATTATTCCTAGGCAAGTATTACAAGACAGGTAGCGAGGGTCTGAACTTTGCTCCTTGGCCTTTGGTGACCAAAGAGATTTTGCCTGTTACCCGTCAGAATATCGAAGCAATAGGTGTTGGGCGCGGATCGCGCTCCGACGAAGGTCTGATGTTGACCGGTGATGAGAATATCGTCGACATTGATTTTCAGGTTGTCTGGAACATCAATGACGCACAGCGGTATTTGTTCAATCTTGCAGAACCGCGTGACACGGTGCGTGCTGTGTCGGAATCGGCGATGCGCGAGATTATTGCCCGTTCTAACTTGTCGCCAATTCTCAATAGGGATCGCGGCGTCATCGCCACCGAACTCGAAACGCTCGTTCAATCAACACTCGATAGCTACGATAGTGGCGTGAATATTGTGCGTGTGACTTTTGACAAGGCCGACCCGCCTCGGGAAGTCATCGATGCCTTCCGCGAAGTTCAAGCGGCGGAACAAACTCGCGATACTCTGGAAAAACAGGCTGACGCCTATTCCAATACAGTTGTTGCACAAGCCCGTGGTGAAACCGCGCGTTTGCTGGAGCAAGCCGAAGGTTATCGTGCGCAAACAGTGAACCAAGCCGAAGGTGAAGCGTCCCGATTTGTTGCGGTCTATGAAGAATATGCCAAGGCAGAAGAGGTCACACGCAAACGGCTTTACCTCGAAACGCTTGAGCGTGTTCTGGGTCGCGTCGACAAAATTTTGATCGACGAGTCCGCTGGAGGCCAAGGCGTTGTGCCTTACCTGCCGTTGAATGAGCTTGGCAAAAATAAAACACAGGGAGCGAACTGATGAAAAAATCTGCTTTTCTTCTACCGGCTCTGGTAGTTCTGGTAATGGCGTTTCTGTCATCGATTTACATCGTTGACGAGCGCGAGCAGGCTTTGCGCCTTTGGTTCGGTGAGGTTACAGCCGAAATCAGTGAGCCCGGCCTGTATTTCAAAGTCCCGGTTTTGCACGAAATCGTCAAATACGACGACCGTATCCTGCCGCTGGACACTCAATCATCAGAGGTTACACCCTTGGATGACCGGCGTCTGGTTGTGGATGCCTTTGCGCGTTGGCGCATCATCGACGCCAAGCAGTTCCGCCAAGCCGTCGGGTCCGGTGGCATCGCCAAGGCCGCTAGTGACCTTGAAGATATTCTGAATGCGCAATTGCGCGCCGTTCTGGGTCAGGTTACTTCAAACAGTATCTTGTCTGCTGATCGGGTCACTTTGATGAACCAAATCCGCGACAATGCACGGTCAAAGGCCTCGGCGCTGGGTGTCGAAGTTGTTGACGTTCGGATCAAGCGCGCTGACTTGCCAGAGCAAAACCTCGAAGCGACCTTTGGTCGGATGCGGGCCGAGCGGGAACGCGAAGCGGCAGACGAAATTGCCCGTGGTAACGAGGCCGCGTCGCGGGTTCGGGCATCGGCAGATCGGACTGTGGTGGAAACTGTTTCCGAAGCGCAAAAGCAATCCGACATTATTCGCGGTGAAGCAGATGCGCAGCGCAACGCAATCTTTGCCGAAGCCTTTGGTCGCGATCCAGAGTTCTTTGCTTTCTATCGGTCTTTGACGGCTTATGAGAATTCTTTGAAAGGCAGCAACACAACTTTGGTTTTGTCACCGGACAGCGAATTCTTTGACTATCTGAAATCGGATACCGTGAAGTGATCTATGAGCTTTTGCTCGGGTTAGGTATTATGGCTGTTATAGAGGGGCTGGTGCTTGCACTGGCCCCTTTGCGATTTGAAGACCTGTTAGAGACATTGCGTAAATTATCGGTCGATCAACGCCGCGTGATCGGGTTGGGTATCATGATCCTGGGGGTTTTGTTGCTGACGCTTGCAAAATCTTTCGGATAATCGGCGGATATCTGCACTGCTCTCGCGCGTTCACGCCAATTTGAGCGCGAGCGATTCAGATTTGGTTGTAATGTTTCCTGTAAGACACACATATAGAACCATACCGGGCAACTGAATGACCCGAGATGTTGCAGTTTCAAAAGGAGTTTTAACGTGAAAGCGGTTGTACTAGCCCAAACAGATCAAAGAAGTCGGATACAATTTTATATGGTTGGAGCGATGCTGACGCTGGCTTTTATTATGGCGCAAGCCGTAGTCGCCGCTGCCCGCGGTGCCCCCGACAGTTTTGCCGATCTGGCCGAACGGCTCAGCCCATCGGTTGTAAACATCACCACGACAACCACTGTTGTTGGCCGGGGCGAGCGCACCATGCCGCAGGTTCCCGAAGGATCGCCATTTGAAGATATGTTCCGCGATTTTCTGGATCGCGGCCAGCAACAAGATCGCCCACAGCGCAGTTCGGCGCTTGGTTCGGGCTTTGTCGTTTCGGCAGACGGTTATATCGTAACCAATAACCATGTCATTGACGGCGCAGACGAGATTGTCATCGAGTTCTTTGACGGGTCAGAACGTGATGCAACGCTGGTTGGCACCGATCCCAAGACCGATATCGCTGTTTTGAAAGTCGAAGCCGATGAACCTTTGCCCTTTGTTGGCTTTGGTGACAGCGACATTTCGCGTGTTGGTGACTGGGTTATGGCCGTGGGCAACCCGCTGGGTCAGGGCTTTTCAGTTTCAGCCGGAATTATTTCGGCCCGCAACAGATCGTTGCGCGGCAGCTATGACGACTTTATCCAGACAGATGCCGCGATTAACCGCGGAAACTCTGGCGGTCCCTTGTTCAACATGGATGGCGACGTCATTGGCGTGAACACCGCGATCATCTCGCCCAATGGCGGCTCAATCGGGCTTGGGTTTTCCATGTCTTCCAATGTTGTGAAACGCGTTGTTGCCCAGTTGCAGGAATTTGGCAAAACACGACGCGGTTGGCTGGGTGTTCAAATTCAGGACGTAGGTCCGGATATGGCCGATGCACTGGGACTTGAAACTGTTGCCGGCGCAATGGTCAGCAAAGTACCAGAAGGACCGGGGCGCGAAGCAGGCATTTTGTCCGGCGATGTAATCCTGTCCTTTGATGGCACAGACATCAAGGACACACGAGAGTTGGTTCAACTGGTGGGCATTACCGAAGTGGGCAAATCAGTTCGCGTCGTTGTCTTTCGCGACGGCAAGACCATGACATTGAAAGTTGTCTTGGGTCATCGCGAACGCGCCGAAGAAGCAGAGCTTGTGCCAGCCGTTGCCAAACCCGATGAAATGGAGCCGGAAAAAGGTCTGGGCATGATGTTCTCGTCTATTGACGACAAAATCCGTGAACAGTTGCAACTCAAAGAAGGCGTCGATGGTGTTGCTATTCTGGACGTTGCCGAAGACTCGGACGCCTATGAAAAAGGTCTGCGCGCAGGTGACGTGATTTCCGAAGTGGCTCAGCAAAAAGTGACATCACCAAAAGAGCTGACCGCAGCGTTTGAAATCGCCAGAGAGGCCGGACGGAAGTCTGTTCTGTTGTTGGTGCGCCGCAATGGTGAGCCACGCTTTGTTGGCCTGTCATTGGCTGAATAGCCCGGTCAAAGACCAGATCAGAGACCAGAATTTTTGAGGCCCCGTCATCGTGCGGGGCCTTTTGCTGTTTCAGGCTGTTGCGCAAAACCTGGGTTTGTGCCCGATGAAACCGGCCAGATCGGTTTTGACGGCGAAAACAAGAGGGTTATAGACCGGTTGTGCAGCGGTTTGGCTGTCGCATGCAACAGCTTGGTTTCGATCAGAGCCGGCACTTGGACATGCTTTCAAGCGGGTCTTCACCACTCTCGTATACGTCGAAATATTTTGGCAAGTATCGGGGGGCCGATCAGTTGAATGCGATCACTGCGCAAGCGATGGCAACGACGGTTGACAATTGACTGACCTTGGCCAAGATCTTCATTTTGGCGGCTTTGGGCGTGCGGCCTTGCGTGCGGGCATGTGCGCGTTCCAGATTGATCAAGCTCACACTCGCCAACACCACCGATGCGCTGATTAGTTTGAGGTAAAACACCAAGCCAACAGCAAGCGAGCCGTGAATAAGGAACACAAGTGGTAGGCCGGTGAGCCACAGCAGGATGACCGCGGCCAGGCCCATGCGCGCCAACACCCCCATCGCGTCGGCGACCAACGGCGGCGGCGGATTGCCCGACGCCGTGACGCGTTTCATCAGAACCGCGTTGCCGATCGAGGCCCCGCCACCAACGAAAATACACAGGATGTGGATGATTTTAAGTGCGATAAACATGGATGATCCCCCGTTTTCGCAACAGTTTAGCTGATGTGGACGGGCTTCGCACGCGCTAGTTTCGCGTGTCTACTTTGTTGAATTTCGGGTCGGGTCGACGACCGGAAATCATTTGGCCTCGTTCATTTTGTGACCAGATAATCCTAACACGGACTTGCAGATGCAGC